>NZ_JAUBUN010000029.1:0-102947 GCF_036702665.1 Microcoleus sp. Aus8_D2
GGGGCATGGGGCATGGGGCATGGGGCATGGGGCATGGGGCATGGGGCATGGGGCATGGGGCATGGGGCATCGGGCATCGGGCATGGTGACTATTGAACCCGAGTCGATCTAAGTACCCCTGAATCTACTCGGCGATCGAGTGTGGGAAACTTCCGGGCGAGTCGGAACTGAGCCTGCTGCGTTATCCTGAGTTTAACGGGAATTGATAGTTTATCGATCGACTCAGGAGAGTTCATTATGACTTGGCGCGGATCTACGACTGTTCCAGACCGGATTTTTGCTTGTTTGCCTTATTTGCTCCCGCTCATTGACGGGCTGAAGTTCGGCGGGTATCTGTTTTCACAGTTTCCTGTCCTGAAACTGTTTGTTTTACCGCTAGCTCCCTTGCTTCAGATTTATAGTTTGCCCTTCGCTAGCTTGATTATTTTCTTTGCCCTTTATTTAGGAGTAGTTAGAAACGAAAACATCAGTCACTTCATTCGTTTTAATGCGATGCAGGCCATTCTTTTAGACATTGTTTTGATGCTGTGCGGTCTGGTTTTGCCGATTTTAGGTAAAGGCTTCCAAGTCGCATTTATTGCAGAAACTCTGTATAACATGGTATTTTTGGGCGTTTTGGCTGCATTTTTCTATGCAGTCGTGCAGTCGGCGCTGGGACGCTATGCAGAAATTCCTCCGCTTTCCGATGCTGTTTATATGCAGGTACGATAAATTAGTCATTAGTCATTAGTCATTGGTCATCGGTCATTGGTCATCGGTCATTGGTCATCAGCTCTTAATTAGTAAGTCCAAAAAAAACAATTTCTTCTAGGGATTTTTAGGGCTGGTTTAGCGATGATTCTCGCCCCTGAACGAGTAAACCATTTCACGCACGCGCTCTCCCCACTAATGACTACTGACTACTGACTACTGACTACTGACTACTGACCAATGACTGTATTTTCAAGACTGCCAATGCCTTCTATTTCAATGCGGACTCGATCGCCTATTTGCAGCGGCCCTACCCCTTGCGGCGTTCCAGTCAGTATCACATCGCCGGGAATCAGAGTCATGACTTGACTGATGTAGGAGACGATAAAGTCTGGGGAAAATACCATGCGATCGATCTGAGATGATTGCACCGGTCGATCGCTCCCATTGACAAAAGTCTGCAACTGTGCAGCCGGACTCAATTCGCGCACAATCCAAGGCCCCAACGGACAAAATGTATCAAACCCTTTCGCCCTCGCCCACTGGTTGTCTCGCTTTTGCAAATCTCTGGCTGTTACGTCGTTGGCGATCGTATAGCCCCAAATTTTGCTGTGTGCTTGTTCGGGAGTGCAGTTGGTACAATGTTCGCCAATTACCAAGGCCAATTCTCCTTCGTAGTCTACCCTTTCCGACTGCTGCGGATAGCGAATCGCTCCACCTGCGGGGATGACAGCGCTGGGAGGCTTGAAAAACAGCAAGGGTTCAGCGGGTACTGGAGTTCCCATCTCGGCGGCGTGATCGACATAGTTTTTGCCGACGGCTACGATTTTTGAGGGAGAGCACGGGGCGAGAATTTGGTAAGTATCTGGTGAAAGTTCCAAATCAGTTGGTTGTCCTTTTAACCAAGGTGGTGCATCAAATACTTGAATGCTGCGGCTGAGTTGCAGCAAACCGTAATGGATGTGTCCTTGTGTTGTTTTAACTCGAACGTAGCGTTGAGCCATACTATTTTAGATTTGGGATTTTAGATCTTAGATTAAAACAGACTGACCGTTTCCCGATCGCGGGAATAGGACTTTCTGTAGAATACAGAGGACTGACGCACAGATGCCTAGAAACCGGATTTTTTAGCCAAAATATTTGCTTAAAACCCTCAATCTCGGTTGAAAAACCCGGTGTCTTTGTTGGGAGTGTGTGAGTCATAATACATATAAACATGGATCTAAGCATAATTAGCTAACATTTACTGCTCGATCGACCTTCTGGATTGTTGGTGTATCATTTTTAACCCGTTTTCGGTGCAAATTCCGTGCAGCGGTTTATCCCAGGAGTCATCGGGTAGCTGGGCTAGCAAGGCAAATTCAAAGATTGTGGCGATCGCAATTTTTGATTCCCACTCAGGTAAACTGAGCAGGCGATCGTAATAGCCGCCACCGTAGCCCAAGCGATAGCCGCGAACATCGCAACCTACGGCGGGTACGAGGATTAAATCTACTTCTGAGCGGTCGATTTTCGGGGCATCAGGCAGCGGTTCTAGGATGCCGTAAGCTCCAGTATGTAAAGCATCTCCGGGCTGCCAGATGTGCCAGGATAAGTCTTTACCAACACAGCGGGGAAATCCCCACGTGCGGGAAGTTGCGAATAGAGGACTTAAATCTGGTTCTTGGCGAAAGCTAAAGTAGGCGAGGATTGTTTTTACTTCGGTAAATAGGGGCGAGTTTTGCAAATGATTGCAAAGTATCTCGCTCTTTTGGCTCCATTCTTGGGCTCCTAGGGATTTGCGGGTGTTCAGGAGCGATCGTCTTAATTGTGTTTTAGTTAATGAAGGTTGAGGAGAGTGCATATTTCATATTCAATCAGTTTAAATGAACGCGAAAAAGGGTAGGGACACCGCACTGCCAATTAGTGTCAACTTAACGCTAAAGTCCTTTGTATCTCTTGTTTGTTGCCGAGGCCAGATCCCCCTAAATCCCCCTTAAGAAGGGGGACTTTGAGAAATGGACGGTTCCCCCCGAATTGTTGCGGGGACTTTGAGAAATGGACGCTTCCCCCCGAATCGTTGCGGGGACTTTGAGAAATGGACGCTTCCCCCCTAAAAAATGGGGACGAAATAGTCCTTCTTGCCCCCCCCTTCTTAAGGGGGGCTAGGGGGGATCTAGACTCGGCTATAAGCGAGATTTGTCAGAGGTTTCAGACTTTAAGTTGACACGTCTTAGACACTGCCTCAGTCCCTACAAATATCACGAGCAATTAACCGAATTAGATAACACATATTGTCTCACCACAGGACAAACACTGAATCGCGTTTCATTATCCATTTCCTCTATTTCAACCAACGATCGCCTCCCCAAAGATTGCAGCCCGTTGAATAACTCCGAGGGCGATAAATCGGCATCTTGTAGCAATTGCTCTATTGAAACTGAATTCGCTTCGCGGCTGAGGCGGCAGATGAGCTTTTTCTCTAATTCTGACAAGCGATTTATCTGCGGGTGCAATGCTGCTGCCAATTCTTCCCCGACAAATAGTATATCATATTTCAAAAAATCTGAAACCCTGCCTCGAAATATTTCTTGAATGGTGGTGGCGACTATTTTTAACCACAATGGATTGCCTCGGTAGGCATTAATTAGGTATTCCCATTTTTCGGGGTTAAGTAAACTTTTTTGTCGGAAAATTTCGGTAGCATCTGTACCTATACCTTTGAGTTGTAAAGTACGAACTGGTGAGTTTTCGCCTGTTAATGCGGTAATTTCTCTGGGGTTTTCCCAAGTGTGGAGGATGAAACAACTGTTGTGGGTTGTTTCTCCGATTTGTCGGAAGAGGATGCTGTAATTTTCGCAGTCTGGGCGGTAATTTCCTGCGAGTTGTCCGCTGCTGAGGAGAGTTTGCACGTCGTCGAGGATGATGAGACAGCGGTTTTTTCGCAGATATTCCATTAACAGGGAAAGTCGATCGCCAATGCTGACTGATAATTCGGTTTCCGGTTGATTGGCGATAAATTGAATCAGGTTTTTTAGGGTGGTTCCGAGGGGTGGGGAGGTGCGGAGATTTCGCCAAATTACGCAGTCAAAGTGATGCTGAATTTGTGGGATGAGGTGGAGGGAAAGTGCGGTTTTGCCGATGCCGCTGAGTCCTGATATGGCTGCGAGGTTGCACTTGTCTTGGACAATCCATTTTTCGAGGGTGGCGAGTTCGGATGTACGCGCGGCGAAGCTATCGCCATCAGGCGAATCGCACAACAATGAAATATGAGGTGCATCTGCTAAGTCTAGTCGGGTTTGGGGTTTTGAGGTGTCTGGGGTGGGAGTTGAGGGCGATCGATCTTTTGGAACTTCAGGAGATTGGGTATCGGTACAAACATTGACGTTACCAATATGTAGAAAATCATTTCCAAAATTTGATGAAACGATATATAATTGTTGTCTTTCAAGTGCAGAGCGTAAATTTGATTGAGTAACTTCTTCACCTAAGACATTTGATAAACGCTTCCATAATTTTGAGGCGATATTCCTGATGTGACCTTCGCTACAATATGATGCTTCTGCGATTTGAGAGTATTTTTGACCTTCCCATACACCCAGCAGGATAGCTTTTTGCAGATCGTCCAAGTGTTCTCCCGTCTT
This sequence comes from Microcoleus sp. Aus8_D2, assembly GCF_036702665.1. Classification (NCBI taxonomy): domain Bacteria; kingdom Bacillati; phylum Cyanobacteriota; class Cyanophyceae; order Oscillatoriales; family Microcoleaceae; genus Microcoleus; species Microcoleus sp. Aus8_D2. The sequence goes on from NZ_JAUBUN010000029.1 coordinate 4,314, forward strand.
GGCAAAAACTAGGTTGTCAGCTAACCTCAAGAGTTCTTTCACGTCCATCGGTCGGGTAGGTAGGGGAATGCTCATATTGTATCAGACTTTTTCTGACATTTTCTGACATCCCGCTCGCATCTGACATTCAATGACATTAAGAAATATTAAATTTGTGATATTTTCTGATGTTTTATGACTTGACTTCATTATGAGGATGGTGTAATTTTCAAATATAAGCTGTCCGTCACTGTTAGTACCCTGTAGCCAAACATTAAAATATAAAGTCATGACTAATAAACCCAAAAAAGAATCAAAGCTGAAATGCCCGCTGTCGCAAGAACAAAAGGAGACGGTTAAAGATGTTGCCAATGTCTTTGATATACATATAAAAGTTGTCAAAAAGTTTAGTGGCAATGGCTAATGGATCAACTGTTTTTGCATAGCATTAATGTAAGAGCAAGAAAAAATAACTAGGTTTTTTTTGAGTTTGCCAACAACCAAAATAATTATCTAAAAAAATAATCATGAATGACAACCAAAATCAAAATGAAATGGCTACTGAAGTCGCCAGCAAAGTTAAATCAACTCTTAATGACGCTATTCAAGGATTAAAGATTTTTCTAATTAATCCTGTTGGCGGTCTTCCAGTTTTTTTTCAAGGATTAGGTAAGGAACGTGCTTTAGGAGTTGGAATTGCTTTTGGAATAGTATATGTAGTTTGCTTTGTATTCGCGTGCCACAAATTTTTCCCAGACAACTCTGGCAGTTCATTATTTAATTTAATAGTTGCCAGCGCTGCTAATTTTTTGAGTATAGCAGGGGCTAGTTTTTTGACACGCAAACTATTTCGGGGATATGGAAGCTTTCAAGGGGATATATTCATTGCTGGTGTCGCTTTAGTTCCTGCCTCTTTATTGCTATTAATCAGTAGTATTTTAGGAATTCCGAATGCTGAAATTGTTGCTATAGTTACGGTGGTGGCTATAACCTACATAATTTTAATGATTTACACGGGCTGTCACAAAATTTCAGGAATTCCCGAAAATGCTGCTGCTTTGGCAGTTTCAGTCATGTTACTTTTGAGTGGCTGGTTATTTAAAATCTTGATTTTATCTAACATATTGAAAAGCTAAATAATGTACGAAGCAAGATGAGAAATGAGTTGAGTTGGCTGGAAATAATCCGACTATTTTTTGAAATGCTTTTTCAGTTAGTTGACTGACAGTATTGATTTATCGTAGGCATTTTACCCTAAAAGGAAAAAAGTATGGACGCACTGGTAGCAGCAATTGCACAAATTTTAGATTACATTCACACCCAAGGCCCAGACGCGATCGAACAGCTAACGATACTACTCGAAGCTCTCAAGGTTGGAGCAGTTTCTGTTGCGGCTGTGTTTGGCTTGGCTGCTAACGTACCCGCTGTTATTGAAATAATAAGCCAGTTCGTAGCTTTAATCAGTTCAGGTGCAGCTCTTCCTGAAATAGCGTCGGCGATGGGGGCCTTGGCGAGTTCACTGGGATTGTCTATTGAGGCTCTCATCCACATATTACAAATTATCGCCGGTTTGATGCTGGCATTTTAAATTGATTCCCCCAGCTTTTCAAGGAATTAACCATGATTTGTGTGGTGAGGTTTTGTGGGGGGATAACACGATAATTCTCGCTTCCTTTCACGGTTAATGACACTCATCAACTCATTAGACAAGAAACTTGCGATTGAGTTTACCATAACCTTATATCAAAAGCGATCGCCCTTTTTGCGCTAAAGGGCGATCGCCCTTATTTTTATTCACTCAAACTACTTCCGAGGCTAAAAGCCTCCCATCAACTCTCTCATAATCATCTTCGAGTAGCCACGAGTGAGCCTCATCGTAACTTGAACCTAAAAACAGCAGTTTATAATTCGGCGATGGTTCGTAAATACCACACTTACTATTTTTGCCACCGACTAACATCAGAATCCGAGGCGGGAAAACAATCGGATCTACCCACAACTCGATAAATTCCCAATCATTGACTTGTTCGACGAGGTTTTGTGCGGGGGATAACATGGTAATTATCGGTTCCTTTGATTATTTTAATTTCTGCGTAATACAGCGGAATGCGACTGCCGTCGGCTCTGATTTGATGACCTATAGGATAATCAAAGTATAGCCCGTAGCGATCGTAGTCATCGGTTTCATCATCAATTCCTGTAGGCTCTCCTCTATCTATAATAGCTTGTATCACTAAATCCCTTGTGGCTCTGTCATTAAACACATGAGCTTTTTCTTCTTTTCTCAGCAGTCTTTGTACCTGTGGCGTTTCGGGAAGATGTTTGTCAAATAAACTGGTTCTTGGGTCTGGTGTTAGTTCGCGGTTAATGCCACTCATTAACTAATTATATAGCTCCTTGCAATTCATCCTATCATAACCTTATATCAAAAGCGTCCTGAATTGAATTAACGCTCGGGCTTTTATAATAAAATCCCGAGCGATCTTTAAGCACTTCCCTCAATTAAATCTGCTTCCGCATCCCGCCGTCTCCCGATACCTTTTGCAATGCTCGTTCCCTCCCAAATCCGCTTCATTTCCCGGATTTGATCGGCAATTCCCTGCACATCTTTTTTCGGCACTAAATCCCGGATAGCGCGCATTTCCCGGCGGCGGTTTCCCTCCATACTCGGGCCGCGATTGAACACCAAACTTACCAATCCTCCCTGAACATCTGGTGGTAATTCTTCTAAACCGGGAAATGCTTCTTTTGTCTGATTGTAAAATTTCGGCACGGTGACAACATTAAAAACGTCCCATGCTAATTCCCAAGCCACAATTATGTCTCGAACACTATCTAAACGATTGTTCGCGGCTTCTCCTGTCAACTCGCAGCAATCACTCAAACGCTGGCGCTCGACATCCCCTAATTTCTGCCAATCTTGGTTGAAAACTTCTACTGTGTTGTAACCTAGATCGTAGCCGATGCCGATCGTAATTCCCGATGCTCCTTCCGGCCAAGTTGGGCGCTGCAACAGCTTTTCGTAATATTGCCGCCCGCCGCCAACCTCAAATTCTAAGATTAGCTCGATCGCCCTGTATGATAAAAGTGACGACCCCAAAGGTTCCCCAGGGAACAAAGCAGCGAGGGTTTCCGGGCCCGCTATGCCGTTTGCCAAAAATTTTTGATTGGTTTGAAACTGTTTGAGGGAGGCTTCTGTTTTCGGCCCAAACTTACCGTCAGCAGTGCCTGGATTCAAACCTAACTCCAGCAAGCGTTTTTGCAGTTTCACAACATCGGAACCCGATGCACCTAATTTTAGAGTTTGCACAACCTGTTTTCCTGTAATGCGATCGGCACAATAATTTTTGCTTGATATTGTACCACAACCAGGATTTCCCGAATTATTTAATTAATTCAGCCTCAGTCAGCAGGGCAAAATCGCGCGGATTGTTTAGCACGAAACCGTCATTTTCTTTAATTAAATCGCCAAAACAGGTTACGGGCGATCGCGTTTCATAAGCCTTGAGGGCTAACTGATAATCAGAGCCGCTCAATTTCAGATTAATTTTTCTCAGCTTCCCCACCACAAATCCCATTAATATAATTTGGGCAGCAGATTCTGCCTCGTGTACTTTATTAATCCATCCCGAAATTGCAACATTAGGTAAAGCCGTGATTAAATCGCTGAGAATATCTAGCTGAGAACGATTTTCCACCACTTCTAATGCTTTTAAGTTCCGACACATCACCTCTGCAAAATCATCAAAATCTTGGTGAGGCGAAACCAATACTTCCCCCTCCTGACTCACAGAATTTTTCTTGCTCCAAATGAATCCCTCATAAAATTGACGAGCTTTATGCCAGCCATTTATCTGTAAGTATTTCTCTAACACATTTGGCTCAATTGTTTTCAGGATGTGACTATCTCTTACAGTTACTTTCATGGCAAACTTCCCTCACTAATGCGTTGTATCATTGACTTAAGAGCTTCTACTGTAAACTGATTGCTGGGGGGTAAAGAAACAGTCACATTTCCTATATTTTGTGTTTCTGGCTGTCCCCGCAATGACATCCAGTAGGCACAATTTTTCATGCAGAGTTCCGATTCTGACTGCTGCAACCAGTCTTCTAGATTTTCCGGTACTAAAACTACAACTAAGATTCGAGGTACTAGGGCATTCTTTCTCAAATCGTTGTAGTTTTTGACTTTGAGCGGATATCGGATGCAGTCGCCGTCTATCAAGTCTCTTGAAGTACATTTCAATTGTAACTTCAACTCGGGAAAATAAACGCTTCCCTCACCACTGCCAGCCGTGATTTGTAGGTCGATGCTGTTCAAGTCTAATTCTAACAGATCGATCGAGAAACCTGCCACGGCTGCAACGGCACGTACATAAGCTTTGCTAAAAAGTTCTTTCTGCTGGTTTAGTTCCATTCCCAAATAAACATTTTGTGAAAATAATTTATTTTACAATAAAGATGTTCCCCAAGTAATTATTGTAGGATAACCCTCCCCGAGAGGCGATCGATTGATATCGTGTCCGCTCGATTGACAGATATAAGATTGGTTCGTAGTGTGGACTTGAGTCCGCAATATAAAGCGGACTAAAGTCCACACTACGAACGGTTTTTGTGACGCTCATCGAACGGACACGATCTGATATAATTTCTTAGTCGGCGAAGGCGCGGACATCGTTTGTGTGCCCGTAAACTCCGCGGTTTCAACCGCCGTCTATCATCAAAAAAAATCCCCGATTTATTGAATAAACCGGGGATTTTTTCACACTTAAACTGCGTGTTTTCGATACCAATCAATCGTATTTCTCAACCCTTCCTTAAACTCCACCTCAGCTACAAAACCAAACCTTTCCTTAGCCCTTTCCGTATCCAAACAGCGGCGCGGCTGACCGTTCGGCTTGTCTGTTTCCCAAACAATTTCTCCCTGATATCCCATCAATTCGCAAATTGTTTCCACTAAATCGCGAATTTTAACTTCGCTATTGGTTCCCAAATTAACCGGGTCAGATTCGTTGTAAGATTGAGCTGCCATCACAATTCCGCGTGCGGCATCTGTGGAATATAAAAACTCGCGGCTGGGGCTGCCGTCGCCCCAAACTGGCAGCGTTTTGTCTCCTCTTTCTTGGGCTTCGTGGACTTTGCGAATTAATGCGGGGATGACGTGGGAACTTTTCGGGTCAAAGTTATCTTCGGGCCCGTACAAATTCACTGGTAACAAATAGATACCGTTGAATCCGTACTGCTGGCGGTAGGATTGCAGTTGCACTAATAGGGCTTTCTTTGCTATTCCGTAAGGTGCGTTGGTTACTTCTGGATAGCCGTTCCAGAGGTCGTCTTCTTTGAAGGGAACTGGTGTTAAGTTGGGATAGGCGCAAATTGTGCCGACGCAGACGAATTTTTCGACTCCTGCTTCGTAGGCTGCGTGGATTAGTTGCGCGCCCATCATCAAATTGTCGTAAAATAGTTCTGCCGGTTTGATTAAGTTTAAACCGATGCCTCCGACGTGGGCTGCTAAGTGTATGATGATGTCTTGTTGGTCGGCGGCACGCTTGCAGTTTTCCATGACGCGCAGGTCGCAGTCGCGCGATCGACTAACTGAAATTTTATCAGCATCGGCGCCTGCTTTGACTAATTGGTCGATTACCTGACGGCCGAGGAAACCGGCGCCGCCCGTGACTAAAATGCGCTTGCTGCTTAAATCCAAGCTGGTCATAATTTTATCCTCAGAATTTTGAATAAGGGTCGATCGACAATTTCCACTCTAAAATTGTTACTTTAGCAAAAAAGCTTTCCGCTACAGCACGGGCTTGCCAACAAATCTGTTTTAGCAGTCCCAGATCGGGACAAATTGCCGTGCGTATCTGAGCCAGAGATTTATCGGCTGCGACTGCTCAACCGTGATTTTAATGTTTTTGTTGGCCCGCGCAGCCGAAAGTTTGGCGATCAGTTAAGCTGGTTGTCTGAATGTCGATCGCCCTACGCACTAATAGCTGCAACAATCCTCTCATTCAGTTGTAAACTGCGTGTAGGGGTAATGCCCCGGTACGCGCATTTCGCCAATCGGGGCAGACAGGGGCACTACCCCTACAAATTGTTAGCAGTGACCCGCCCAAAAACGGATACCAGCCCCCGACAGGAGTCGGGGAGAGTCAAAACTTTTAGACCCTAGTTTAAGCTTTCAGATTCATCTGTGGAGTAAATCCCAAATCTATAATCGAAAAATGGAAAATCCACTGACGGCTTAGTTTTGCGGCTTAATCAAATCCGTTACCAGAACCTCGCTCCTGCTTTTCGAGAGCTTTCATGTCAGCATCTACCATTAAATGTACTAACTCCTGAAAAGTTACAGAAGGTTCCCAATTTAATTGCTGGCGCGCCTTAGTCGAATCACCAATCAACAGTTCGACTTCTGCCGGACGCAAGTAGCGTTCGTCAAACTCCACATATTTTTGCCAATCTAAATTGACGTAAGTAAATGCCAAATCGAGAAATTCCTTAATGGAATGGGTCTCATTGGTAGCAATGACAAAATCGTCAGGCTTGTCTTGTTGCAGAATTAGCCACATCGCCCGCACGTAGTCTTTAGCATAGCCCCAGTCCCGCTTGGAATCGAGATTGCCCAAATAAAGTTTTTTCTGCTTGCCGGCGACAATTCTGGCAACAGCGCGAGTAATTTTGCGGGTGACAAAAGTTTCGCCCCGGCGCGGAGATTCGTGATTGAACAAGATGCCGTTGGAGGCAAAAAGTCCGTAGGATTCGCGATAATTTATTGTTTGCCAGTGACCGTAAACTTTGGCGCAGGCGTAAGGACTTCTGGGATAAAAAGGAGTTGTTTCCTTCTGCGGAACTTCCTGCACCAAACCGAACATTTCTGAAGAACCTGCTTGATAAAACCGCACTTCTATGCCTGTGCGACTCTGGTAGTCCCGAACTGCTTCAAGCAGGCGCAACACTCCCATCCCTACGGCATCAACCGTATATTCCGGCGAGTCAAAACTGACTCGAACGTGAGATTGAGCGCCTAAGTTATAAATTTCTACAGGCTGAACTTCTTCCAATATCCGACGCAGAGTAGTGCCGTCGGTTAAGTCGCCGTAGTGCAGAAACAACTGTGCGCCCTCGCTGTGAGGATCTACATAGATGTGGTCAATGCGATCGGTATTGAAACTGGAACTGCGCCGGATAATGCCGTGAACTTCATATCCTTTCTCTAACAGTAATTCGCTCAAGTAGGAGCCGTCTTGACCTGTAATACCTGTTATTAGCGCTCGCTTGCGTTGGGTCATCTGATTTTCCTTTGACAGGCTGTGTTAATTCTCTTCGGACTTTCCGGGCAGAGGCTGTTGTGGCCTGCCGGTCGTATGCTCAAGCTCTACCTTAACTCACAATGCTTCGATCGGCATCAAGGAACTGTGAATTTTTTGACAAAGAGTTTGCCGCTTGCTGTCAGTAGTCAGCATCAGTGGTCAGTAAAAAACAAAACTAACTACCGATTGCTGACTGCGGACAATAATTAATATGCGCCGTTATTTTTGGGGAAAATCACCACTCCAATTGTTTTGAAAACAATCCACAAATCCATCCAAAGGTTTTTGTCATTGGCGTAATAGAGGTCGATTTGGACTCGCCGGGGATAGGGAATGTCGTTGCGACCTGACACTTGCCACAAGCCTGTAATCCCAGGTCTGATGGTGAGAATTTTGTTGATGTGACGGCCGTATCTCGGCAGTTCTTCTTCAACTAAAGGTCTCGGCCCGACGACGCTCATATCTCCTTTTAAAACATTCCAAAACTGGGGGAACTCGTCTAAACTGGTCATTCGTAAAAATCTTCCAATCCAGGTAATTCGAGGGTCTTGTTTCAGCTTGAAATTGTCCTCAAACTCTTGACGCAAATGCGGAGATTTTTCCATGATTTCCAGCAATATGTCATCCGCATTTTCCACCATCGTTCTGAATTTAAGGCAATAAAACATTTTACGGTTTTTGCCTACTCGTTCCTGTACGTAAAAGATAGGCCCGGACGAGCTTAAGGCGATTGAGAGAGCCAAAAGCAGGTAAACCGGAGCAAACAGGATCAGAACCGATAAGGAAAACAGGATGTCAAATAACCGCTTGAAAAATTCTCCGTCGAGGCTCTGTAGAGAACGACTTATGCGTCTGTCTCCTTGCAGGACTGGCCCAAAACCGCGTCTCGCGATCGCTCGAATTACCTTGCCGGAGATTAGTTGGCTGTCGGCAGTCATCTTACTCCTTCACTTCACACCACACACAGTCATGATCATAAAGCCTCAAGACGCTTTGTTCTCTGAATTATGTTTCAAATACTCAATTTTCTGCCTTCGGAATTCGTCAAGCGTGAAGTCGCAATCAGGCTGAAGGAAGTCGGAAGAATGGACAAGGCACTTATGCAGAGAGGTTTTGAGCGCTTCTGAAGGCAGAAGCAATCAGGAATCACGAATCAAGAAGAATGGACAAGGCACTGATACAGAGAGGTTTAGAGGGCTTCTGAAGGCAGAAGCAATCAGGAATCCGGAATCAGGAATCAGGAATCAGGAAGAATGGACAAGGCACTTATACAGAGAGGCTTTGAGCGCTTCTGAAGCCTTCAGAAGTCAAGCGTGAAGTCGGAATCAGGAAGAATGGACAAAGCACTTATACAGAGAGGCTTTGAGCGCTTATGAAGCCTTCAGAAGGAACAGTGCGCTTATCCAGAGGGCTTGTGAAGGCGAAAGGAAGATTTTCTCCCTCTCTCCCGATCCCCATCGGACCCTCTCAAGTTCCAGACTTGGTAAAATCGCCTGAGAGAAATTCCTGATAGCAATGTTCCACAAAAGCTAGATAGCGCTGCTCAAAAACTTCCGGGGCAAACTCGGAGGCGCGCAACCGTGCCATTTCTGGCGCAAATTTGCCTTCCAACTGCTCAAATTCTTCGACGGCTTCGACTATTGCTGCTGCGGTTTGGGAGGGGAAAAATAAACCTGTGCCAGTTTCTGGGTGTTGGCGAATGTCGAGCACTGTCTCCAAAGCGCCGCCTGCCGCATAGGCAATTACTGGTGTCCCGCAAGCTTGAGCTTCTACTAAAGCGATGCCAAAATCTTCGCAAGCTGCATAGACAAAGGCTTTCGCCTCTGCCATGTACTTTTCCACTACGGAGGCGGGCTGCCAGCCGAGTAGTTGCACGTTGGGTTTGGCGATTTGCCGAATCATTTCTAATTCGGGCCCGGTGCCGATGACAATTAGAGTGCGCCCGAGTTGATTGAATGCTTGGACGATCGCACTTACATTTTTGTAGCTTACCAACCGGCACACTGTGACGTAAAAGTCTTGTTTTTGCCGCATCAAGGAAAATCTCTCGATATTTACCGGCGGATAAATCACCTCAGCGCGCCGTCGGTAGCACCGCCAAATTCGGCGCGCCGTGTGTTGGGAGTTGGCGATGAAATAATCGACGCGGTTGGCCGAAAGTACGTCCCACTGCCGCAGTCGGTGCAACAAATATCGCGTCAGCAAGCCCGGGATGCCCCGTCCGGCTTTGCTGCTGCGCAAATAGTCAAAAGTTAAGTCCCAAGCGTAGCGCATGGGCGTGTGGCAATAGCAGACGTGCAGTTGCTGGGGACTGCTGAGGATGCCTTTGGCGACGGCGTGGGATGATGAAAGGATGATGTCGTATTCTCGCAGATCTAGTTGTTCGATCGCGATCGGCAGGAATGGCAAATATTTTTGCACGCCGCTGCGGGCCTTAGGGAAATGCTGCAAAAATGTCGTGCCAATCTGTCTTTGAAACAGATAGCTTTCGGGATTCGCCGATTCAAAGTCGATGAGGGCATAGATATCAGCGTCTATGTATTTGAGGATTTCCTGCACTACGAGTTCTGAACCGCCCGTAGCTAAGGGCGTCAACCATTCATGAACTAGGGCGTATTTGAGTTTTTTCACTTGTATGTAGTCGATCGAACGATTTGTTAGCGCCAATTCTGTCAATATTAGTCTTACCGAGGGATCGCTTACGCAATATCGAACCATCTAGCGGGTTTTTACGTAGGTATTTAGCTCAAACCCAGGATTTTGGGAATAAACGCGGTTTTTGTGAAATCAGGGACAGCAAAACCACACTCTGCGGGAAAATTACCGCCGATTGTTGACAAAAAATACTATTAGGCGGAATACTGTAGGTGATTTGCGATCGCCCAAATATGCGGAACGGGCGATCGAATTAACGTGGTGTGAGGTAAAAATGTCAAGAATTTTGTGGAAAGGACTCTTAATCAGTCCCGCTGTACTAGCAGCAAGTTTAGTCGTATCTTCGACAGCCCTAGCAGCAGAGCAACCTGTAGAAATTGCCACTGCTCAAGCCAATCAATTGGAATTAGCAGGTGCTGCAACCGAAGCAGCACAGCCTGAAATAGCAGCAGTGACGGCCGAACCAACGTCACTAACTAGCAACTTGACTGTTCCAACTATTGAGAAAGAAAGTCTTGAAGCGAAAATAGCCCCAGTTGCCGAACCAGCCGCATCAGCGGAAAACAACGCAGTTGCAGCAGCAGACTTAAGCGAAACCAAACCCGCAGTCGCGCCCGCCAACTTAAGTACCGAACCACCTGTCGCGGAGAAAATCTCCGCAGTCGCGCCCGCAAACTTCAGCGAAACGGAACCCGCCGCCGCACCGACTAATTTCAGCGCCGAAAAAGCGGCCGCACAACCCGAGCAGATTTCCCAATCAACTCCTCCAATTGCGCAACCTCAACCGCCCTCAAATGTTTTAGAACAAATCAACCAATACAGCGCAGAAGGCGGCAGCGAAGATACTATCGGCCAAGTAACCTCAGTTTCGCAACTTTCTGACGTTCGGCCCACCGATTGGGCATTCCAAGCTTTGCAATCCCTAGTAGAGCGCTACGGTTGTATAGCTGGCTATCCAGACGGCACTTACCGCGGCAACCGGGCGATGACTCGCTACGAGTTTGCAGCGGGTTTAAATGCCTGTTTGGATAAGGTGAACGAGCTGATTAAAGGCGGTGGCAGAACTCTCGCAACCAAAGAAGATTTGGCTGCTGTGCAAAAGTTACAAGAAGAGTTTGCCGCGGAATTGGCAACTTTGCGCGGCCGCGTCGATGCTTTGGAAGCGCGCACGGCTGAATTAGAAGCAAATCAGTTTTCGACTACCACTAAACTCAATGGCGAAGTGATATTTGCTTTGACTGGTATCGCCAGGGGAGAAGACGCTAACGGCCGCGACGCCGATAGAACGACGGCTTTTGGCAGCAGGGTTCGTCTGAATTTTGACACGAGTTTTTCTGGTCAAGATTTGCTCAGAACTCGACTGCAAGTTTTAAATTTGGGTTCGTTTTCTACTAACAATACCAAAACTGCTGAAGGGGAATTGCGGTTTAATGCCGGGCCTTTCGCTACTGCTAGCAATACTGTAGCTTTAGATGCGCTACTTTACCAATTCCCCCTAGGCAAAAGCACTACTGTAATTCTCGAAGCCAATGCCGGCGCTGCTGACGATTTCACTAATACTGTGAATCCTTACTTTGACGGAGATGGTGGCAGCGGTGCTCTTTCTAATTTCGGTACTCGCAACCCAATTTACTATTTGACTGCCGGTTCTGGTATCGCTCTGCGGCAGCAGTTTGGAGAAAAACTAGAGCTGAGTTTGGGATATTTGGCCGGCAACGCTGCGAGCCCGACGCGGGGTAACGGCTTGTTCAACGGTTCCTACGGTGCTTTGGCTCAGTTGACTTTTAAACCGACAAGCACTATGGCTTTAGGTTTAACTTACGTTAATTCCTACAACTTTGTGACCGGTACGGGTAGCAATGCTTCTAATTTCCCAGTTCGTCTCGCTTCTTTTGGGCTAGATACTGAAGATAACCTCAAGACTTCTAGCAATTCCTACGGCGCGCAAGCTTCGTGGAGAGTGCGGCCTGGCTTGGCAATTGGCGGTTGGGCGGGTTACACTAACCAGCGCATTTTATCTAATTTGGTTACTCCTACGGGTTCTGTACAGCGCGGAGACCAAAAAATCTGGAACTGGGCCGTTACTGTGGCTTTTCCCGATTTGCTGACAGAGGGAAATGTAGCGGGCTTTCTGGTAGGGATGGAGCCGCGAGTCACGAGTTCTACTAATCGGACTTTGCCGGAAGATAAGGATACTTCCCTGCACATTGAAGGGTTCTATCAGTTTAAGTTGAGCGACAATATTTCGATCACTCCTGGTCTGATTTGGCTGACTGCTCCCGACCACAATAAGAATAATTCTGATTTGGTGATTGGGGTGGTGAGAACTACGTTTACTTTCTAGTCTCAACCCTTTGGGGATTTGGGATTTGGGATTTTTACTTTTAATCTCAAATCTCAAACCCCGACAACCGCGACTCTCAAATCGGTTGACAAACTATAACTTTTTTGCACGACTGCTTTATTGAGACTTGCTCTAGATGGCAATAAACTACATCTATTAAGGTTGTAAACAGGCATTTCTTGCCAACATTCCCGACAAAACCAGTACACCTCTTGCTGGCGAAAGTGACGGAGCATTCGATTCGAGCAGCACGGGCAATCTGTATTTTGGCTAACGCGATCGACGATTTGATTTGAGCTGCCGGAGTCGTCTATCATAAAAACCTCTTTTTTACCTCAGATGTGTTTCACTTTTGTTGCCAAGCGCTGTAAGTTGGGTTGATTCACCAACGACATCACTCTAAAAGTGAAAAGTAAAGATTTTGTAAAAAATATATGTTTGTTAATAAATTGAGTAAATTTAAAATATTTCGTAACAATAGTGGTGTCGCAGAGCACTTATGCCTATTTCCAACGATCGCAGTCTGTGTTGCACGCACCACGCCAAAGAAACCGGGTTTTTTATTTACTCTCGTCGCTCCCATGCAGGATTTGCGTAAAAAAACCCGGTTTCTGACACCCAGTCTCTGAGTTTGTATCGATGTGAGAATCTAATCTAAATCCCAGCCCAACACCTGAGCAATCTGAACGGACAGCATAGCTGGAGCGAGGGGATTCACAATCACTGCTGCTATTTGATCTTGGGGGAATAAGTTCCGTTGCAAATCAACCCATTTCGCTTTGAGAGTTAGCAGCACAACTGGAATTGATTGGGTTTCGGGTTGTGTTCTTAGTTCTTTGAGAAATAGGAATTCCTCCATTTCTCCGGCAGAAATATCCAAAATAATGCTATCGGGCTGATGTAGTTTCGCTTGTCGCAAGCCTTCTAAAGTGGAATTGGCAACTCGCACGTTCCAACCTGCCAAATCGGTTAAACAAGCTTGTACTAGCTCCCGCATATTTGGTTCTTTGTGAATCAGTAAAATTGTTTTGGTGGCCATATAAACCACTTCCAAAGCCTTCATTTATTTAACTGTTGAAAAATTAATGGTTCGGTTTCCAATTGACTGCAAGCTACACTTTTTCAGCCAAAGATCGAATTTGCAGTTGGGAGTTCAATGCAAAGTTTGGATTGCTGAGCGATCGACTGCTTAGCAAGCTGAATTTTCACACCATCGGGTTGGATCTGGGTGCGACAGGTTTCAGGTTCTACGGGGTGGGGTAACGCGATGAGACTTTCAAATCTACTAGGACGAAAATAACCTTCAACTAGAGTCGCTTCCGTCGGTTGACCTTGAATTAGAAGAGTTTCTGGAGTGATTTGGAGATCCAGCTTGACTAGATGAATGCCCAAAATGTGAACTTTCAGCATCAGTGTTGTCTCGCTTTCGTGAATCGTAATGGCTGCGATCGGCGTTTTTCCTGTATTGCGCATCCAAAGTGTTAATTGCTGACCACCCTTGAGCAAACTAGAAAATGAACCCTCCAGATACTGGCTCAGATCCTTCGATGCTTGAAAAGCATTCATTCACCGTCCTCCTCTACCACAAGTTTTTGGTTCGATAGTAGAAGGCTAGGTAGTAACGGTAAGGAATTGGTAAAGATTCAGATCTCGTTACAAAACTTCACAAAGACTCTTAAATTTCTTCCTTCCAGCCCAATATCTCTGCAACTTCTACCGTCAGGCTGGTGGGTTGGATGGGTTTGGAAATTACCCCGGTAACGCCCATTTCGGCGAATTTAGCCCGATCGCTGGGCAGGACTTTGGCTGTCAGCAGAATCACCGGAATCGATCGCGTCTTGGGATCGGACTGGAGGCGATCGTAGACAGCAATCCCGTCCATTCCCGGCATAGACACATCGAGCAAAATGGCATCAGGTTGTTCTGTTTGCAGTATTTGCAAACATTCCTCTCCCGATCCTGCTACTAGCGTTTCCCATCCGCCTAGATCTTCTAAGCACGCTTGCACGAGTTCTCGGAGGTGTTCTTGATCGTCAACTACTAGAATTAGTCTGTCAGTCATGGGATTTTAGATTTGGGATTTGGGATTGTTAATGTCAACTTAAGAGTAAAACCTTTGAGCAATCTTATGAGAAATCTCGTTTTTACACCAAGTTTAGATCCCCCTCGCATCCCCCGATCGAAGGGGGACTTTAAGAGCAATTTCGGTTCCTCCTTTTTCAGAAGGGGGAATTTGAGAGCAATTCCGGTTCCCCCCTTAAAAAGGGGGGCTAGGGGGGATCTGAATCTCATGATTAAACAATAGTCTGTGACTGCGTATAAAACATGAATCTGACGGTTATTCGATCGCAGGTAACGGCAATGTAAAGAAAAATGTGCTGCCTTCACCGAAGATACTTTCAACCCAGATTTTTCCACCGTGCCGCTCAATAATACTGCGACAGATGGGCAATCCTAACCCGGTTCCTCCTTTTTCGCGGGAGTCCGAGGCATCGACTTGCTGAAATCGCCCAAAAACCAGTTCTAGCTTGTCGGCTGGAATGCCCCGCCCGCGATCGCAAACTTGGAACAGCACGCAGTCTGTCTGGTTTGTAGCACTCAGATGAATTGCGGCACCCGCAGGCGAGAATTTAATAGCATTACTCAGTAAATTTGTCAAGGTTTGGAGGATGGCATCTGCTGCGGCCCAGATTTCTGCATCGGTGGGTGCAACGATCAATGAGATCTGGTGTTGAGTGGCGATCGCCTGGATGCCATCTACTGTTTGCTGCATCAAATCTGCGGCCTTGCAAACGGTTTTGTCCAGAAATGCCCGCCCGGACTCCAGCCGTTCTAAATCTAAAATATCATTAACCAGGTTGACCAAACGATTGGTATCAAGTAGGGCGATTTCGATCATGCGTCGGGACTTTTCGGGTTTTTTATCGTAAATCCCAGTTTTTAATAGTCCCAGTGACATTTGAATTCCTGTCAAAGGCGTCCGCAGTTCGTGGCTGACAATGCCGATGAATTCATCTTTAATTTGTTCAATTCTGTTGCGTTCGGTGATATCTTCTCCAATGCTGATACTGCCGATGATGGTTCCATCTGAATCTTGCAGTGTTGTATTGTTCCAAGCAATGCATCGTTCCTCACCGGATTTCGTCAGGATAATATTTCG
Source organism: Microcoleus sp. Aus8_D2 (assembly GCF_036702665.1). Classification (NCBI taxonomy): domain Bacteria; kingdom Bacillati; phylum Cyanobacteriota; class Cyanophyceae; order Oscillatoriales; family Microcoleaceae; genus Microcoleus; species Microcoleus sp. Aus8_D2. Next base: position 19,759 of record NZ_JAUBUN010000029.1, read on the forward strand.
ATAATAGGGATGAGCATTGTGAGTCAACAGTTCCAAAAAATCGATTTCAGTTGATTGTTTCTTGGAGCTAGGTAAGAAGTTTTCAAACCAGTTATTGCCTAAAACTTCTTCGTTAGTATAGCCTGTGAGACAGACAAAAAATGGATTGACGTAGTTGATATTTCCCGACCAATCGAGTCCGACTACAATTAACTGCACGTTATCCAAAAGCGATCGCCAACGGCGTTCAGCTTCTCGGATGACGGCGGTGGCTTGCTGGCGTTCTTGCAATTCGATCTCAAGTTGGGTGTAGAGTTGAGATTGCTGAATGGCGATCGCCAATTGGCTGCTAATCTGTTCGAGTAATTCGATTTCCCAAGATGGCCAATTACGAGGTGCTGTATTTTGGTAGATGATTAACAATCCCCAAAGGAGTTCTCCCGCAAATATCGGGACGGCCATATATGCTTTGGCTTGAAATTGTTGTAAGAGTTGGACGTGACAGGGATGCAGGCCAGCTTCGTCAATATCTGCGATCGCAAAGGTTTCATGATTGCGGAAGCGCCCCCCTTGAGTTTCTTGGAGGTAGACATCTTCACAAGCTTTTTGCATATTGCATCCTACCAATTTCACCCACTGCGGATCGACTGACTCAACTACAAAATCTCCACTCCAATCGGGAGTGAAACGATAAATAGCAGCGCGATCGACTTGTAATGTTTGCTTGACTTCAGTGACAGCAGTATTCAAAATCGCATTGAGATCTAAAGATTGACGAATCGCTTGAGTAATAGTCCAGAGCAAATTTTCCTGTCGGGATTTCTGTAGCAATGCTGCTTGGGCTTGTTTGCGATCGGTGATATCTTGTTGAACTGCAACTAGCACATCGCCGTATTCGGGATGCTGAAATACAGAGCAAGTTGCACTGCACCAAAATGGAGTACCATCTTTTTTAACATTATGGATTTCATAGCTGAATTCACCACCTTGTAAAACGACAGATCGAATGGCTTGATATACATCTTCAGGATTTAGCGCTTCGCTGGCATAGTTGAGAATCGAAACGTCTTTACCGTTGAGTTCATTGAAGTCATAGCCAAACATCTGCTCAAATTTAGGATTAGCATAAACAATGATTGCATTATCGGCTCTCACCAAGCAAACGCCCTCCGCCATGTTGCGGGTAATCACGGCCTGAAGCTCTAGCATTTGTTCTGCCTGTTTGAGTTTGGTTAGATCCCGCAGACTAACGATAACCCCTAAAATATTTTCGCCTGCATCGCGGAAAGGCGTATAGGTAACGCTCAAAAATTGCCGGACTAAATTGGGAGAATCAAACCACTTTTCATATTGAATTGTTTCTCCAGTCAAGCAGAGATCTAAGCGAGATTTGATGAAGTTATCGAACAATTCCTGACCCAAGATATTTCTGGATGAATTTCCGACAACTTCGCTTTCCGATTTATTGCACCAAGACAGATAACCTGGATTAGCGATCAGATAAATATAGTTGCGATTCACCAGCGCAATCCCATCTTTGGTATTGGATACAATGCGCTCGTATTTTCGGAGGCTTTCTTCGGCACGTTTGCGATCGCTGATATCGAGCATCACGCCGAGCGATCGCACGGGTTGTCCGGATTTGTCATAAATGGTTTTGCCGCGCCCCATTAGCCAATGAACGGAGCCATCGGGATGCACAACTCGATATTCTGATTCGTAATCGAGGCGAGATTGGAGAGCATCGCTAAACTGTCTTTCAACTCGATCTCTGTCTTCAGGATGCAATCCATCTCGCCAGAGTTCATAGCTGGGTTCCAGGCGATCGGGAACTAACCCGAGTAAAGTGAAGTGATTGTCATTCCAAACGAGCTTTCCCGCGAGCAAGTCTAAATCCCAAAAGCCGATGTGTGTCAAGTCTAGAGCTAATCGGCGTTGTTCTTCGCTCTCTCGCAGGGCTAATTCAGCTTTTTCTCGCTCTCTTTCGATTTGCTTGCGATCGCTGATATCGAATAAGCTTGAGCGAGTCATCAAAAAGTTGCCGGCTGCATCTTTGATGGCGGTAGCATTCAGGTTAAACCAACGGCTGGAGCCGTCTTTATGAAACATCTCAAATTCCAGATTCTCGACCCATCCTTGTTGTTTAAACTTGGGAAAGTTCTCGTAAAAAACTTGTTTTCCATCAGGTGAGAGCAGATCCAAAAACTTAATTTTATAGAGGATTTCATCGCGGGTATAGCCCAACCACTTTAGTTCTGTATCGTTAATCCGCACCATTGTCCCTTCTGCGTCTAGGGAGTGATAGCCGCAGGGAGCATTATTGTAGAGGTCTTCTACTTCATGGATATATTGCTGCAAGACTAATTCGGCTTCTTTTCGCTGGGTAACATCATTGTTAATTTCTAGGATCTTAATTGGTCTACCCGCATCATCTTTTTGGATAACCCAACGGCTAGATACAGTAATCGGGCGATCGTCCCGAGTGTAATGAATTAGTTCTGTTTCCCAGTAACCTGTTTCAAACAGTTCTGCTTTAATTTCTGCCAAGGGCTGAGGAAATTGGGTTTTTAAGAAAATGTGCGATTCTTGCCCTAATGCTTCGGCTTTTGTCCAGCCATACATAGCCTCGGCTCCCTGATTCCAAAAGGTGATGGCGGAGTTTAAATCCCAGGTGATAATACTATCGTGGGCGAGATCTAGCAGTTGTGCTTGTTCTTGTACCAGTTGATAGGCGTGTTCTTTTTCTGCTAAGGTAACTAACAGGCGATCGTTGACTGCGGTGAGTTCGACAGTTCGTTCTGCTACCCGTTGTTCGAGTTGGGTATTGAGTTGTTGGAGGGCAATTTGTGCTTGTTTGCGCTCGGTAATATCTTCAGCGAAAATAATGATCCCGCCCACAGCGCCATTGCTGCGATACCAGGGGTGAATTTCCCACCGCAACCATTGCACAGAGCCATCAGAGTGTACAAACACATCTTCATCGCATTTTTCAATGAAACCTGCTAAACCGCGCTGGTGGAAGTGCTTCCACTCGTCGGGAAGATCGGGAAAAAGCTCGTAGTGCGATCGCCCAATTATCGATTCTATGTCCTCGAGCCGATATTCATCAACCCATCGCTGGCTGGCGGCCAGGTAGCGCAGGTCGCGATCGAACATCACAATACTGGCGGGAGCATATTTGATGAACAATTGCAGTTTTTCTTGAGTCTCTTGTAACGCTTGTTCTGCTTGTTTGCGAGCGGTAATATCTTCAGTGAAAAGAATGATACCACCAACATCACCATTACTGCTGTACCAGGGGTGAATTTCCCACCGCAACCATTGCTGCAAGCCATCTAAACTTACAAACCGATCTTCGTCGCATTTTTCAATGAAACCTGCCAAACTGCGCTGATGGACGTGCTTCCACTCGTCGGGAATATTCGGAAAAACCTCGTAGTGCGATCGCCCAATTATCGATTCTATGTCCTCGAGCTGATAGTCATCAACCCATCGCTGGCTGGCGGCCAGGTAGCGCAGGTCGCGATCGAACATGACAATACTGGCGGGAGCATATTTGATGAACAATTGCAGTTTTTCTTGAGTCTCCTGTAAGGCTAGTTCTGCTTGTTTGCGATCGGTAATATCTTCAGTGAAGACCACGAGCCCACCAACATCGCTATTGCTGCGATACCAAGGGTGAACTTCCCACCGGTACCATTCCCCAGAGCCATCAGAGTGTACAAACACATCTTCATCGCATTTTTCAACGAAACCTGCTAAACCTCGCTGGTGGCTCTGTTTCAACGCCTCTGGAAGATCGGGAAACAGCTCGTAGTGCGATCGCCCAATTATCGATTCTATGTCGTTGAGCCGATATTCATCAACCCATCGCTGGCTGGCGGCCAGGTAGTGCATTTCGCGATCGAACATCACAATACTGGCGGGAGCATATTTGACGAACAATTGCAGTTTTTCTTGAGTCTCTTGTAAGGCTAGTTCTGCTTGTTGGCGCTCTTTGAGTTCCGTTTGTAGTTGCTCAAATAAATCAGCTTGTTGGAGAGCAATACTAACTTGTGCAGACAACTGCCGCAGCAATTCTATTTCTGAAACTTGCCACTCGCGCGGCCCTGCACAGTGATGAACAACCAACAAACCCCAAAGATTTTCTGCTTGGAGAATCGGCACAACTAGATTTGCTCTAACTTGGAAACCTGCCAACATTTCCAGATGACATGGGGCGATTTCGGCAGTGTAGATATCTGATTTAGCAGTGACTAAGCCTTGCTTAAATGGATCGATATACTCTTTGGCAATACAAGGATCGTAGGTACGGTTGCCTGAGATAGCCTTCCAGGCTGGATTTACAGACTCTACTACAACTGTTCCGCTGTAGTCGGAATCGATTTTGAACATCAGGGCGCGATCGCATTGCAGAAATTGTCGCACTTCCTCCACAGTAGTTTGGAGTATGTCTTGTAAGTTCAGCGATTGGCGGATGCGCTGAGTTATTTCCATTAACAGCCGTTGTTGCTCAAATTGCTGGTGCAGCAAAATTTCTGTTTGCTTGCGATCGTCAATATTCATAATTGTGCCGGTCATTCGCAGGGCTTGACCGGTTTCGTCATAAAAGCCGTGTCCCCGTCCCTCCACCCAGTGAATGCTGCCATCTGGCCAAATTACGCGAAATTCATTCTGGTAGATACTCTGTGTTTGCAACGCTTGTTGTATTGCTTGATTTAAGCCTTGGCGATCGTCTGGATGGAGACGATCGTCAAAGGTTTCATATCTGCCATCAAAAGCATCAGGATTTAACCCAAATAACAGCGAATGTTCCGGCGACCATTTGATTTCTCCTGTTACTATATTCCAATCCCACATCCCCATCCGCGCCGCTGATAAAGCGATTCGCAGTTGTTCTGCTTTTTCTTTAATTAATTGCCGATTCAGCTGCTCTATTTTGATTTTACTTTGTTGAAGATTGCTGGTTATTGTATTAATTACTAAGCTCACAAACAAAAAAATACCTAGCCGCAATACATCTACTTGTAAGTCTATAAAAAATTGATAATATGGAGGAAGAAAGAAGTAATTTATTGCTAACGTTGAAAAAATAATGGCAACGACTCCCGATCGAAAGCCTCCGTACCAAGCACTGACAACGATCGCGATGTAGAAAAATGCGCCGATCGTGCGAGATAGAAACGGTTCTAGCCAGAGAGAGAGGATAATGGCGATCGCCGTCGAGCCAATAGCAACTATGTAGGGTAATACGATTTTCGATTTTCGATTTTCGATTTTTGATTTTCGATTGCGAATGACTGATGGCATAAGCGTTTTTTACAAAAGTGAGATGGTGAGATTTTCTCTCTCTAGGCTCTTGTCACAACCACTTTACTATGTTATTGGGCAACTTGGTTTGTTTTGGGCGATCGGCTACGGTGCGCTGCGCGATCGATTGCGCTCAATCCGGCTGAGTACCCGCGTCACCAATTCTGGCCCCAACACGGGTTTAGTGATGAAATCATCGGCTCCGGCGACAAAGGCTTGGCTCAGGGAGTCTGCATCGGTGTGAGCAGTCACAACTAAGATCGGTAAATCTGCCCACTGGCTATCCTGTCGCACTACTTGGCACAACTCCAGCCCGCTAACCTGTGGCATCTCGACATCGAATATGACTAAATTGGGCGAAGTTGTCAGCAGCATCTCCCAAAATCCTTGGGGTTCGGTTAAAGTTATTACTTCCAAACCCCAAGGTGTTAGCAATGCCGATAGGTGAGCTAACACCGCCGGATCGTCGTCAACAATTAAGACTTTGGCTTGCAGGGCTTCAGTTTTAGTTAAGATGCGGGATATGGCTTGAAAAATTTGGTCGGTGGTGGCAGGTTTGTGTAAAAATTGTTTGGCACCTAGGCGGGATACTGCTAGGCGATCGGCAAGACTGTCCCTTCCAGTAAATACAATTACAGGTAGGTTGGGCGATCGCTCTTTGAGCTCTCGCAGCAGCGTCAATCCATCTTCTTCTGTGTCTGGAAAGCTTAAATCTATTAAAATCAGATCGGGCATTGACATCGCCAAACGCGATCGGGCGGCAGCAACATTCGGAGCAATTTTGATCCGAAATCCCCGATCGTCGGATTCTGCTTTTAAGCACTCTGTCAAAGCAACATCATCGTCTACGACTAGCACCCGATGAGATGCAAAAGTAGGCGCTACAGAAGTTGTTGAGTTAGCTGCTGGCCTTGCTAATTCCTGCTCTAATCCTGTCACCAATGCCGAAAATTGAGTAATTTCTTCAGCAGTGAACGGGCGCAGCAGGTGACAGGAATTGACTTGGCTAATCGAGATTAGTAAATGCTCTGCCGATCGCGCCAATTTCGAGCCTTCAGGATAACCAAAAGATGCCATAGAACCTGCCAATTTATGTGCTTCATTCTTGGCAGCTTGATATAGTTCTATCTCTAATTTTTCTGCCAAGATAGCAGTTTGTGCGCTTGACAACACGGCAATTTGTTGCTTAAATACTCCCCGAAACCGTTCTAGAACTTTGTCGATCGCCGATGGATCTCCAGCGCGCGATTTCTGTTTGCGCGTGCTGTCGGTGTCAGAATTGTTTGAAAGGATCGGGGCAGCTTGGGGGCGCGGCTTGAGTCGGTAGCCCATACCATAAACTGTTTCGATAATTTCTGCGGTTAAGCCGCCTGCTTTCAGCTTTTTTCGGATATCCTTAATATGAGTGTTAATGGCGCGATCGGTTGGTGCGTCGTCAAATCCCCACAGGCGATCGAGAATGGCGCTGCGACTGAAGATGCGATCGGGATTTCGCAGAAATAATTCTAGTAGATTGTATTCTTTTGCTGTCAGTGAAATAACTTGTTCGTCACAGGTTACTCGCCCTGAATTCATGTCTAAACAAAGATTGCCCCAACTCAATGTAGTGGATGAGTCTTTAGCAAAACTTCCAGGAGAAACTGCTTTAGAGCGTCGCAATAATGTACGGATTCTTGCCAGCAATACTTCGGTGGCGTAGGGTTTGCTGATGTAATCATCCGCCCCGGCGTCGAATCCTGCTACCACATCGGCATCTGAATCCTTTGCTGTCAGTAGCAGGATCGGTTTGCGGTAGTTTTGCGATCGCAGTTGTCGGCACAGACTAATGCCATCTAGTTTTGGCACCTGCACGTCGAGCAAAATCAGGTCATACTCAATTAATGTTGCTAAGTCTAAGCCTGCTTGTCCGTCGATCGCCGTATCGATCGTGTAGTCATTTGCTTCCAACACCTTCGCTAGTGCCACACTCAGCAATCTATCATCATCTACTAGCAGAATTTTGATCGGAGACTTGTTCATTGTGGTTGTGGGGATGCAATTCTGATGCGCTCAACGCTAGTGCTGTAGGGCATAAGCCTTTCTTCTCATTCGATCGTTGGTTTTAATTTTAGAATATTCGGGCGATCGTCTTTGTTAGCGGGCGCCTTGACAAGTTATTCACGACTGAGCAGAATTAGTCATGGAATCGATTAATTTTTATCTCATACTATTAAAAAAATGCCTGTTTTTTTGGGGATAAAAGCTTGACTACAGCACTTTTTTCAAGTATATTTTAGATAATGGGAATATTTGCAAAATTTAAATCAATGTCACCACTCCCATTATCTAAAATATACCCCGAAAGTCTAGCAAAGTCAATAGGCAATACATCAATATTAAGGCGAATTTTTGAACAAAAAGCTCGATCGCACTAATGTACTTGAGCTACCATCGGCGGCAAGAAATGCAGCAGCGATTAACCAGGAAAAACGACGATAAATTAGATCGAGTCCGGTCGATCGCTCGTCAGATATCGGCCGGGGCGGGTTTACGAGATATCTCATTTTTATTACAGATCTTGGCGAACCCGCCCCTACAACAATTACGGTCGATCGATCGGATATGATATTACATAAAATTCGTACAATGCGAGCTTGAGTTTCATGTTGAAACAGAAACGACCAGCTTTAGCAAAAGCTGGTCTGCAAAAATAGTTAAATCCGTTGTTTTTCCCACAGTGTTTTTCTCACAGTGAGGAAACCCAAGTTGCACGTTTCTTTGCAGCGGGTTCTAAGAGACTTATCATCCCTCTTCAGGGGTATTTTCACAACAAAAATTAATTTTTTGTAATAAAACGTTACATCGGAGACAGATTTTTAGGTTTGTAGTGAGGACTTCAGTCCTTCTTGTTGCGGACTGATTTTTGGGTTTGTAGTGAGGACTTCAGTCCTTCTTGTTGCGGACTGAAGTCCTCACTACGAACCGGCTTGGTAGTGGGAAATGCGAATCCTTCATGAATGCGGACTGAAGTCCTCACTACGAACCTGGTTCGATATCATGCCGGGGCTTGCTGCGGTCTCCCCCAGACAATTCGCTCTTGCTTGTACACAACCATACCAGGCTTTGCACCCTTCGGCTTGTACACATATTTGGGTTCGGTATAAACCACCGGGACTTGTTCGCTGTGGCGGGCGCGACTGTAGTATGCAGTCATGTCAGCGGCAAATTGCAAATCGGTTTCTTCAGCAACTTTACCGGGTGTGAGACGCAATAAAGCGTGACTTCCGGGAATCTCTAGGGTGTGAAACCACAAATCGTAGTCGTTGGCGGTGCGAAAGGTGAGTTGGTCGTTTTGGCGGTTGTTGCGCCCGATTAAGAGTTCAAAGCCGCTGGGGGTTTGGTAGCGGTGAAATTCGATCGCAGCATTTTTGTCGGTACTGCGGTAATCTGGTACATCGAGATATTTTTGCTGGATCAGTTCTTCGCGGATTTCGGCGAGGGTTTGCAAATCTTGGGTGTTGCGGTAGGTTTCCAATACCGAAAGTGCGGCTTCGACTTGTTCTAAATAGTCGATTTCTTCTTGTACGGCGGCTAACAAAGGTTCTACTGCAATGCGAGCTCTTTTAAGTTTTTGGTGTTTTTTGTAGATTGCTTGAGCGTTTTGAACGGCGTTTTTTTCGACGTTTAGCGGAATTATCACTGGTTTTTCGGTTTCAAAGTCTGGGAGGGAAATCGATTTCATTCCCGGTTCCCAATGCTGCAAGTTTGCCATCAGCAAGTCGGCTTGGGATTTGTGGGTGTCTGCGCCTGCTGATTGCTGCAACCGTTCTTTAAATGTGTTGGCTTTGAGGCGCAGTTTTGCTAGGAGGTTGTTGAGTTTTTGGGTGAGTTGATGCCGCAGTTGCGCGAATAGTTGTTGGTTGATTTCGCCTGTATAGTAAGTGTTGAGTAATTCTTGAATAGAAGAGACGGAAGAAGGAAGTTCGGCAGCGGATTTTGTAACGGATGTAACGGATGGATGTGGCGGTAAAAAGGAAGAAGGAAGAGAGGAGTTAGATTCATTTGTCGGTTCGACCTGTTTTTCGTCGGGTTTTGGCCAGTCGATGACGCTGTAGCCTTCGGGGGTGAAACTTGGTTGAAATTTGGAGTTTTCTAGGCATTGCAGCCAGTACAACCAGCGCTGAAATAGTTGTTTCCATTCGTCGGGATTTAGGCTGTCGGTGGATTGTTCGGGGTCGAGATTTGCCGATCGAATCATGGACACTACTAAGACCTTACTTAACCCTCGGTAATTCTTCAGCAGATTGGTCTTGATTTGCCCGGGAACCAGGCTAATTCGTTCTTGCCAGCGATCGAGAGATTCGATCGCGCTTGGCACTGCATCGGTCAAAGACGGGGGTAATTCGTAGGGTTGTCCGGTTTGGATGGGGCGGACGCTGGACTGTTTGGCGCTGACTTGGTGGGCGCAGGTGACAACCAGATTGTCTTGGGCGGTGAGGATGACGTTGCTGTATTTACCCATGATTTCGGCGTAGAGATGCCAGAGGGCGGGTTCGCCCGGACGTTTGGCGAATTGCAAGTCGATGACTCTTTCCCAAGGGGACACGGGGGCGATGGAAACTAAGGCTAAACCGCTGAGTTGGTGCCGCAGTTGTTCGCTGAAGGTGAAGGTGTCGGGAATTCGGGGGGGAGAGTCGCCGACGCAGATGCGGGCGGCTGCTGGATGGGATGAAATGTCTATCCAGCCGCGCCCTTTCATGGTGCGGAGGGCCAGGGACACGGTGAATCGATCGCGCTGGTAGACTTGTTCTAAGCGCGCTGGCAGCCATTGGGCTCGCAGTTCGCTGCAAGCTGCGGTTAAAGTTGTAAAGTCTACTGGTTGCACGGTGGCCTCTTTGCGATCGATCGAGCTATCTATATCTATGCTGACAGATATTGGTCGTATTCGCTCAATTATATCAAAGTTTTGAAACTAGATTGAAAAAATGGCAAGCAGAGCTCTGCTATTACCACCCGCTCAATTCACATTAAACAAAGGTATGTATAGCCTCGATCGGAAAGATGAGGTATGTCTGGTAATGGGTAATTGATAATTGGGAAAAAGGTAATTGGGAAAAAGGTAATTGGGAAAAAGGTAATCGATAGTTCCGATAAGCTTTCTGAGGTTTATGGGAGTAAAGATGCTCTTCTTCTGTGTGTCTGTTATCCCTGGCCGTAGCAGAATTTGGCATCCCTCATCTTTATGATAACCGCTATATGTAAACTCTCGTAAAATATCCAAATACCCTAAGCGTGGCTGACCGATCGATGTTTACATACTGTTACATATTTTTTGCTCCCGCTTACCTACTTACCTCTTGCACAATGTGATAATAGTGTGATATAATTAGGAAATGAAACAGACTTTGACCAGAGGTTACAAACTGCAACCACAAGCCTTGAGCAAGTCGCCCAAATAGATGACTTACTAAATGCTTTGGCTTTAGCGTGTAACTATGCCACCAGGCAAATCAAACCTGGAACAACCAGTAAAACCACCATTCAAAGCTTTGTATATCAAAACTTGCGGAAAAAGAGTGGTTTAAGCGCTAATCAGGCAGTCAGAGTTTGTGCCAGAGTTGGATCTAACTCAGCTCGGACACCGTATTAGGAGGTCGAGAGCATATTCCTCGCGTGCTTGCCAACTATCAGAAAGGGAAGTTAAAAGGGCTAAAAGCTGCGTAAGCCGACTTCAACAAAAGACTTAAGCATTTGTGCTTAACGCATTAACGAAATTTAGCAAAGACTATTCTCTTTTGTAACTGGATAAATCAAGACGTTTTTCAGATGTTTTAGGTGAGTGAAATCTCTACGATCTGCACAGTTAAGCAAAGAGCTTAACTCCACAGAAAACGAATGAAACACCAAGGAGAAAAAATCATGGTTGAATCTTACTTCTCAGGGATGACTGCTCAACCTCGCTTGACTTTCCGCACCGTCAATCCAGGTGACATCGTTAAATCGAATCAGACGCTTGAGGAAAAATCGCAGCAAATTGCGGTAGATGCGCCTGATATTACAGGCGATCGAGTTGTAGTGCCGACTTACTTTGTGGTTGACTATCCCAATGGTGAAAAGAAGGCGCTACACCATGTTCGAGATGCTAAAGAAATTTCTGATGTGATTCGGCAAATGCGACTGCACGAAGAAGTGGACGATCCAAAATTTGGCACCCATGACCATCCAACTATGCTATCTGGTTTGTCGGTAACGCTGGGCTTGCTGATGCTGCTTGTCACCCTGTTGACAGGTGCGATCGTGATTGGCGTTTTTTAGTTTAAGCAGCATCAATCCCACGTTTGTATTGTACTCAATCCACGTGGGATGAATGCGATACGTTCTCCTTCTCTGTTGTTTGTAAGGGATGAATGCAGTCAGGATTGAACGGGAATCGAGCTGTCACGATGACTTTTTTGTAGGGCAGCTTTGCCATACGGAGCCAAGTTTCAAGCTCTAGACAGGGTGGGCTGATACTAGGTAGTTCCTGGAAGGATGGTGCAGTATATAGCGCAATCATTCTCTCAAACTCCTTTTCCTTGATGCGGCTAAAAAGGTTTGACAATTTATGTACGATGTCTAGAGGGTATTGTGAACTTCAAAAAAGACTGGATACCTAAGAGAGTTTGAGCGATCGCAACTCAAGATATTTGCCCTCACAGGGCTTCACAAAAATGCTTAATACCCTCTAGAAGATTCAACTTTTATTACAAGATTTTTGGATCGAGATACGGTTGTTTTTATACACCTCTAAAGTTCCAGACTTCGGGCTATCCAACGTGCCATCCCACACCCAATATTCATAATTGTCCTTCCGGAACTTATACACTTTCACACCTTCTGTCGCTTTGACAGTTCCTTTACCCAAATTTAAATTACCGTTGGAGCTGGTCGCGCGATAGAGCAGTTCGCGGGAAGTTTTATTCTGCCAAATATTGATGTTATAACCGCCTTGACATTTTGTACTGAGGATGAGATCGGCAGTAGAATCAGCAGAGGCTTTTAAGGAAAAATTAGCTAATACACAGATTGGCAAAGCCAGAAGTAACGCGGACTTTGCAAGTAGTTTTTTCATGGTTGTCCTTAGGGTGAGAGTTGTTACTCTTTTCCAAATTATACCGTATACCAACTCTGAGTTATTAATCCTGCTATAAATTACATGGTGCGTCGCTCGTTTAATCTCGATATACAGCGATGATTTTTCCTGGCGACTTATACCGTATCCCAAATCTGAGTTATTCATCCCAGTATAAATTACATGGTGCGTCGCTCGTTTAATTTCGAGCTACAGCGATGATTTTTCGTGGCGACACACCCTACGAGGGTGAAATCATAAAGGCGGTAAGTAGGGTGTGTCGCTATCAACAATACCTCAAAAATATCGACGATTTAAAAGCGACGCACCTTCCGATCGGGGTCATTGCAAACAAACAAAACATTTATTTTGTAGCAATTTTTTGTCAAATTGCAATAACAAAAGTGGTTTGTAGTGCGCCCGAAAGTCCGCTATACGGCTGCGGACTTTCGGGCGCACTACGAACGAACCTTAATTATTGGGGTCAATTAACCTATGTAGTTGACAAAAATCCCAGGAAATACACGCTTTTTCACTTACTAAAAAATGAGACATTTTCCTTGATAGAATCGCGGCTTGTATGCAGATGATTAGTCGGAAAATCCTGGTCGGAATAGCCAACCGCTAAACCGAGTAAACAATGCTGTCTAAAAAGGAGTTGTTCAGATATTTATTGAGAATCCTCTGAACAGGATGGAGCCACAAGAGTTTAACTTAGTTCAATGGTGTCGGTTTCTGTTCCCATCGCTGGTAAAGCTGTTGTCGTAACGAAAACCATGTGAGGACTGTGAAAGGTTTGCCGCGCTTCGGGTTTTTGGAGTGCCACCATTGTTTTTACGTGTTCGTCTTCGTCGTCGCGGATATTTACGAACACGTCGTATAGATTATCCACTTTGGGACGGCGAAATTCACGATTTGATGTCGTCTGAACTTCCTCAAACATATAGAGATCGCCATCGCGATCAAAGTTGATTGCGACTTCGGGTGCAGCTTGAGCTTTTAGTTCCTCTTCATTTTTCTTCAAGTATTCGTCATAGGTGTGGTAAGCATGACCTTCAATCAGTTCCATCAGGTAATAGGCGTACTGGGGAAATATCATGTAGAGCGGCACGACTACCCAGTAGTAAGCGACGGCCAGGTGTTGAGCGATGAAGCGATCCACAGGCGATCGCCCCCCAATTCTTCCATAATCAACAAATGATGTAATTCGTTCCAGGTTTCAGCTAAGTGAACTTTCAACAAGTCTGCTTTGCGCCAGTAACCCAAGGTTTCGTAAAGATGCAGCACCGATAGATAGGAAAAGTAGGGCACGCGGGCGATCGTTTCTAGCATATAAAACCTGTAGGAACGATTTCCGTAAACGACATCAATAATGAATCAGAAAAAACTGACAATCAATCGAATCAAAACTTTCATTATTCATTCCTCCACAAGGATTTTTTGAGTACCCAGACTTGTTTAATTACTCTGGGATTGTGGTTATTTGCGCCAGTAATTGTTAGCTGCGGCGAGCGTGGCAAACTCTGTCGCAACTGTCTGTCCAACAGCAATCAGCATCATGGCATCATTGCCATAAACTTCTCGCATTTGTAACCGTTTCGCGTCATCCTGCTGAGTCATTTTGATAATCAGACGCGCCATTTTTACGGCTAATTGCCGTCCCTCTTCCGGCGTTTCGGTTAACAGCGAATTATTTGGAATCAGCGTGATTTCAGGCGGTGGTGCTGCGGGTGAATCGCTGGAAACTGTGGTGCTATTGATATCCATATATCCTGTGATGTGTTGGTAGAGATTGGACTGTTCGTCTACTTTGATTCTGCAATAGGATTCCCATTGCTTGTATGAGCTAGCTCATATTTGAAATGATTTATCGATCGCGATCGGCTGTGAACCTCCTGTTAAAACCTGTGAGCTATCCACAGATCGGACGAAATGTACCCGGTAGTTGGTTGACGCTGTATTTTTCGATACAATCACTTTTTTTGATTCTAATATTGCTTAACAAATCTTGATTGAATCTTTCTATGTGAATACATTGATGAAATGACTGTACAGAAAGGATCGCTCTCGACTACCTATCTAAAGACATAGATCGGCAAATCCGCTCTAGCTTTTCACCGATTCCGCACGCTGTAAATGGATTGGATACAATCACCGATCACCTCAAACGTTGTCACGCTGTGAATGTTTCCATTCAAATACTGGAGCGTGCCAGGTTGTCCGTTGATTTCAACTAAGGATCGCGAATTAAATAATTTACACAAGTTTGTGGGGTGTCGGGCCCACCCTTTTTCAATGCAGATATGCTAATCCAACACGCTAATCCATCCACAATTAATGTGAGGATGGCCGTAACTTGGAAAAGCAAACCCCAGCCTATAAAGGAAACGTGAGAAACATGGTCGGGGCTCAGGACAATGTAATGATTGTAGATTCCAAACAGGATGGTGGCCGCCATTGAAATGAGCAATAGCCAGCTACCGATGCGATCGAACTGCGTCCAGAGTAAAACGGCGGCAATGATGGGAGCCAGCAGAATCACAATACCCACAAATACAGTTTGAAAGAGAGAAAGGGGAATTGGGATTTGCTGCTAAGCCATGCAGTCCATGGGCGATCGCATGAATAACTACTAGAGTTGTTCCATATTGAGCAATCTTCATCTTTACTTCTCCCTGATTAGAAATCTTTCTAAGCAATTCATGGCGTTAGCCCGATCGAAGTTAAATTTAGGACTTATAGCGGTTCTCAAAAAAGTGAGGTATGTCCATAGCCCTATGCCCTATGTCCGGTTTGGCCTATGCCCTATGCCCTATGCCCATAGCCCGGTTTGGCCGTCAAGTACCTCATCTTTCTGAGAAAGGCTATATATGATGTCGGGTCGATTACCATGACAAAAAAGGTTCGTTCGCACTACGAACGGTAGTGTGAGTCCGCTCTAAGAGAGCATCGTTGGTTGTGACAATAATTAGAAAAAATCCCTAGGAATTAACAATTGCGATATTCCGCAGCATTTCTAAATGTTTGTGTAGAGGTGCGATCGTATTGGCTGCGATCGCCCCGCTAGCAGCAACAGCGGGCAAACCGATACCCGGAAACGTGGAATCTCCGCAGCAAAACAGACCATTCAAAGGGGTTCCCGGCCCTGGAAACAAGCCGGTACCGGCGCGAATTCCCGGCCCGTAGGAGCCCCGATTTCTCCGCAAAAACCGTTCGTGGGTGAGGGGTGTTCCAACTAATGTGACTTCGCAGCGCGATCGAATATCGGGGATAATTCTCTCTAAAGCGAACCACATCACCTCGGCGCGCGCTTGCTTTTGCTGCTTGTATTCTTCGCTGGTGCGCGCTTGCTTTTGCCACAAATCGTAGGGCTCGTTACCGGGCGTGTAGGCGTGAATGACGTGTTTTCCCGGAGGCGCTAGGTGGGGGTCGAGGAGGGAGGGAATCGAGATGAGAACGACGTTTTGAGGCGCCCAAACTCCCATTTCCCAGTCCTTGACGAAGATGTAGTGACAAGCTAAGTCCGATCGCACTCCAGCAGCATCAATTCCCAGATGTAAGTGCATGAAACTGTCGCATTCGGGAGTCGCCTGTCGCTGTTGGCGAAACCGTTTGGGGATAGAGTTTTCCGGCAAAAGTTTGAGCGTATCCCAAACCGAGGCGTTAGAAACGACGGCTTTGCGCGATCGAATAACTTTGCCCGATCGCAGTCGCACGCCCGCCGCCCGGTTGTTTTCGACCAAAACCTCTGCAACGTGGGAATTCAGCAGCAACTGCCCTCCGTGGCGCTCTAAACCGCGTACCAGGGCACCGACAAGGGCTGCACTACCGCCGATCGGATAGTCCAAAACGGCGGCGGGCCGATACCAGTCGGCAAACATGAAAGCGACTTCGGCTGCGATCGTGCCGTCGGCGGGAAGTCCAGACAGCAGGAAACACAACAGGTTCAGCCAATTTTTCACAAACGGATCTTTGACATTTGCGTCCATAATTCGGCTGAAAGGGCCTGCAAGGGCGATCGCATCGCCAGCACTTTGCAGGAAAGCCGGTGCAAATTGGCCCAGGGTGAACGCCGCGCCCCAATCGAAGCGCAAAGCCAGTGAGGGCAAGGCTGTGGCAGCTTTGGCGTAG
This sequence comes from Microcoleus sp. Aus8_D2, assembly GCF_036702665.1. NCBI lineage: Bacteria > Bacillati > Cyanobacteriota > Cyanophyceae > Oscillatoriales > Microcoleaceae > Microcoleus > Microcoleus sp. Aus8_D2. The sequence continues at coordinate 36,269 of NZ_JAUBUN010000029.1, forward strand.
GGTTCCATCACCCGCTGGAGGTTTTGCCATTCGGCTGCTGCTTCGCTTCCGCGCAGTTTGGCGAGCACTTCGCCAAATTGACTCGCGCCTACGGATGTGTCGAAATCGCCTTCAGGCAAACAGCAACCCCAAGTATCGTAGGTGATGCAGGGGAGTTTTTCGCCGATCGTATCGAGAACTTGTCGCAGCGGATTCGCAGAGGGGCTGTAGGATAATCCTGAGTACAAAGATGGCCCGGAATCGAAGGTAAATCCGTCGCGTTTGAATCCGTGGGCTGCCCCGCCCGCGAGCGAATGACTTTCGCAGACAATCACGTCAAAGCCATAGCTGGCAAGCATTGCGCCGCAAGTCAACCCACCGATACCGCTACCGATGATGATGATTTCTGTGTCTGTGGGGGCGATCGTCACCATGTTTTTCTCCGCTACATCCGCTAATATTATCTCTGTTACCCATAATAAAACTGGTTTGATCGTTCGGAATGCAAGTCCTTCTTCGCTGGTTCGCAGCATCGGAATGCAAGTCCTTCTTCGCCTATAAGCTGTTACGCATTTAAACCACTAACGAGGCCCTCCGGGTGCGTCAGCTCGATCGCCCCAAAGGCTAAGGAAAACGCTGCGGCCCGTGGCACCCTACAATACTATTTTAAATGCGTAACAGCTTAGTTTCTGTTTAAGGACTTGCATTCCGATGCTGCGAACTTCCTTGTTACCCATAATAAAACTGGTTTGATCGTTCGGAATGCAAGTCCTTCTTCGCCTCTAGTTTCAGTTTAAGGACTTGCATTCCGAACGATCAAACTTCCTTCTACTATACTGTTAGTTAAATGGAAAACATATCAATTCTAGAGCAAGCCGCCAAATCCAATCCTAAACCATCTTCTGCCGCCGTAGTCGCAGCCCTCCTAGAAGCTGAGAAAAACGCGAAAAAAACTAAAATTCGCTATTCCTTCGAGCAACTAACCGGCAATTGGCGCTTGTGCTTTATCACCGGCACGAAAAAGACTCGACAAAAAGCGGGGATTGTGTTAGGCGCGGGACGTTACATCCCTGAATGGGTGGCGAAAATTCAAATTGCTTACTCAGTTCAACCTGTTGCTGAAGGCGAAAAGCCTAGTGAAATGGGCAGAGTGGAGAATTCGGTGCTCGTTGGGGCGATCGAGCTAACTCTTTCCGGGCCGACCAAGTTTTTGGGTAATCAGAATATTTTAGCATTTGATTTTACCATAATTACGGTGAAATTGTTGGGTAAAACTGTGTATCAAGGATTTATTCGCGGTGGTGAATCGCGGGAGGCGGAATTTTTTAGTTTGAGTGTGGGGAAGCAGGCATTTTTTGCATATTTTCTGGTAGAAGATGGGATAATTGCTGCGAGGGGAAGGGGCGGCGGATTGGCTTTGTGGGGGAGAGTGTAAGCTGTGACTCATAAATGAGCAGGTTATACTTTTAATTGGTTTTGTTCATTGCTTTGATCTAATCCGAAATAGTAGCTTCCAGTGTGCGATCGCCTATTTATCGCGCGCTCGCCAAAGCTTGGTTATAGTATTTCAATGCTTCTTGTGGCTGAGAAATGCTGCCGTAGACTGCACCAATATTAATAAAAGTAGCAGCTTCCCCAGAGCGATATCCCACTTCCCGCCTCATAGGTAAAGCTTGGTTATAGTATTTCAAAGCTTCTTGCGGTTGAGAAATGCTGCGGTAAACTGCACCGATATTATTCAAAGTATTAGCAACGCGCGATATCCCACTTCCCGCCTCATAGGTAAAGCTTGGTTATAGTATTTCAATGCTTCTTGCGGTTGAGAAATACTGCTGTAGTTAAAACCAATGCCATTGAGTGCCCTGGCTTCGAGTTTTATATCTTTAAGTTGTCGTACAAGGGCTAGAACTTGCTGCCATGTTTCGATCGCCTGTTTGTGTTTTCCTTGCTGTCCCTGTTGGCTTGCTTGCTGTGTAAGTCTCTGTAATTCTTGCCTCCCTGCACCTTGACTTTGCGCCCAACTAGGTTGCACCATCACCGGCACAGTCAGAGGACTCAAACACGCACCCAAAATCAAAACACTGCTGATAATTCGTTTCCTATTTTTCATGAGTCACCAGATTCGGTTAATAGAATAGGCATCAAACGCAGAATCTTTACTTAATATCGGTATCCCTTCCACTATTGCTTGTGCGAGCGGCAAGTAATATTCAGACCAAAAAAAATTTTTTTAGAAGCTTTAATTATAGTATAAGCGATATTTAAGCGATCGCACTTTTAGCAAAAGTTCATTGGAACTGATATCTTGCACCTGTTGCAATAGTCCGCCAGAGGTTTAAACCCCCGACGGACTTAATTCGGTTAGCCCGCCTTTGTATCTTTAAACAGCCGACACCCACACAACCTCAAACACTCCATCAGGAACAAACCGACACAAAGCCCTCAAACGATCGTCCGCATCTTGGCGGTTGAAAAAACGAGCAATCGTGTAATGCTGAGCATTCGGTAAAATCCGCACGATCGCCCAAGAATTGCGATCGCCACCCACAATCGGAGAATTGGCATTTCTGAGAATGTTGAGATAACGGGCGATCGCACTACCCTTAATATTCGCCGCCACGCGCTCAATCACCATCGCTACCAAGCTTTCGAGCTCTTGCTGAGTCAACTGCGCGCGATCGACATCAAAATCGTCATCCGAGTAGCAGCGGATGCTTGACAGCAGTTGCGTCACGCCAAAGTCATCCACAGCTTGTTGATAGCCCCGAGTATATTCGCTCTCGTCGCTTCCAGGCCTTACCATAGAGATTGTCTCCTTGCTTATTTGGGGGCCATCAGCCAGCGAAGAACTTTCCTAGGGATCGCGCTGGCTTTTGACTTATTCAGAATATAGCATGGATATAGCATATTTAAATGCTTTATATGAGCTATATTCGACAAAACGGTCTAGATACAGCACAATGACGATCGGCTTAAACTAAAAAATAGTGAATATTTTATGACCAAACGCTTAGCGACCTATTTAGCCGATGGAATCTATGACATCCTGGAAGAGTGGGCAGATCAGGAACGCCGTTCAATCAGCAGCTTGGCAGCATTCGTATTGGAACAAGCTGCTAGAGAACATCAAAAGGAAGCGAAACAACAGCCCCCGCCTGCGGATGAAAAGCAGGAGAAAAATTAAGTGCAGTTTGGGCGATCGCTCCCGCTGCTCGGAGGTTGTACCATACTCTTATCTCCTTTTCTTTCGATAGTCCCCTTTGTATTTGGAAGCCAGCGCGAGCCATCGGAAAGTTCGGCACTGGCTTGTGACATTCTCTGACTATACATAGTGAGCGCATTGCAGCACTATCGACAAGATTGCCTAAAATACTGGAAACTGGCGATCGGCTTAAATAAGAAATAATTAACCTCTAATGGCAAAACGCATATCAACCTCCATAGCAGAAGGAATCTATGAGCTACTCCAAGAGTGGCCAATGAAGAGCGGCGCTCAATCAGCGGCTTATCAGCATTCTTGTTAGAACAAGCTGTGAGAGAGCGCCAAAAGCAAAAACAGCCCCCGCCATCCGATGAAAAGCAGGAGAAAAGTTAATTGAAGTTTGTGCGATCGCCCGAATCAAAGAGACTGAGGGCTGAAGTCCTTGCTGCCAAACGATTGTGCAACAAGTCTATTCTGCTGCGACTTCAAAATTTATGCGATCGTAAATATCCGTCAAACTAATTTGGAACTCAACCGACTCCATTGCTAATACAGAATCTTCAGACTCATACTCAGTAAAGAGCCATTTATCATCAGCCGTCTTAGCCAATTGTTCGACATGATATTTGTATTGGTCAATTAAAATATATTCCCGAAGTTCAGGAATCGATCGATAATAAAGAAACTTCTCCCCTCTGTCATAATCTTTAGTAGATTTCGACAAAACCTCAACAATTAGCAACGGATTTGTCACAGTAGTGGTGTTACTTCCGTGATAAACCGGTTCACCCTGAATCACCATCACATCTGGATAAGTGTAGAGACGATAACGCGGTATCCACAACCGCATATCATTGATAAAAATCTCGTAATTTTGCGCGTTCACAGTCAAAGGAAATCTTTTGTAGAAATTCCCAGCAATTTTATTGTGATTAGCTGTTCCACCAGTCATCGGTAATATCTCTCCATCTAGATATTCGCTTTTGTATTCCGCAGCTTCCTCTAAAGCTAAATATTCTTCGGGAGTATAGTAGCGTTTTTCTGTTTCTGCCAACATACTATATTTCTCCTATCCAATTTTATATCTATCATTGTATCATATTTTTGATGGTGCAATTATCTCTCGCACACAAGCATCTGTAGGAAAACGGCACTGCCGTATCCTAATCCGCAGCTACATTTTTATGTATAATTATCACGGCTGACACATGGGGGTCAGAAACCCAGTTTCTACGAGATTTTGCGGACAGGAACGAGAAATATACGAGTCAACCGGGTTTCTAATCTCAGCGCGCGTCCAGGACTAATTTAAAAATATTATGAAATTTATCGGCATCGATTTAGGTTGGAGTTCAGGGGCCAGCGGTTTGTGCTGCTTAAATTGGGAAAATAACCAATTACAATTCATCGAGTGCGATCGCAAATTAGCAACCAACGACATCCTCACCTGGATCGATCGGCAAATCTCCCCAACCGAACCAGCCATCATCGCCGTAGACGCCCCCACAATCATCGCCAATCCAACGGGAATGCGCCTCGCCGACAAACTCACCCACAAACACTTCGGGCGCTACCACGCAGGCTGCTATCCCGCCAATCTTTCCCGCCCCTTCGCCCAAAAAACTGTAGAATTCGGCCTCAGTTTAGAAGCCCGAGGATTTGTCCACGCACCAACTATTGAAGCTAAGAAACTAGGCAGATATCAAATAGAAGTCTTTCCCCATCCAGCCACAATAAATCTATTTAAATTAGATAGAATCATCAAATACAAAAAAGGAAAACTGGCAGAACGTCAACTAGAATTGATGAAACTCTGCCAGTATATTGTAGATATTTTACCGAGCCTTGAACCCTCTCTAAATCTGTCTTGTATGACAGGAAAGATGCCTCTGAACGGTGGCACAGGCATCTTGCCTGTGAGCGAAATCCCCACCAGTGTTGCAACTCTCAAAGCCTTAGAAGACCAGCTAGATGCCTTGCTGTGCGCTTATATCGGCGCCCACTGGTGGTACTGGGGAATCGAGCGGAATTTGGTATTGGGCGATCGCACCACAGGCTACATAGTCATTCCCCAACTTCAATAAGAAGAGTGGGAGAATAGCACAATCGCGCATTGACCATGACAACTATCAACTGTCAACTGTCAACCGTTAACTGCCAACTGTCAACCGTCAACTGTCAACTGTCAACTGACTAATGTGCCCATAGAATCACACCAACTTCATAAGGACTGCTGAGATTATCGTGCTTCGGCAAAACCCGCAGCGACAAACCTTGCAAACCGCTAGAAGTATAAGTAATGTCAGCCGTATAAAGGCTAGCATTGTGAGGATCTTCTCCCAAATACTCCATTACCACCGGCACGCCGCCGACAATATCACCGTTAGCATCAACCGAACCTTGATAAAGTTCGACTTGCACATCCGCAGGTGTTAATCCCATGAGATTGATGCGAGATTTAACAGCGATCGACTGATTGACCTTAACTTCCTTATCCTGGGAAATATCAACAGCCTCAATCTTAATATTGTGCCACTTTCCGAGGACGTGCTTCTTCCATTGAGACAACTCCTTAGCCGGAGCGCACCCGTCGTTCGTCATGGTGTGGTAGCGATCGCTCACCGGGAAATAAGCCCGCCGCGCGTAATCCTTCACCATCCGAGCCGTATTGAAGAAAGGACAGTTCAAAGCAATAGAATCCTTCATTTTCGCCGTCCAACCGCGAGGAATTCCATCGGAATCTCGGTTATAAAACAGCGGTACAACTTCTTTTTCCATCAAGTCGTACAAAGCATTCGCCTCAACCTCATCCTGATACTTAGTATCTTCGTAAAACTCGCCATGTCCGATCGGCCAACCGGTACGAACATAGTCCGCTTCATCCCACCAACCGTCAAGAATACTGAGGTTTGGCAAACCATTCATCGAAGCTTTCATCCCCGAAGTACCCGAAGCCTCACGGGGGCGGCGCGGCGTATTCAGCCACACATCGCAGCCGGACACCATCATCCGAGCCACGTTAATGTCATAGTTCGGCAGAAACACCATCGAATTGATAGTTTCGTGCTCGCGGATGAAGTGAACAATATCCCGAATCAATTCCTTACCGGGAATATCCATCGGGTGAGCTTTCCCAGCAATCACAAACTGCACCGGACGGTTTTTGTCGCGCATGATCCGCATAATGCGATCGACATCGCGCAAAAATAGTGTCGCCCGCTTGTAAGTAGCAAAACGGCGTGCAAACCCGATCGTCAGCACCTTCGGATCGAGAGCTTCCCGCGCGTGCTCAATTTCCGTTTGAGCCGCACCGCGCTCGCGTAGAGTCTTTTGCAACCATTCCCGTGCAAACACTACCAATTCCGATCGACAGCGCTCGTGATTCCGCCACAATTCCTCATCGGGAATCGATGACATCCGATCCCACAGTCGATCGTCCTTGCGAGTCATTTCCCAATCCGGGCCAAGATAGCGATCGTACAGTTCCTGAGTAGACTTCGCCACACAACTGCGAGCGTGAACCCCGTTGGTAATCGAAGTAATCGGCACTTCTTCCATCGGTAAACCCGGCCACAACCCCTGGAACATCGGGCGCGACACCACACCGTGCAAAGCCGCCACCCCGTTGACAAAACTCGACATTTTAATTGCCAAAATTGCCATATTCAGAGGTGCGGACAAATCGCTAGTATTCTCCCGGCCCAATCCCAGGAAATCATTTTGCGACAAACCAAACATCTTGGGATACTGACCCAGATAGTGCATCACCATATCCGGCTCAAACAAGTCAAACCCAGCAGGCACAGGCGTGTGAGTTGTAAACATACTGCTCGAAATCACCACCTGTTCCGCTTCCAAGAAACTCAGGTGATGTTCCTCCATCAGCATTCGGATGCGTTCCAAAGCCATGAAAGCCGCGTGACCTTCATTCATGTGATAAGCAGTAACTGTCAAGCCCAGGGCCTTGAGCATTTTCACGCCGCCGATGCCCAGCATGATTTCTTGGTGCATCCGCAGAGTTTTATCACCGCCGTACAGTTGGTCGGTAATATCTTGGTCGTAGCGGCTGTTAGGTTCAATATTTGTATCCATTAGGTACAGAGGCACCGTGCCCACCTGTACCCGCCAAATCCGGGCGTATACCTTACGGCCGGGATAGTCCACCTCAATCCGCAATTCCGAACCGTCGGGATTGCGTTCTAGGTGGAGCGGCATATTGTAGAAATCGTTGAGCGGATAGCGTTCTTGCTGCCAGCCGTCGGCGTTGAGATACTGCGAAAAATAGCCTTCTTGATACAGCAAGCCTACGCCAGCCAAGGGCAAGCCCAAGTCGCTAGCAGATTTGAGGTGGTCGCCCGCGAGCACGCCCAAACCGCCGGAATAGATGGGTAGGGCTTTGACTAAGCCGAATTCCATCGAAAAGTAAGCGTAGCATTCTTTCCGCTCAGTACCGCGCTGTTTGCGGTACCAGGCGCGATTATTGAGATAATCGTCTAACTGCTGGGCTGCTCGGTTCATTTGAGCAATGAAGCCTTCGTCTTCTGCCATTTCTTGCAGTCGCTCTTGAGAAATGGTTCCGAGCATCAGCACCGGGTTTTGATTGCTGGAGTCCCAGAGGTCTCGATCGAGTCGGCGGAATAGGTCTTTGGTATCAACGTTCCAATCCCAGTGCAAGTTGTAGGCAAGCTTGCGCAGGGGTTCGAGAATTGCCGGTAGGGACGGGGAAACGTTAAATGTGCGAATTGGCTGCATAGACAAAGCATTTATGTTGGGGTAGCGATATTTTCCTCTGTCTTTTGGCACAAATCCGTTATTCTGCACACTATTTTAAGTTTTAATGTGCGCGGGCGATCGATCGAAGTAGAAGACACGGCGGTTGAAACCGCGTCGATACAAACACTCACGCACCTCCGTGGGTTGAAGAAGACACGGCGGTCTCAACCGCCGTCTCAACCGCCGTCTTTCTCTTTTCTTCGTCGGCGAAGGCGCGGACATCGTTTGTATAAACCTGGTTTCAACCGCCGTCTTTTTCCTGACAACTGTCAACTGTCAAGTGACAACTGTCAAGTGTCAACTGTCAACTGACAACTGTCAACAGTCAACTGACAACAGTCAACAGTCAACAGTCAACAGTCAACTGACAACTGACAACTGCCAACTATCAAGCAATTTTCACTTTCCTCAACAGAGAATTTACCAAAAGTTTGCTCGCATCACTAGCCGAGAGCGCCTTGCTAAAATAGTAACCCTGAATTTCTTGACAGTGGAGCGATCGCAAACAATCCAACTGCTCTTTAGTTTCTACTCCCTCTGCTACCACGCTCAAGTTCAAATCTCGCCCCAGAGTCGCTACAGCATTGGCGATCGCGCGTTCGCAGGGATCTGTCGTCAGTTCGCTGACAAAAGATTTGTCTATTTTCAAGATATTCAAGGGAAACTTTTTGAGATAATTTAGAGAACAGTAACCCGTGCCGAAATCGTCCAGGGCAATCTGCACTCCCATATTCTGCAACTCCCTCAAAACTTTTGTGGTATAATCCACATCTTGCATAGCTGTAGTCTCGGTAATTTCTAACTCTAAATACTTCGGTGCTAAACCTGTTTTTTCCAAACAGTTCGCCACCATTTGCACTAAATTAAATTGCTGGAACTGCCGCGCCGAAAAATTGACTGCTACCCGCAAATCTGGTTGCAAAGCATCTTGCCAAGCTTTATTTTGAGTGCAGGCAGTTTCCAGCACCCATTCGCCAATAGGGACAATTAATCCGTTCTCTTCGGCGATCGGAACAAATGTCGCGGGAGAAACTAAACCTAATTCTGGATGTTGCCAGCGCAGCAGAGCTTCCATCCCCTGGATTTTCCAAGTAGTGATGTTGACTTTTGGCTGGTAAAAAATCTCAAATTCTCCCTGTTCAAGAGCCTCGTGCAACCTGTTTTCTATATTCAGCAACTGACTGCCTTGGGGATTAATTGTTGAAGTATATAACTGATAATTATTTCTTCCCCTTTCCTTAGCGCGGTACAAGGCGGCATCGGCATTTTTGACTAAAGTTTCGGCATCTTCTCCGTCGTGTGGATAAACGGCAACGCCGATGCTGCTGCTGACGTGCAACGGCTGTTCTTCTACTTTAAATGCTGGCTTTAAATTATCGAGTATTCTTTGAGCTGTTTTAACTGCATCTTCTAAGGAATTGATGTCGGGAAGCAGCACAGTAAATTCGTCGCCTCCCCAGCGGGCTACCGTATCTGTCGATCGCAATGTCTCGCTGATGCGTGCGGCAAAACCTTCTAACAGGCGATCGCCCGCAGCGTGACCTAGTGTATCATTAATCTTTTTGAACCTGTCCAAGTCTAAAAACATCACAGCGAGCATTTTTTGGGTTTTTTTAGCTTGTCTTAATGACGCCAGCAGCCGATCGTTAAAAAGTATCCGGTTCGGTAAACCAGTGAGTTGGTCGTAAACAGCTTGATAGCGAATAATTTCTTCAGCTTGCTTGCGCTGAGTGATGTCCATCATCGTGCCAATCGCCCGCACTGCTTTGCCGCTGGCATTGCGGATGATGTAACCGCGATCGAGCACAAAAACATATCCCCCGTCTGCGCGGCGAAAGCTGTATTCCTCCGACCAATATTGAGCGTCTGAGTTCATTGTTTCGTTGAAACTTGACTTCACTCTTTCCCGTTCTTCGGGATGAACATTCAGCCACCACGATTCTAATTCTATCGTCTGAGTTTCGTTGAGTTTGTATCCAAAAACTTTTTCAAACTCTTCGCTCAACCAATACTCATTTCTTGACACATTAAAATCCCAAACTGCATCATTTGTCGCCCGCGTCAGCAGGTGAAAGCGTTCTTCGCTTTTGCGGAGTTTTTCTTCAGATTGCCAGCGTTCCGTTACATCCCGAAAGCTGAATACTCGACCAGTAATTTTGCCTCCAGTCTGCTGCGGTAGCGAATAGCGTTCGACAATTCTGCCATCTTTAAACTCGATGATATCAAAACTTTCTGCTCCGGGGATATCGGACAATTCTTTAGCACGGTTGAGAAAGATTTCTGGGTATCTTAACTGGTTGATTCCGAACCCCAAAATTTGGTTGCTATCTCTCGAATCCAGCAGAAAATCTGGCAACTGCCACATTTGGGCAAACTTGCGGTTAAAGCTGACAACTTTTCCGCCACCGTCAACCGCCAGAATGCCGTCAGCAGTAGATTCAATGGTTGCTTGAAGCAAGGAAAGAGATGTTTCTAGTTCTAACTCTGCTAATTTGCGATCGCTGATGTCAAAAGCTGTGACTAATATTGATGCTTTTCTCTCAAATTTGATGATGTCAACAGTGGCTTCTATCCAGCGTGTTTCTCCGGTTTTTGTAAGGATTTTAACTTCATATTTGGAGCCGGCACTATCTAGAGGCTGGCGGGATTTACCCCATTGTTTAACTGTCGATCTAAAATCTGGATGAATAAAATCGTATAAATCCAACCCTAGCAATTCTTCGCGAGTATATCCAGTTAAAGCTTCTGTCTGAGAATTGACATAGCGCAACTGGCGGCGCTGATAGATAAATGCAGCAGCATTAACAGTTTCCACCAATTGCCGAAACTTTTTCTCACTCCGTCGCAAATCTCTTTCAGCTCGCTTGCTATCGGTAATATCTTGTGCTACATACAACTTGCCACTCACTTCACCTGTGCCGTCGCGAATAGTTGAAATAGAAAGCAGTACAATTATTTTTTTCCCTTGTTTGGAAAGGTAGACTTTTTCCACGTTGCGGACAGAACCTTCGGTTGTTAAATTTGCCAATTCCCACCCGGTATTCGGTGATTCAGTTTGTTTAAAAAGTCCAGCTATTTGTTTGCCTAACAACTCTTTTTTAGAGTATCCTAAAAGTTGACAGGTAGCTTGGTTTGACGACAGGATATGACCGCCGGGAGTTGTAGCAATTATCGAGACGCTCATCTCCTCGCAAATATCGAGGGCGTATTCGGCAGTTTGCTGCAAATTTTGGGTCATTTTGGCAATAGTATCCCGGATATCCTGTTCTTTTTTTGGAGGCAACACTTTTTCTCCTTCTGGTAGCTTCTCCTTCTCTGTTTCAGACTTTGGTTTGACTGACCCGCTCGCCTTGGATAAGATACTTACCCTATTCGTCCTCATTAATAATGAGATTACTACAGAAATAAAAGCCATATAATAACCGATTGTTTTTAAACTAAAAGTACGCTCTTTTTCAGGATTTTCCTGAGCTTGTATAAAATTGTATGTCGGTGGATTTACGGGTTCTATTTTGGATAATTGCTCCACAAATAAGTCGGCACCTGCCGAAGTAGCGGGGCGAGATGCCGATCGCAAATACCTAACTTTCTCCGGCGCTACCAAAATTGCTTCTACAGCGCGAGTGCCGTCTCCATCCCCTACACTTGCCGGCAATATTTTTGCATTAAAGCAACATTCTACACCAAAAATAGCAGCAGTTAAATATCCCAGAATTAATCGATCTGTAATTTTCATTAGCTCGAATTCCTAATTTTAAAGAGATGCTTTCCCTGGTCATTAATCCGAAAAAAAATATCGGAATTTGAGGCACTATGAAAACATATCTACCCTTGATTTATGTTAATTTGGTAAATTAAGTTTCCCCAAAAGTAAGAATTTAGCATCGTAACTAATTATAATTTTAATCTGAATTTTAAATATGTCATCAGCCATTGTGCCACAAATTATCCGCCATTATGCCTAGACAGAAGCTGGGATCGCGCTAAAATTAGATAATTCCAGCAAATAGGCGGCCGGGATTTGTTATAAAAATAAACAATTAGCTTAAAATCGATGCAGAGATTCACGAATGGAACCAATGAGTCAGACGATCCCAGAACTCCAAACAGAAGTCCGCGTGCTGCAAGCAGAAGTTGCCACTCTGCAAGAGGCGCGGGAAAAACTTTGCGTACAGCGCTCAGAGTGCCGAGTGACAGTCAGTTTTCCCAAGAATAATACTCAAACGGCCATTGCCGAGTTCCACCAGCAAAATGCTGCTTTTGGCGAGCAATGGTTGCAGCAAATCCAGGAAATTGACCGAGAAACTCAAATTATTGAAAAGCAACTGGAACAAAAACAGGCGGTACTCGATTACAAACAAGGCGAACTAGACAAATTGCTAGCAGGAGTGCACTGGCAACAAGTAGAAAACGACGTTCAAACCGGGGAAAAGCGCTTGCAAGCACAAGCTCGCAGAATCAATCAAGCAGCAGCGCAGCTAGAGGCAGAACTCCAAGCTTTAAAAGCACTGTACGACCAACTCAATCCCAGTTATTCCGAGTGGTTTCAACAACCAACTCAAATTGTTGAATTTTCTGCTAAAACTATTCCTTACGCTGTCGGAGGCAGCAGCGGGTTGATCTTGGGAAATAAGGAGATTGATTGGGATAAAAAGTAGTTGTGAGTTGTGAATTTGGAACGTAAATTAGTAGGGTATAATGTCGCCGTTGAATGGCCCAATAAGCAAGACACATTCGAGGGCGACATTTAAAGGTTTTTACCGGAGTTTTTAGGTAAAAAAATCACCAACGGGTATTGACGGCGCTAAGGTTCGCATCGGGGGCTAGAAACCCGGTTTCTACGAGTTTTGCGAGCAGGAACAAGAAATATAAAAAGAAACCGGGTTTCTGAGTTCAGCGTCCGATGACAAACCTAATGTTAAGAGCTTTGAGTTTCATTTTTTGAAACAGGTTTATTTTTCACTCTGGTGTCAAGGTAAAATTTAAAATCTAACAGTCTAAAATATCAAATAGACTTACTGATGAAACAATTGATTTGGATAGCGCTATTTATTCTGGTTGCGGTGGCAGTTGCGGGTTGGGGTTCTGACTCGTGGCAGCGGTTTTCGGCTGTACCGGAAGTTGCGATCGATCGCAAAATCAACATTTCCCAAAACCCGTCACCCTCGCCGCTGACTGCTGAAAAAAATGCAGTCGAGGGGCCCCAAATTGACCCGTCCCGGTTGTGGAAACACGTCGAAACTTTAGCAGGAGAACGCGAGGGAGAACGAGCTCGCTCTTTCACGAGAGACTACATTTCGCAACAACTGAAAAGTTTAGGATTTTCCCCAGAATTGCAGCAGTTCGATCGCGGAATCAACATATTCGCCGAGAGAAAAGGTAGCGACTCAAACGCTGGTGCAATTCTCGTTGCCGCACACTACGATACTGTACAATATTCGCCCGGTGCTGACGATAATGCGACGGGAGTTGCAGCAGTTTTAGAAGTAGCAAGGTTGCTGGGTTCTCGTGGGACTGCTCGGACATTGCAAGTGGCATTTTTCGACCGGGAAGAAATCGGACTTTTAGGCAGTTTAGCATTCGCTGGTAGTCCGGCGCGGCTAAAAAATTTGCAGGGTGCGATCGTCCTGGATATGATCGGTTATGCCTGTCATACGCCCGGATGTCAGCGATATCCCGAAGGATTGACGGCGCAACCTTTTCTAGAAGCAGCGGGGGTGACTTCTCCCGACAAAGGTGAGTTTATTGCAGTGGTTGGCGATGCGGAACATCCGCTGCTATTGGGAACTTTCGCGGAGTCGGGAACAACTAATTTACCTGCGGTTGTGGCATTGCCGGTTCCTCTGAAAGGGGTGCTGACTCCCGATGTTTTACGCAGCGATCATGCACCTTTTTGGTATAAGGGAGTTGGTGCGGTGTTGGTGACTGATACGGCTAATTTGCGATCGCCCCATTATCACCAATCTACGGATACTCTCGCAACTATCGATCGACCTTTTTTCACCGGTTCTGCTCAAATTGTGGTCAATGCCGCAGCTAAACTATTGGACATTCGGTAATTGGTAATTAGTCATTTGTCATTAGTCATTAGTCATTTGTCATTAGTCATTTGTCATTAGTCATTGACTTTCAACTGTCAACTATTCCTTATTTTTAATGACCAACAAAGACAGCCTGCGACAGCATTTACTGCAACTCGACAATCGAAACTACAAAGCGTACAAAGACATTCAAGGCAGCTATAACTTTGATGAATTTACATTAATCGTTGATTACGTGCAGGGAGATCCCTTTGCATCTCCCAGTAAATTTAGAGTCAAAGTTCCGCCAAACATTGCTCGAATTCCCCGCGAAGTTTTTAAATCTCGCAGTCGAGAAATAGCCCTGCGAGATTACCTGACTCGCCAGTTTGACAAAGCAGCCCACAGCACCAGCAGCAAGCGCGGCACGGGCAAAAGCGGTTTAATTGCAGTGACTCGCTTCGGACAAGAAGTTTTAGAACGAACTTCCGCATTTATCCTTGACTCAACTGCATCTGATATCGGAGATTTCGGAGGAGTTGAAATCCGGTTTTCCGTCGGACTTCCGGCGGGCGGGCGCAGTATTTTAGGGAGACAAGCTGCTGAAATGCTGTGCGAAGATATCCCGCGAATTGTCAGCCAATCTCTGAAATATTCTAACTTAAATGCTGCGGAATGTCGCCGTCATGTGGAAACTGTAGAAGATGCTGATTGGCTGCGGCAGCAGTTAGCTGAAAACGGATTAGTTGCGTTTGTTGCTGACGGTTCTATTTTACCCCGCCGCAGCGGTGTTGACAACCGTTCTCTGTTAAATGATGCTGTGGCTTTTGTGTCGCCGCCGTCGTTAAAGGTTGAGTTTAATTGTCCGAATCGCGGTTTGATTTCCGGTATGGGAATTCCCGCTGGGATTACTTTGATTGTGGGGGGTGGCTATCACGGCAAATCAACTTTACTCAGGGCGATCGAGTTGGGAGTTTACAACCAAATTCCGGGTGATGGTAGGGAATTTGTGGTGACAAGTCCGGCGGCGGTGAAAATTCGGGCGGAAGATGGCAGAAGTGTTGTGGGTGTGGATATTTCGCCTTTTATCAATCATTTGCCGCAAGGTAGAGATACTAAGCAATTTTCTACTGAAAATGCGAGCGGCAGCACGTCGCAAGCTGCTAATATTATTGAGGCTTTGGAAGTAGGTTTAGGTGGTATAAAATATCCGTTAGATACATTGGTTGTCAGAGAGGCAGAGCCTCTGGGTATGCGTTCCCAGGCAGAGCCTAGGAACGAGGGAAGTCCGCCCCTCCCCCTCTTGTTGGTGGATGAGGATACGGCGGCGACTAATTTTATGATTCGCGATCGCAGAATGCAGGAACTGATCGCTAAGGAGAAGGAACCGATTACGCCGTTTATCGATAAAGTGAAACAGTTGTACGCAGATTATGGCGTATCGACTATTTTAGTGATGGGGGGAAGTGGGGATTATTTTGATGTGGCGGATACTGTGATTTCAATGGATAATTTTGAAGCATATGATGTGACTAAAAAAGCTAAACAAATAGCAAATAATTACTCAACCAGTCGCGCTGCTGAAGGGGGAGAAAGTTTTGGTGAGATTACTCAAAGAGTCCCGGTTCCTGCTAGTTTAGATCCGAGTCGGGGACGGCGAGATGTGCGGGTGAAGGTGCGGGATGTTGATGAATTGGCTTTCGGAACTGAGGATATTGATTTGGGTGCTGTTGAGCAAATTGTGGACAGGGGACAGTTGCGGGCGATCGCCTCGGCAATGGTTTATGCAAAGGGGCAGTACATGGACGGGAAGCGCACTTTGTCGGAAATTATCGATTTGGTGATGGCAGATATTGACGCGCAGGGGATGGATATTTTATCCTCTTTTCCTGAGGGGGATTTTGCTATGTTTCGCCGCTTTGAATTGGCGGCGGCTATTAATCGGCTGCGCAGTTTGTCGGTTGTCAGTTGACAGAATGAATAGGGCATAGGGCATGGGGCATGGGGCATGGGGCATGGGGCATTGGGCATTGGGAATAGGGCATTGGGCATTGGGCATTGGGCATTGGGCATAGGGCATTGGGAAGAAGTAATATAGGCGTAACGTGCGCGGAAAAAGATAGTATATATAGCGGTTCAAGGGAAAGATGAAGTATGGCAAATTGTCCTACAAGCATCAAGGAGAAGACACACTGCGGGCGATTATTTTTACCTGGAGAAACCTCGATCAGAAGAGAGGAACCACCAATTCCCTGTTTGGCCAATTCCCTGTTTGGCTAATTCCCCATTCCCCATTCCCCATTCCCCATTCCCCATTCCCCATTCCCAATTACGAGACATACCTCATCTTTTTGAGAAAGGTTATACATTTTGCATAAGTTATTAAATAAATAAGTGGATTGTTGCCTTACTTTTGATATGCTGACAAAAGTGAGTGCAAAAAATGTGATTTAAATATGATAGGTAATATAGGACAACCGACTGCTGTCAGCGATCGCCCTTATTTAGTATTAACGTGTCAAGATCAAAGCATACAGTTAGAGTTAAAACAGGCGCAGCACGTACTGGGGCGCGATCGCACTCGTGCTGATTTAGTCCTTCCTGAAGCGTGGCGCTCCGTTTCCGGCTGTCACGCTGTGTTGCGCCAAAAGGGCGATAGTTACTGGATTTACGACGGTGACGGACAGCGGCCCAGCACTAATGGCTTATTTGTCGATCGCACTCGCATCACTCCCAATGACGGTTATTGTCTCAAAAACGGCACAGAAATTAAAATCGGTCTCGATCCCAAAAATCAAGTTTTGGTGACTTATTTTAATCCGCTGGCGAGTCAAATCTTTCCCCCCAGCAAACAGTCAATTCCCCTCAGCAATCGATCGGTTTTGTTGGGCCGCGATCCAAATGCTTCGCTGCAATTAGATGCGCCGCTGGTTTCGAGGCGACACGCGACAATTGACGCTGACAGTCGCGGTAATTATATTTTACGAGATCACAGTGTTAATGGCGTTTTTGTCAACGGTCAGCGAGTGACAAATTCTGTACAGTTGTCCGAGGGAGATGCAATTCGGATCGGCCCGTTTACTCTAACTTACCGCAATCATACGTTAGAGGTGCAAGACCGAGGCAATCAAATTCGCTTGGATGCTGACAGTCTGGTGATTCCCAAGCGTTTGGATCGGATTACTTTAGCGATCGAACCTGGGCAGTTTGTAGCCTTAGTTGGCGGTAGCGGTGCGGGAAAATCTACTTTAATGCGGACACTTTTAGGCATTGAGAAAACTACTGAAGGCGCTGTGTTTCTCAACGGCGATAATCTGCGGGATAACTTTAATATCTATCGCAATCAAATTGGTTACGTACCTCAAGATGATATTATTCACGCAGATTTGAGAGTAGAAGAAGTATTGAGTTATGCTGCGAAATTGCGCTTACCTCCCGATACAGATGTTCAACAAGTAGTCACCAAAACTTTAGAAGATATTGAAATGACTCACCGCCGCACTGCTTTTGTCAAAGAACTTAGCGGCGGACAGCGGAAACGAGTTAGCATCGGAGTTGAACTGTTAGCAGATCCGAAACTTTTCTTTTTAGACGAACCAACTTCGGGGCTAGATCCGGGTTTGGACAAGAAGATGATGCAACTGCTGCGAAAGTTGGCAAGTCAAGGCCGGACGGTGATTCTGGTGACTCACGCGACGGCAAATATCACGATGTGCGATCGTATTGTGTTTATGGGTCGCGGCGGACGGCTTTGTTACTTCGGCCAGCCTGCGGAAGCCCTCGATTTTTTCGATGTCAAAACCGGAGATTTTGCCGACATTTACAACGAACTAGAAACAGGAGAAACTAACGTTCAAAGCTGGGCAGAAAAATTTAGACAATCTCCATACTATCAGCAGTATATTGTCAATCACTTCAGCACCGGTAACGCCAACGGGCAAAAATATGCTGCGCCTCCGAAGCCAAAATCTGTATCTTTTTTCAAGCAACTTGTTTTGCTATCTCAGCGCTATTTTCAACTAATTTTACGCGATTTAGTTAACTTAAGTTTAGCTCTGTTAACGGCTCCGATCGGGATTAGTTTGCTGCGGCTTGCCGTCAGGGATAAAGACCCGTTTATTGGCGCGCCAGAGCCAACTTTAGCACCTTTAGCGATGCGAGTTTTGTTTGTATTTACCTGCGCGGCTATTTGGGTAGGACTGGCAACTTCCCTGCAAGAAATTGTTAAGGAATCGGCTATTTATTTGCGCGAACGTTTAGTTAATTTAGGATTGTTTGCTTATTTGGGCTCAAAGGTTTTCATACTTTCCGGCTTAGCCGTATTGCAAACGCTGTTGATGGTAGGAGTTATTCTGATTGCTTTCAAATCCCCGGAACCGAGTTTAATTTCCTGGCCAATGGGAGCAGCTATTACTACATTTCTGACCTTGATGAGCTGCATAAGTCTCGGATTGCTGGTTTCGGCAATTGTCAAAAATGGCTCTCAAGCTAACAGTGCTTTACCTCTAATATTGCTACCTCAGATTATTTTCTCGGGAGTTTTGTTTAGGATGGAAGGTGTGGCGAGCAAGTTTTCTTGGTTGATGTTAAGTCGCTGGTCTGTGGGCGCTTACGGCTCTTTAGTTAATGTAAACGCGATGGTTCCCGCGCCTACTAGATTGCCGGACGGAAGCACACTTCCTCAGCCGTTTGAGCCTACTCCTGTTTACGATCCAACGTGGCACAATCTGAGTTTAAATTGGGGGATTTTGTGCGTGCATATTTTCGTGTATTTGATGTTGACTCTGTGGTTGCAAAAGCGGAAGGATATTTTATAGCAGTTGACAGTTGACAGTTGACAGTTGACAGTTGACAGTTGACAGTTGACAGTTGACAGTTGACAGTTGACAGTTAAAGAGTCAATACCGTAGGGTGCGTCGCTATCAATCATCTACTTGGAAAAGTGAAAAATCTCACAGCGACGCACCTTACAAGGATCTATCCTCGCCGACAATAATTGCCTAAAATCAACAATAGGACACATATAGCCTTTCTCAAAAAGATGAGGTACTCATGGCCTCCGTGGCCTCCGTGGCCTCCGTGGGCATACCTCACTTTTTTGAGAACCGCTATAGGCTTTGCGTAAGTATTATATAATTAGGGATCTGCACTTAATTCATGCAAAAAAATGAGGATTAAATGTTAGTTAAAACCAACGCGTCAGTAGAAATTGCTGCATCACCGGAAGTAGTGTTTGATTTTGTGGCATCACTATCGAATGTGCCAAAATCCTTTCGCGGATTTGGTCCAATTCCAGCAATTATTAAAGCTGAAATGGCTGATGGTGGAGAGATGCGTGAAGGCGGTGTGCGGCGGATCGAACATTCCGATGGGTCGGTGATTGATGAAGAAATAATTACTTCCAAAAAGCCATAAAGACAAACTTATCGATTGGTTAGAGGGTTTAAGTTTCCGATTTCTCTACTGATTGAGTCGGGTGGCGGAGATTGGAGGTTCACTGCTACAGCAAAGGGAACTCGGATTGATTGGGAGTTTTATTTTACGCTGACTTCTCCGCTATTCTATCCTGTTGGATTATTGTTGGTTCAGGTTTTTATGCAAACAGCAATGCAGCAATGTTTAGATCGTATTCAAGAATATTTGGAGAGCCAAAGCAACTAGATTATATGAATTATTGGCTGATGAAATCGGAACCGGATGTTTATAGTATTGCGGATTTGAAACAGGATAGATTTTCGATTTGGGATGGCGTTCGCAATTATCAAGCTCGCAATTTTATGCGAGAAATGAGTATGGGAGATTTAGTATTTTTTTACCATTCTAATACTAAAATACCGGGAATTGCTGGCTTGATGCGTGTCGTTGAAATTAATATTGCCGATCCGAGTCAGTTTGATGTGAATAGCGAGTATTATGATGCTAAATCGCAGCTTGATGCGCCTCGCTGGCCAACTGTGAGAGTTGAGTTTGTTGAGGAGTTTGCTAATTTAATATCTTTGGATGAACTGAAGTCAAAGTTTAGTGCTGATGAGCTTTTGGTGGTGAGGAAAGGTAATCGGTTGTCGGTGATGCCGATATCTGAAAGTGCGGCGCAGAAGATTTTGAAGGTGAGGTAATTATAGATTAGTAGGGTGCGTCAGCCGATCGCCATTTTAGCAAAAATCGAGCAGATTAAAGCTGGCGCACCCTACAATTATTAACTGGGGCGGGCACGGGGGCACCGCCCCTACAATACCCTAAAGGCCTGCCGCACAAACCGCCGCTCCAATTAACCCGACATTGTCATTCAAAACCAGATGAACGGGCATCATTTCTAACAGTGAATCCATCCGACCTTTGTGCGTAAAAGCTCGCATAAAATTGCCTTCTAGAATCAGTGGCAAAATCTTTGCAGCGATGCCGCCGGCTATGTAAAAACCGCCGTAAGGTAGAAGTGACACAGCCATATTTCCGGCTACAGCGCCGTAAGCTTCTACAAACATTTGCATTGTTTGTTCGGAAAGCCGATCGCACTTTTGGAGTGCAGCCGCTGCAATTATCGCACCCGGATCGACTGTCTTCTCGCTTTTACCGATTTCCGACTCCCATTGAGCGATCGCTTCCCCCACCTGGGGCGATTCAGGAGCAAACTTGCGATCGCGCAAAAACTGGTAAATTGAGACAATCCCCTGGCCGGAAACTACACGCTCGATCGATATTCTTTGAATGTCATGTTTTGCTAACAAATATTTGAGCAAATCAAACTCCAACTCCGAGCGAGGAGCAAAGTCACCGTGTCCGCCTTCGGAAGAAAAAACCCTGATCCCATTTGCTTCAGGAATTGCAAAACAATGTCCCAAACCAGTACCTGCACCAATCACAGCAATTGGATCGTGCTGGTTGGGTTTTCCGACTTGCAAAGTGTGCAAATCATTGGCCTCCAAACCCCACACACCGTAGCCTACCGCGACAAAATCATTAATTAAACTGACGCGGGATATTCCTAATTCTTGTTCCAGACGCTTCGCTTCGAGCAACCAAGGCAAATTAGTCAGTTTGGCGCGGTTGTTGACTACCGGCCCGGCGATCGCAAAACAAGCTTTTTCAGGCTGCGGCGCCAACTCCAGTTTTGTAGCAGCTTCCGTCAAAAACTGCCGCACAATCGGCACTAAATCGGGAAACTCCCCGCTCGGATAGCGAAACTCGTAAAGAGCATTCATTGCACCATCAGCAGTCCTTTCTACCAAGCGCAAAATTGTCTTAGTTCCCCCAATATCGCCCGCTAATAATAATGCCATAAACCTCTTCTTGAACTAAAGATAGCATTCCCCATTTAAACACCCACATTATTAATTGCCAACCAAGCCCGGAGCACCTCAGCCACAGTCCAAGCTTGAGCCGTGCAGCCCCGGGGCCAGTGGGGGGCGTCGCCCTCAAAAATTTCGCCCAAACTGCCAACTCCGCCAGCTTTTATATGATGTGCCATCGGTTCCAGGAATTGGCGAGCTTGTGCTGGGTCTTTGTATACGTGCAAGTGCGCCAAGACAAACGGGCCGATCAGCCAGCCCCAAGCTGTGCCTTGGTGATAGGCGCTGTCGCGCTGCAATTGGTCGCCCTCATATGCGCCGCGATACTGCGGGTGTTGCGGCGAGAGGCTGCGCAGGCCGTGGGAAGTGAGCAGCCCCTGGGCGCAGGCGTCCACGACGGCGCGGCGCTGGATGGGCGCGAGTAACGGTGTATAACGGGTTTCCTGGCGCATCCCCGCTGACAAGGAGGTGGCCCAGTGCGCTGGTATCGAGTCTAAGGGCAGGGATACGGCGAATATTTGGTTGGGCCGCAGGGAAATGTCGTTGCCGTCTGGGCCGTCGAGAACGTCGTAGCAGTAACCGGTTGAGTCGTTCCAGAAGCGATCGAATCCGGTGGCGGTACGATCGCCCAACTGCTGGTATTCATTGTGAGACTTGCCCAATTTTCGAGCAAAACTTGCCATTGCTTGCACGGCATTGTACCAAAGCGCGCTAAGTTCGATCGGCTTACCAATCCGAGGAGTCACCACCCAATCGCCGATTTTCGCATCCATCCAAGTCAGTTGCACGCCGCTTTCCCCCGCGTAGAGTAAACCGTCGTCAGGATCGACGCGGATGTTATACCGAGTTCCGTTTACGTGCCAATCGACAATCTCACATAATGTCGGCCAGAGTTCGCTCAAAAGTTGGTCGTCGCCGGTGCAGTCGCAGTAAGCGCGAACAGCCTCAAAGTACCACAGCGTAGCGTCTGCGGTGTTGTATTCCGGGGCGCCCCCAGCATCGGGGAAGCGGTTCGGCAGCATTCCGCGATCGACATACCGTGCAAATGTTCGCAAAATCGATCGGGCAATTTCCCACCGCCCGGTACAGATTGTGAGGCCGGGCAGGGCGATCGTCGTATCGCGCCCCCAGTCGCTAAACCAGGGATATCCGGCGATAATCGTTTTACCCTCGGGTTCCTTCAGTAGCGGGCGGTTGACGATAAATTGGTCGGCTGCTAGCACTAACTGATCGATCCAGTCGGGAGATTCGCTCGCTTTTGAGCATTTTTGCAGCAATTCTCGATCGTAGGTGCGACGCAATTCTAAAGCCGCATCGCCGTTTAACACCAAAGCCGAGTTTACTCCTCCTGCTGGAATGTCGATCGCTAATTTCTCCCTATCCCCATCTCCCCATCTCCCCCTCTCCCTCTCTCCCCCTTTCATCGGGCTTTGGTATAGGGGATTTTTCTCGGTACTCGCGATCAGTGTCAGAGATTGTCCTGGTGCGATCGCGAAGTGAAAAGTCGCCGCGTGCAAGTGATCTTCGCAGTAGTCCAACCCGCGCCGCCTTTCTGCTGCCAAATCAAATCCGTAGTACCAATCGTATAAGGGCGCAGAGACTCGAAATTTCGCTTCTGGGGCGGCATCTGTCAGCAGATAAAGCGGCGCGGCTCCGTCAAAAGCCGTCACGCAAACCCCTCGTCTCAAGGTTTCCAGGCTCACCGGCCAGTCACCGGCGCTTGTCATGTGGTGGTAGTCGCGGTAGTTGACTAGGGCTTTGACTGCGATCGCGATCGGTTGTGAGGCGCGATCCAAGCGGTATTGAATATATGTTGTGTTAGCACCTTGCTGCATCCAAATCCGCTTGGACAGGATAGCGTCGGCGAGGGCATACCTCCAAACAGGCGTCGTCCCTTCGAGGTGGAAGCTTTCGATGCAGTTGTAGCCGTGGGGTTCGATCGTACTGTCGGCCCAGCGGTTGGTATAAAGCGGGTAGGCGCGATCGGCATACACGGCCGTCTCGTCCAGCTTGGCGAGCATCAAAGTCCGTGCCAGCGGGGGTTTGAGGGCTGCCACCAGCAGCCCGTGATAGCGGCGGGTGAGGAGATTTGCGATCGTCCCGCTAGCGTAACCGCCGATCCCGTTTGTCACCAACCACTCGCGAGACTCGGCCGAGTCCAGATTGCAGCAGATTTCCCGTCCAAAAGCAATAACCATAGAATACACGCTCACGCTGATTTGCGATCTACCTTTAGGTATATTTTAGACATTATATAAGCAATAAATATTCACTATTTGCAGGTGGCAAAGAATGGCGATCGCTAAGAGTGCAGATTCATGCTCTAATTTAGACATAACCAAACCGTACTTTTGCCCCAGCGATAATTCTAACCGTTGCTCTGTCTAAAGTTAGTTGTTTGTGATTTTAAGTAATATTACCATCTACACAGGCGCTGAACCTTAATAACACAGCATTTGATTGCGTCCCAAGGGCGATCGGACAACCAACCTATTTAATCAGGAGAATAACTCAAAGTGAAGATAGGAGCAAACTACCTCGGCAACAACCAATGTGAATTTACCGTTTGGGCGCCCACAATCAAACAGATAGCAGTCCAAATAGTTTCCCCAGACAAACGCCTGATACCCATGCAACAATCCGCAGAAGGTTACTGGCAAACCACAGCTACAGACATCGCACCCGGAACCCTTTACACCTACCAACTCGAAGGAAAAACCGAGCGACCCGACCCGGCATCAAAATATCAACCCCAAGGCGTCCACGCCCCCTCCCAAGTAATAGATGACAGCGCCTTTGCTTGGACAGACAAAAATTGGCAAGGCGTGCCGCTAGCCGACACGATCGTATACGAATTGCACGCCGGCACCTTCACCCAAGCCGGAACCTTTGAAGCAATCATTCCCCAACTCAAACAACTCACAGAATTGGGAATTAACGCCATCGAAATTATGCCAGTCGCCCAATTCCCAGGCGATCGAAACTGGGGATACGACGGCGTATATCCCTACGCCGTTCAAAACTCCTACGGCGGCCCAGAAGGCTTCAAAAAACTGATCGACGCCTGCCACGAACACGGCATCTCAGTAATACTCGATGTCGTTTACAACCACCTCGGCCCCGAAGGAAACTACCTCCGCGACTTCGGCCCCTACTTTACCTCAAAATACGGCTCGATTTGGGGAGACCCCCTCAACTTCGACGACGCCTACAGCGACGGCGTGCGCAACTACTTTATTCAAAACGCCCTATACTGGTTTCGAGACTATCACATCGATGGTCTGAGATTAGATGCAATTCAAGCAATATTTGAAGTAGGTGCCCGACCGTTTTTGCAAGAACTCTCCGACGCCACCGCCGAGATTTCCCAAGAAATCGGAAGGAAACTTTACTTAATCGCAGAAAGTGACTTAAACGATGTCCGCACAATACGTCCCAAAGAACTAGGAGGCTTCGGACTAGACGCGCAATGGTGCGACGATTTCCACCACGCACTGCACGCCTTGCTTACCGGAGAAAATGACCGATATTACCAAGACTTTGGCAAGTGCGAACACCTAGAAAAATCCTTCAAAGAAAGCTTTGTTTACTCCGGGCAGTATGCACCTCACAGAAAGCGAAAACACGGCAATTCTGTCAAAGATGAACCGGGCGAGAAATTTCTGGTATTTTCCCAAACCCACGACCAAATCGGCAACCGCATTTTAGGAGACAGACTATCGCAAATAGTGGACTTTGAAGCACTGAAACTCGCAGCAGGTACAGTTTTGATTTCTCCCTACATTCCCTTCTTGTTTATGGGAGAAGAGTACGGAGAAACAGCGCCGTTTCTGTACTTTGTTTCCCACTCAGATCCTGACTTAATTGAAGCGATTCGCAAAGACAAGCAACAAGAATTTAAAGCTTTTGAAGACCGAGGCGAATTTCAAGACCCCCAGAGTCCTGAGAGCTTCCAAAAGTGCAAGTTAAACTGGGAAAAACAAACAGCAGGAAAACACAAAATCCTCTGGGAATGGCACCAACATTTGATTCAACTGCGGCGGACAATTCCCGCCCTGAAAAAACTCGACAAAAACAGTCTAGAAGTTTCCTGTATAGAAGCCGAAAAAATATTATTTCTCCGTCGCTGGACGGATGAAAGCCAGATATTCTGCATTCTAAACTTCAACAAGCAAGAAGTAGCTTTTACTGCTCCACTTCCCCAAGGCAACGGTCACAAAATTTTAGACTCTGCTGATGTAAAATGGATGGGTTCAGGTTCTAGCTTGCCTGAAAAAATAACTTCAGAGCAAGAATTGACTGTTAAGCCGCAGAGTTTCGCTCTCTACGAATTAGTCAAATAGTTGGTTGGCTCGAGCAGCAGCGAAACCTAACCTACTATTTGTCGTAGGGTGCGTCAGCGGGGAAAGATGCTGGAGTAGGTAGCCGTCATCTTGTGCCCGCTGACGCACCCTACAATCACCGACACGCGCGTAGGGTGCGTCAGCGGGGAAAGATGCTGGAGTAGGGTGCGCCATCTTGTGCCCGCTGACGCACCCTACAATCACCGACACGCGTGTAGCCCGTAGGGTGCGTCAGCGGGGAAAGATGCTTGAGTAGGGTGCGCCATCTTGTGCCCGCTGACGCACCCTACCATCACCGACACGCCCGTAGGGTGCGTCAGCGGGGAAAGATTCTGGAGTAGGTAGCCGTCATCTTGCGCCCGCTGACGCACCCTACAATCACCGACACGCGCGTAGGGTGCGTCAGCGGGGAAAGATGCTGGAGTAGGTAGCCGGCATGGTGCGCCCGCTGACGCACCCTACAATCACCGACACGCGCGTAGGGTGCGTCAGCGGGGAAAGATGCTGGAGCGTGCGATCGTCCCATTGAGCCGCGATCGACCTTACAATAATTTTAGTTAGCTCGCGTCCAGCCACTTTTTGCCTAATTTCTGTAAACTACCCGATCGACTAATCAATTAGGAGTAAAATTAACAGTGCTGAGAATTCCCACAACCACTTATCGGATTCAATTTCATGCAGGTTTTAACTTTGAAGCTGCCAAACAAATCCTCAGCTATCTGCAAGAATTAGGAATTACCGACATTTACGCCTCACCGATATTCAAAGCCAGAAAAGGCAGCAGTCACGGATACGATGTGGTTGACTCCAATCAAATCAATCCTGAATTGGGAACCTCAGAAAACTTTGAAGCCCTCACCTACGAAATCAAGAAACTGAACATGGGGTGGCTGCAAGATATTGTCCCGAACCACATGGCCTACGACACTCAAAACTTGTTGCTATTAGACGTATTGGAACACGGCCCGGATTCGGACTATTTCGATTACTTCGATATTGAATGGAATCACGCTTACGAACATCTCAGAGGTCGAGTGCTGGCTCCGCTGCTGGGCAATTTTTATGGCGAGTGTCTAGAAAATGGCGAGATTCAACTCAAATACAGCGAAATTGGGCTCACTATCAATTACTACAGCTTAAAACTGCCTGTAAAAATTGAATCTTATGCTAATTTTATCAGTCATAATTTGGGGCATTTAGGCAGGGAATTAGGCAGGCGCCATCCAGATTTTATCAAGTTTTTGGGGATTCTTTATCTAATTAAGAATACACCTTCCGAAACTAAAGGTAAAGCCAGATACGATCAGATAGCTTTTGTCAAAGGGCTGTTGTGGGAACTCTACAATCAAAATCCCATCGTCCAGGAATTTATCGATGAAAATATCAATTTTTTTAACGGAGAAAAGGGCAATCCAGAAAGCTTTAATTTGCTAGATGGTTTACTCTCGGAGCAGTTTTACCGTCTCTCTTTCTGGAAAGTGGGCGCCGAAGAAATCAACTACCGCAGGTTTTTTACTGTCAACGAACTGATTTCGGTAAAAGTTGAAGAGATTAAAGTTTTCCACAAAAACCACGCTCTGATATTCGACATGGTGGAAGAGGGAAAGTTTACCGGATTGAGAATCGACCACATCGACGGACTTTACGACCCCACAGAATATTTGAAACGGCTCCGCGAGAGAGTTGGAGACACTTACATTACTGTGGAAAAGATTCTGGAACACGAGGAAGATTTGCCGTCCTATTGGCCGATTGAGGGAACGAGCGGCTACGACTTTTTGAACTATGTAAACGGCGTTTTTTGTCGGTGCGATCGCGAACAGCAATTTAGCGAAATATATCAGAGATTTACTCGTTTGAATGTTCCTTACGAACAGTTGTTTTTAGATAAAAAAGGGCTGATTGTTGAGAAAAATTTGGCTGGAGATGTAGACAATCTGGCTCAACTTTTGAAGAATATATCCGGTCAATCCCGACAGGGAAATGACTTTACTCGTCCGGGTTTGGAAAAAGCGCTGTCAGCGGTTTTGACTATTTTTCCAGTCTACCGAACTTACATCAATCAAGATGGTTTGCGAGAGTCCGATCGCACTTACGTCAAATATGCGATCGCCCACGCCAAAGAAGTAGTACCGCGACTCCTCAAAGAACTTAAATTTATCGAAACAGTGCTGTTGCTGGAAGCAGAAGAAACCCTCACAGCCGAACAAAAAGAGGAGCGCAGGCACTTTGTCATGAAACTCCAGCAGTTGACAGGCCCGTTGATGGCTAAAGGCGTTGAAGACACGCTATTATACGTCTACTATCGGCTTTTATCCCTCAACGAAGTCGGAGGAAACCCCAGTCAGTTCGGCGTTTCGCTGGCAGATTTTCACGAGTTCAACAAGCAGCAGCAAGCAGCTTGGCCGCACAAAATGAATGCTACAGCTACCCACGATACCAAACGCGGTGAAGATGTGCGAGCCAGAATTAATGTTTTGTCAGAAATTCCCGAGGAATGGGAACAGCAAGTCAGGTCTTGGAGAGAGGTAAACTCTTCTAAGAAAGTTAACTTTGTGAATCGCATGGTTCCCGATACCAATGACGAATACTTCTTGTACCAAACTCTACTCGGCAGTTTTCCGTTTGAGGGAAGTGAAAACACCGATTATGTCGATCGCCTCAAAGATTATGCGATCAAAGCCGTCCGCGAAGCCAAAGTTTATACAGCTTGGCTGAGACCTGACAACGACTACGAAACGGGTTTTATGACCTTTATCGATAGCGTTCTAGAACCTTCGGAACAAAATCAGTTTTTCAAGAAATTTCTACCTTTCTGGAAAAAAGTAGCTCATTACGGAATTTTCAATTCTTTATCTCAAACGCTGCTAAAAATTACGGCGCCCGGGGTTCCCGACATTTATCAAGGGACGGAATTCTGGGATTTAAGCCACGTCGATCCAGACAACCGCCGTCCCGTTGATTTTGACCGCAGAATCAAGGTTTTGCGGTCAATTAAACAGCAAGCTCAGACGGATATTTTGCAACTAATTGAAGATTTGATTGCGACGCGGGAAGATGCTAGAATTAAGTTGTTTTTGACTGCAAGAGCGCTAGAAGCCAGAAAAAAATACTTGGAAGTCTTTAAATCAGGCGACTATCGACCCTTGCAAGTAGCGGGCACGTTTAAAGATAATGTGGTTGCTTTTGCCAGAACCTTTGAGGATACTACAGTTATTGCGATCGCTCCTCGATATTTGACGGGAGTTGTCAAACCGGAAGAAATGCCGATCGGCAAACAAGTCTGGAAAGATACTCATCTGGAATTGTCCGAGCAAATGCCGTCGGTTTGGAAGGATGCGATCGCAAATCAGCCAGTGGAAAGTAACGGTACACTGGCAATTGGTGATGCTCTCAGTTACTTTCCCGCAGCTTTGCTGATTAGTCAGTAGTCAGTTGACCGCTTGACAGTTGTCAGTTGACCTGTGGTAGGGGCGGTGCCCCGCCGTGCCCGCCCTCTTAGTTGTCAGTTGACCTGTGGTAGGGGCGGTGCCCCGCCGTGCCCGCCCTCTTAGTTGTCAGTTGACCGCTTGACAGTTGTCAGTTGTCAGTAGGCGAACTGTTTTTTTTAGAGCGGCAGGTTGAAACCTGTCGCTGTGCTTTTTTGGCTAAAATAATAATAGTAGTCAAGCAATCTTAGTAGCGGGAGGAATAGCAAAATGCGATCGCTCGTCAAAACCGAAACCAGTACCGAAACCCGACTCTCTTGGTGCGCTTACCCGTTTGTCCAGGGCGAATTCATTGCCGAAGCCGATGCTATAATCAACGGCCCAGCAGCTTATAATAATACATCTCCAGCACTGTCCGATCGCGATCGAGCCTTTTTACTGTCAGTCATGGAAAACCCACCAGCACCGTCTGAAGGACTGCTCGCATTATTTGCAGATTATTAAACAAAACAATCATTAAGATACTCATTTTTCACTGTTTATTCTGATGAGTACAATTAAACAAGCAGCAAATTGGTAGCTGTCTAACTCCTGACTCTAATTGATAAATTTTACTTCTATTTTGCATCCAAAAGAACGCGCGAGCGAAGCTATCCCGTAGGGAGTCGCCCCAACTGGCCCAATAAAATTTATACACACAAGACGGCAAATACAACACAACATATACGGTTTGCCACAATGCCCAAATCGATCGCACGCCGTACATTAGGAAGAGTAAACAAAAGCAGTCGAAAGCTGTAGCGGTGCAAGCCCCACAGATGCAACCGTCCCCCAACAGGTTCGGTAAACACCCCTTCTTCGCAAGGTCTAACCGCCCGCAGTATAGAGATAAGCACCCTATCGAAGACTGTATTAAAGCAGAACTGACTACCCGTAAACCGCGAGGTAGAATCGCAGTTCTGAATAACCAGACTATCGCACAGATAGAACACCAAAATTTTGTAGAGATTGGAGCCGGAACACCCCTATGGGAAAAGTAGTTGGAATTGACTTAGGTACGACAAACTCCTGCGTCGCAGTTATGGAAGGCGGCAAACCCACCGTCATAGCCAACGCCGAAGGGGGTCGCACCACACCTTCCGTAGTAGCATACGCTAAAAATGGCGATCAACTCGTCGGACAAATCGCCAAGCGTCAAGCCGTGATGAACGCCGAAAACACCTTTTACTCAGTAAAACGGTTTATCGGGCGTCGGGTTGACGAAGTAACCCACGAAACCACTGAAGTTTCCTACAAAGTCCTGAAAGTTGGGAACAGCCTCAAACTCGACTGTCCCGCCCGCGGCAAGCAATTTGCTCCGGAAGAAATTTCCGCGCAAGTGTTGCGCAAACTCGTAGAAGACGCCAGCAAATACCTCGGCGAAACTGTTACCCAAGCGGTAATTACAGTGCCAGCTTACTTCAACGACTCCCAGCGCCAAGCTACTAAAGACGCTGGAAAAATTGCCGGTATTGAAGTTCTGCGGATTATTAACGAACCTACAGCAGCGGCTTTAGCCTACGGATTAGATAAAAAGAGCAACGAAACCATCCTCGTATTTGACTTGGGCGGCGGTACTTTCGACGTATCGATTCTCGAAGTAGGCGACGGCGTATTTGAAGTGCTCGCAACTTCTGGAGACACTCACCTCGGCGGTGACGACTTCGACAAAAAAATCGTCGATTTCATCGCTAACGAATTCCAAAGAGCCGAAGGAATTGACCTCCGCAAAGATAAGCAAGCATTGCAACGTCTGACGGAAGCGGCCGAAAAAGCCAAGATTGAACTGTCGAGCGTTACTCAAGCAGAAATCAACTTGCCGTTTATTACTGCGACTCAAGACGGGCCAAAACACTTGGACACCACCTTGACTCGCGGCAAGTTTGAAGAGCTTTGTTCCGATTTGATCGATCGCTCTCGCATTCCTGTAGAAAACGCGATCCGCGACGCCAAACTCGACAAATCTGCAATTAATGAAGTCGTCTTAGTCGGCGGTTCTACACGCATTCCAGCGGTGCAAGAACTCGTCAAAAAAATCCTCGGCAAAGACCCCAACCAAACGGTAAACCCCGATGAAGTGGTCGCAGTCGGTGCAGCAATTCAAGCCGGCGTGCTCGCAGGCGAAGTCAAAGACATCTTGTTGCTCGACGTTACCCCGCTGTCTCTGGGCGTCGAAACCTTGGGCGGCGTGATGACCAAAATCATTCCTCGCAACACCACAATTCCTACCAAGAAGTCGGAAACATTCTCGACTGCTGTAGATGGCCAAACAAACGTGGAAATTCACGTTTTGCAAGGCGAACGGGAAATGGCAAACGACAACAAAGATTTGGGAACTTTCCGCTTAGATGGAGTTCCTCCAGCTCCCCGTGGCGTACCTCAAATTGAAGTTACTTTCGATATCGATGCTAACGGTATTTTGAATGTAGCTGCTAAGGATAAAGGTACTGGTAAAGAGCAATCGATTAGCATTACTGGTGCTTCTACTTTGCCCAGCAATGAAGTCGATCGCATGGTGAGGGAAGCCGAATCGAATGCCGCTGCTGACAAGGAACGTCGCGAACGGATCGATCGCAAAAACCAAGCCGACTCCTTAGCATATCAAATTGAGAAGCAGTTAGCAGAATTGGGCGATAAGGTTCCTGATGCTGACAAGACTAAGGTTGAAGGCTTGATCAAAGACTTGCGCGAGGCGATCGGCAAAGAAGACGACGCAGCCATCAAGACGCTGACAACCGAGTTGCAACAAGCATTCTACGCAGTCAGCAGCAACCTGTACCAACAAGCAGACGGCTCGACTGGCGGCCCGACTGGCGGCCCGACTGGCGGCCCGACTGGCGGCGAGGACGACGTGATTGATGCTGACTTTACTGATGGCAAATAGATCCCGCTTTCCTAGTTAAACTGAGAACAGGTAGCTAGAAGCAAGAAACCCGGTTTTGAAGAAAAACCGGGTTTCTTGCGTATTGTCGAAAAGGGCGATCGGACAAAATCATGGCAATTATGAAAAATCATGTCAATATTATTTGTAGGGTGTGTCGCCTTAAAAATCCCTAAATTTAATCGACAATCTCATCGCGACGCACCAATCGAGAATAATTGAGAACACAAGCCCCAAAAATATTTGGTAGTAGGACTTGTCATAAATATTAGTAAAAATCTTGCTTAAGGCATAGTAAAAAAGCTAGAATATGCTGCAACAAACATCATAAAATAGCAGTAATATCGCAATCTGGAGCAATAAAATGTCACGTTCTCCCGCCCAAACTCCCGCCACAAATACACTCAACAAATCCCAGATTGCATCCTTGCGGCGTCTGCGCCAAATCAGCCACTTACTCGACAATGCAATTCCCATTCCCGGCACACCATACCGCATCGGACTCGATCCAATATTGGGACTCATACCGGGCGGAGGCGACTTAATCGGCTCGATTTTTGCAGGTTACGTAGTCTTCAAATCCGCGCAACTCGGAGTACCGCAAGAAACCCTAATTCAAATGGCCGCTAACATCGTATTTGATACAGTTGCCGGCACTGTACCCGTTGCTGGAGATTTACTCGATGTTACTTGGAAAGCTAATGTCAAAAATATAGAATTGCTAGACGCTCATTTAGGTAGCCCCGATTCAGGGAAAAAAGCCGACTGGCTGTTTGTCGCTGCTTTGCTGTTTGGTTTGGCATTAATTATCGGAGGCGTGATTTTCTTGAGCGTGATGCTTTTTGGGTGGGTATTTAGGGCACTGACAGGCGGTTGATATTAAATTAAGTTATTGCGACAATATCTAGTTGAAGGCAATTACTAACAGACAAAAATTTTGCGCTCCCATCATCAGCGCGATCGACCCAACACCACAAGCTGATGGTTAATCGCAGCGCCAACAATCAGGCAGCAGCAGCCCGTGAACCCACTCTACACGCCTGCATTACAGTGACCCCAAAAATATTAACTAAAAATAAAGCTTGTGTGCGGGAGCCCATTTATGCTGCTAAAATTTTGCCAAATCCAATTATACAGGAGATTTTAATGAGCATGAATACAAAACACCTTGAACTCCACAGCACTGGTTTTGAACAATGGAATGAGTGGATAAAAAACGATGAAGAGTCTTCTCACATCCCGTGGGAAAGTCAAAAAATTCACAATAACCTATCGCAGCGGGTAGCACTATTGCCGACAATGCTAACCTGGCGCCCTACAATCTACACCGGAATATGGTTTGCCTGCTTTGAGTGCGATAATGAAGTTCAAGATCATCCAGTGACGATGCTGACTCGATTTGATCCGGGTGGCTTTTTC
Organism: Microcoleus sp. Aus8_D2; assembly: GCF_036702665.1. Classification (NCBI taxonomy): domain Bacteria; kingdom Bacillati; phylum Cyanobacteriota; class Cyanophyceae; order Oscillatoriales; family Microcoleaceae; genus Microcoleus; species Microcoleus sp. Aus8_D2. The sequence continues at coordinate 69,639 of NZ_JAUBUN010000029.1, forward strand.
CCGCTACATGGACATCCAGGTGGGGAAGAAATTTTGGTACTCCAGGGCAACTTCGCTGACGAAACTGGCGTTTATCCACCTGGTTCTTATCTGCTGAATCCTGAAGGGTTTATTCATCGTCCCTATAGCGACAATGGCTGTCTGAGTTTTGTCAAATTGCGCCAACATGGCGGTACAACTCGTCAGCAACTAAAAACCACTATCCAGAAATTGGCTTGGGAAAACGGTGTTATCCCTCAGATTCAGGTGAAGTTTCTCTACAAGCAAATCGATTTTCCTGAAAAAGTCTGGATAGAACAATGGCAAGCAGGCACGGCATTGTCAAATGTCGTCGAGTCTGAGGTCAAAGAAATTTTTGTGATCGAGGGAATCTGGAGCGATGAGTTAGGAGATTACCCGATGGGCAGTTGGCTTCGGTATCCACCAGATAGCCCTTACAATCCTTCCTCGGCAACAGGTTGTATGGTCTATGTTAAGACTTATCCTATATCTACAACAAGATTTATTGTTGAATCCGACTTTCAACATCCATTAGAAGCAAACATATAGGGGCCGCCTAGATAGCAGTAAAATTTGCCACTACTAGCGATCGATCCTAACGAAATTTGCAATGGTTGGACTGCCGATGCTAGTTGTGGCAAGGTTCCTTGTTTATACTATTAACTCAATCAATTTTCTTTTGCCTATAATCAGCTTTAATCAGTTTTTATCGCTCGCTCGCCTCCTATACATTTTTAAATATTTCGCAAGAAACTAACTTCGCGATCTTATATTTTTTGATAAATCCATCAGTCCTGGACGCAAAAGCTTAAAGAAACCGGGAAGAGGAGTTAATACCATTTGAGATTTGAGATTTTAGATTAAAGAATTGAATAATTGGGAATGACTGATGAAGCTCGTGGTTTGGATCGCGGGCCTACAGTTGCATTATTTTTTGAAACGGGTATAATATTCGGGACTAAAACGCAGAATTTTCGTTCCTATTCCCGGTTTCTGGAGTCTCTCTGTGCGTCCAGGAATGTCCATCTATTCCTGAACCGGGAGGAAGTTATCTCGGATATCGTCTCGGCACATACCGATCGCCCTTCATCGTGCAATAATGATATGACTTGCACAAACACTCTATCAGTAGTGTCACCCTTGCCCACCTTACTACTACGGGTAGCGTCTCAAATATTAATTTGTGCAAATTCCCAATTAAACCGGCTGTCGCTCTACACAATTTTCCCCTAATGGCTGAAGTCCCCCAATCTCCCGCAGAACTTGCCGAAGCCCTCAGAGGCTTGACAGATATCGATTTCCAATTACCAGATCCCGAAGACGAACAAATACCAGACTTCGATTTTGACAATCAGGTTGACAATGCCTGGAAAGTGTGCGATCGTTTCGACTTACAAACCGACATCTGGCGCGGACGCATTCTCCGAACAGTCCGAGACAGAGAAAAAAAAGGCGGCGACGGACGCGGTACCGGCTTTTTGAACTGGCTAAAAGAAAGAGAAATCAGCAAAAGTCAAGCCTATTCTTTGATAGAATTAGCTAAGAGTGCCGAGACTCTGATCGAGCAAGGAGATTTAGACCCAGATTCCATTAGGAACTTCAGCAAAAGAGCCTTTGTAGAAACGGCCAAAGCATCTCCCGAAGTACAGCAAATGGTAACAGATGCGGCATCAAAGGGCGATCGTATTACCCGCCGCGAAGTTAAACAACTATCCGACGAATGGATGGCAATGAACTCCGATTTATTGCCAGAAGAAGTCAAAGAAAAAGCATCTAGCGGTTCTCTTCCTTCCCGCTATCTCGCTCCTTTAGTCAAGGAAATGGAGAAACTCTCCCCATCTCACCAAAGCGAAATTCAAAAAGAAGTAGCAGAAAATCCCGACGTAGACACAGTAAAACAGCTAACTTCCGACGCCAAGAATTTATCGAAATATCTCGATGCGGCCGCCCAAGTCCAAGCTCTCAACCAGTCTCACCTAGACATGGAAATGGCTTTGGAAGAATCTTTGCGAGTCGGCTGTTTGGGAACCACCGCCGATGTCGTCAAACAAGCCGCACAGCTAGAACAAACTGTGGTCAAGCTCTACACTGTGTGGAAACGTTTAGGCAGTTTGGCTGATAGATTGTACGTGGATACAGGAGCAAGCACGCCCAACTTGCGCTTACTTTTGGGATGTTTGGACAGTCTTTCGGGAGAAAAGATTGAAGTGGATTTTGGAGATGGAGAACGCTCTATTCGTTTGCAAATTATCAGCGAATAGCTCAACCTCGATCTCGGTTCGTAGTGAGGACTTTAGTCCTTCTGGATGCGGACTAAAGTCCTCACTACGAACCTAATTTGCGTTGAGTCATGTTTATTTGCGGTTGAAATTTCTAATTTTTTTCCAAAGATAGCGGGGATTCAAATAACGCCGATATTTGGTAACTACTTCTTTTCCCAAAATTACCACGCTCAGCCAAAAACATACTTCTGCCCCAACAGCTAGAAAGATATCAATTCGAGTTTTTTCAGCGATGGTTAGCGGCAGAAACGGCACAACAAACAAGATTGCTAGCCAGGGTACAAAAGATGCAATAAATAAAAACAAGCCCAGCTTTTGCATAGATTAACATCGTTCGCAATGACATATTTGTTTGTACTCAGGACTTTAGAAATTTTTTACTTTCAAGGCAAACAAAGGACTGAAGTCCTCACTACAAACCTAATTGCGATCGTAACTTCAACTCAATTCTTAATTCCCGTCGCCGCAATCCCGCGAATAAACTGCCGCTGGCCCGCCAAAAACAGCAACACCACCGGCACAGTCGCAATTACCACCGCCGCCATCAACAACTGCCAACTGCTAGTAAACTGTTCCTGAAATTCCGCTAAAACCAACTGCACAGTCCGCAACTCCGGCCTCGTCGTAAAAACTAGCGGCTTAAACAAATCGTTCCACTCGCCGATAAACGTAAACAAAAACAGCGTCACCAACGCAGGGCGCGCCAAAGGTAACATCACCCGCCACAACACCTGCCAGCGGTTAGCCCCATCCAGCATTGCCGCCTCCTCCAACTCCACCGGAATTGTCAGAAAATACTGGCGCAGCAGAAAAATCCCGAAACCGTTAGCCGCCGTCGGCAAAATCAGCGCCCCGTAAGTATTCAGCAAATGGCCCCACTTCAAAACCATGAATATGGGAATCACCAAAAGCTGAAACGGAATCACTAGCGTCGCCAAAACCACCAAAACAAAGGCTTTTCGCCCCCGAAACTTCAGCCTGGCCAAAGCGTAACCGGCTAAAGCAGAAGTCACTACCTGAAAAGCAGTAACTGCGATCGCCACTAGAGTAGAATTAAGAAATGCTAACAAAAAATTACCCCGACGCCAAGCCTCCTGATAGTTCTCAAAACTCAGGCCTGTGGCCTTGACACCCACACCAGATGGTGATAAAGAAACCAAAAATACAGCAGCTAGCGGCAGCAGCACCAGCGCAGCCCCCGCCAGCAACCCAATAAAACTCAGAAGTTCAAGCGTTTGAGACCTGTCCCACGATTTACCCATAAACTTGTGAATTCACCTAAAATAATAAGCCTGTGAGGTTCTCAAACCCGATCGCCTCCCAGATTCCCACACAACCGTAAATTTTTAGTCAAAAATAGGTAAAGTGTAGTGCACGCGACCCCAAAATTTTAAGGGGTTTCCAAACATCCTACAAGGTTATATGAGGAGACAACATATCTATGCCCCAGCTTGAGGCCAGCCCAACAATTGACTTTCAAACCGAAACTTACAAAGACGCTTACAGCCGCATCAACGCCATTGTGATTGAAGGCGAACAAGAAGCTCACGACAATTACCTGACACTGGCCGAACTGTTGGCTGACAAAAAGGAAGAGTTAATTGGCTTGTCCAAGATGGAGAACCGCCACATGAAAGGCTTCCAAGCTTGCGGCCGGAATCTCAAAGTCACGCCGGACATGGCATTTGCCAAGGAGTTCTTTTCGGATTTGCACAGCAACTTCCAAACGGCATCCGCCGAAGGTAAGGTTGTAACTTGCTTGCTGATTCAATCACTAATTATCGAGTGTTTTGCGATCGCAGCCTACAACATCTACATCCCCGTCGCCGATGACTTTGCCCGCAAAATCACCGAAGGCGTCGTCAAAGAAGAATACAGCCACCTCAACTTTGGGGAAGTCTGGCTGCAAGCTCACTTTGAAGAATCCAAAGCCGAACTCGAAGCCGCCAACCGCCAAAACCTGCCCATCATCTGGAGGCTGCTAAACGCTGTCGCAGACGATGCTAGCGTTTTGGGAATGGAAAAAGACGCCTTAATCGAAGACTTTATGATTGCCTACGGCGAAGCCCTAGGCAACATTGGCTTTAACAACCGCGACATCATGCGGATGTCAGCACAAGGCCTCGCAGCCTAATCAATTTGGAAATAAGGAATGGGATAAAAATTAAAAATTAAAACCTTTTAATTTTCCCTTCTTCGTTCTTCCTTACAAGGTCTTGCACCCCAATCAAGTTGGAAATAAAGAACGGGAACTAAATTAAAAAAAAATAATTTTCCCTTCTGACTTCTGACTTCTGACTTCTGACTTCTGACTTCTGACAACTAACAACTGTCCCAGGTCAACTGTCAACTGACTTCTTTCTTCTTCCTTCATTTGACAACTTAATGTTTGGTCTAATCGGTCACTTAACCAGCTTAGAACACGCCCAATCAGTAGCTAACGAGCTGGGCTATCCAGAATATGCCGATCAAGGGCTCGACTTTTGGTGCAGCGCACCGCCCCAAATAGTTGATCATATCACTGTCACTAGCATTACCGGGCAAAAAATAGAAGGCCGCTATGTGGAGTCGTGTTTTCTACCAGAAATGCTAGCCACTCGCCGGATCAAAGCAGCCACTCGCAAAATTATTAATGCGATGGCCCACGCTCAAAAAAACGGGATTAATATCACTGCTTTAGGTGGCTTTTCTTCGATCATTTTTGAAACCTTCAACTTGCAGCAAATTAAGCAAATTCGCAATCTCAAGTTGGAGTTTGAACGCTTCACCACTGGTAACACCCATACGGCTTACATCCTCTGCCGCCAAGTAGAAGAAGCAGCCCCAAAATTGGGGATTGAACTTTCAAAAGCCACTGTGGCGGTTTGCGGTGCTACTGGCGATATTGGCAGTGCTGTCTGCCGCTGGCTGAATGTTAAAACCAATGTAGCAGAATTGTTGCTCATTGCCCGCGACAAAGAACGATTGCAAGATTTGCAATCGGAATTGGGGCGAGGCAAAATCATGGATTTGGAAGAAGCCCTGCCCCAAGCGGATATTGTAGTCTGGGTAGCCAGTATGCCAAAGGGAGTAGAAATTGACCCCAAGACATTGAAGCAACCCTGTTTATTGATTGACGGTGGTTATCCGAAAAATCTGGCAACTCAGGTTCAGCATCCCGAAATTTACGTACTCAATGGCGGGATTGTGGAGCATTCCCTCGATATTGAGTGGAAGATTATGAAGATTGTGAATATGGATGTGCCGGGCCGGCAGTTATTTGCCTGTTTTGCCGAATCCATGCTGCTGGAATTTGAAAAGTTGTACACCAATTTTTCTTGGGGACGGAATCAAATTACTGTAGAAAAGATGGAGCAAATCGGCGAAATTTCCGTTAAGCACGGTTTCCGACCTTTGATGTCATTTTGATGTAATTTGTTGCGGTTATTGGTTATTGAGGAAAGTTTTTCTGATAATAACCAGTAACTTTTTCAAGGCTGACAACAGTAGAACTTGAGATGGTTTCTATTAAATACAGGTGCTTCTATGCCTCTTAATTTATGGAATCTTTGTTTGCTCCCACCCCAGGATTTACTCAGCAGCTACTCATTGAGTCAGCCCGTTGCCATTCAGGTACATCAGACGCTAGCGCAATTTCAACAGGCTTTGTCTCTAGAGGAATCTTTGCAGGCTAATACTATCAATGTCGCCTTGCAGCAACTCACCCCAGTAGAAGTCATTCCCTTGGCGAAAGAGTTCTTGACTGGTACTAACCTGAAGTACCAGCAAGTTCAAGAGTTCGATCGCTATATGGAAGTCCAACACGTTAAAGCCGAAGCACCTGCTAAGTTAATAGTTACGAGCCTGTTGAGAGCTGATCTAGGCTTTTTAGAAATCAGTGCAGGTCTTGATTTCACCGATCATAAAAACTCTGTTAAATCTGGATTTAAAACTTATGCTCTTCTCTTAATAAGAGCGTTCGGATTAGACGAATCCAATTTAATTAATAATATTGACAATCCCCAGAATTTAAGTAATTCTCATCCAAGTTTAAATATCGAAACCAACCCAACTCTTTCTCCGCTTCATGTCTGGAAGAAAGGACATTGGGTATTTTTAGTGTTTAGCCAAGCGTTAATTATTAGTTGAGAACGCTTGGTTGCTGCCATTGGTAACGACCAACTCGACCAAGCAAAAGTTGATTTAGAAACGACTACTAAACTTATGTATGCCTCGGGAGCCGCCATGAAATTAACTGGAAACTTTACGAGAGAGAAATATGAAAGTGACATTCGCCCTACTATGACTATTGGCAATACCCAGTCGTTAGTACAGTCAGAGAATTTAAGTGGGTTAATGATGTGGAATCACGATTATCTGATTAATGTCATTTGCAAGCAGAAGCTATTGCCCATCCTGAAAACTCTACCTAGCATCCTCGCAGCCGAACACGAAAATTTTGTCCGAGCTTATCAATGCGGAATATCTGAGGGACACAAGAGTATTTGTGAAAATTTTGGTGGAGGTGAAATAGGGTCTTTGATAGCTGCTTCCGAAAGTAGTGCCGCTATCAAAACTTTGGAAAAATTTGAAAAGAGCCGACTCAAACTACTCGACCCTACGGGTCAAGTAAAGGGGGGCTGTCCGCTAAATTTCAATTCTGAGAGCAAAGACTTCTCTGCAAAGGATTCCACCGAAGATTCTTCGCTTCGCTCAGAATGACAATTTTAAGCAGTTGTTAGTTCGCTCCGGGTGCGTCGCTGTGAGATATTCAATGGAACTTGCTCCCCTGACGGGTGGCGACGCACCTTACCTACTACAAGATTGTGTGTACCACATATACATAGAATATGCTGTATATTACGTATCATTGCGAGGAACGAAGCAATCCCAAAGCACAAGCGAATTGCGACGTTTAACGAACAATGACATCATGGCGTTTATTTATGTCCACTTACTTAACCAACCTATAAATTCACCAGAGGATGCAAATACATGACATTAGAAAAAGAAAGCTTGGGATTACTTCAAGAAGCACTAGCACGACTAGAAGAAGGTTTTCACAGCTTACCAAAATTCGATCGCTCTCCTAACCTAGATGCTATGCGAACCGTGCTTTTGGAAGTCGCAGAACGGATGCAAGACAATTATCCCTATCCCCATCCCCTCTACGCTGGGCAAATGCTCAAACCACCCACGGAAATTGCCCGCCTTGCATATACGCTATCGCTTTGGATCAATCCCAACAATCATGCCCTAGATGGTGGACGGGCAAGTTCGGCAATGGAGAAGGAAGCGGTGGCAGAAATTGCCAAGATGTTCGGTTGGGAAACTCATTTAGGACATCTAACAAGTGGCGGGACGATGGCGAATTTAGAGGCTTTGTGGGTTGCAGGAAATTTACAACCAAACAAAAAAGTTGTCGCCTCTACTCAGTCACACTATACTCATTCCAGAATTTGTGGTGTGCTTCGCATTCCCTTTCAATCTGTTCGGTGTGACAGTCGCGCCCGAATGGATGTAGCAGCCCTGGAAAAACTTTTACATGAAGATGATATTGGCACGGTTGTTGTTAGCATCGGGACGACAGCAACGGGTTCTGTAGATCCACTACCAGAAATTCTCGAACTTCAGGCTGAATATGGGTTCCGCATCCATGCCGATACCGCCTACGGCGGTTACTTTATGTTGGTAGAGAATCTTGATGCCGAAGCCAGAGCCGCTTTTGACTGTCTCAAACAAGTTGATTCGATTGTTGTCGATCCGCACAAACATGGACTACAGCCTTACGGCTGTGGCTGTATTGTTTTCAAAGATCCTTCTGTTGGGAAGCTTTATAAACATGATTCACCCTACACCTATTTTAGTTCTGAGGAACTGCATTTAGGTGAAATTAGTTTGGAATGTTCCAGAGCGGGTTCATCGGCGGTAGCACTCTGGGCAACTCAACGGTTATTACCTCTCATACCAGGTGGTGAGTTTACTGGCTATTTGAGTAAGTCGCGACAAGCAGCACTGACTCTTTTTGAGAAACTCCAAAATGATGCGCGATTTATAGTAGCTTTCCCGCCTGAATTAGATATCGTTGTTTGGGTAGTAAAATCTCAGAGTGCGAGTGAATCTTCCCGACTGGCAAAGGAGATTTTTCAAACGGCGGAACAGGAAAACCTCCACCTAGCTCTGGCTAATCTACCGAAAGAACTATTTTTAGAGACTGGGGAAGGAATCAATTGGGACCTAGAATCTATTACCTGTCTGCGTTCTTGTTTGATGAAACCAGAACATCTAGATTGGATTGACCGAATTTGGCAAACACTTGACTCGGTAACGACAAAGGTTATGTATGCAGTTTAAACCTAACTCGGTAGGCTTCACCATAATCCTTGGCGTACTGGCTGCACTGCTACCGCTATCAATAGATATGGGACTACCAGCATTTCCGGCCATTGGTACTTCACTAAATGCCTCTCCTGCGGCTGTAGGGCTAACACTCAGTCTATTTATGGTTGGTTATGCTACATCCCAACTCGCCTTTGGTTCCCTCTCCGATCGCTACGGGCGAAAACCGGTCTTACTCGCAGGTTGCGGACTCTTTGCATTTGCTAGTGCTGCTTGTGCGATCGCCCCATCAATTAATGCTCTCGTGGCTTGGCGCTACCTTCAGGGTGCTGGGGCTGGCGCTGGTGCAACGCTGATGCTGGCAATGGTTCGCGATCTGTTTGAAGGTGCTACGGCTCGCGTCCAACTTTCCTACATTAGCCTAGCGATCAACATAGCACCAATCATTGCACCAACAATTGGTGTGGGAATATTGGCGATCGCTAACTGGCGAGGTATCTATGGGTTATTAGCTGTAGGAGGGCTGATACTTTTACTAGCTATTGCACTCGGACTTGATGAGTCAATTAAAAGTCGGGATCTAAATGCTATCAAACCACATCGGCTGATCGGAAATTATCTGCGTGTTCTTAATAACCGAGTTTTTATTGGATATGCTCTTGTCGATGCACTCAGTTTTGGATGTCTGTTTGCTTACGTTGCAGCTTCATCACTTGTAATGATTAATGTTCTAGGGATATCAACAGCTACTTATGGGTTGATCTTTGCTTCAACTGGTATTGGTATTGTAGCTGGGTCTTTTCTCAGTGGACTACTGAACAATCGCGGTGTGCCATCACCAAGATTGCTTGGCTTTGGGTTAGTAATTTCTGCCACCTCAGCTATTACACTTGTATTAGTTTCGATGACTGGTGCGGCTCAGTTACTTACACTATTACCTCTTCTCATCATTAACACCTTTTGTTATGGGCTAATCGCACCTAATGCTATCCATCATGCACTTGAATCAGTAGAAGATACTGCTGGTAGTGCTGCTGCCGTAATTGGATTTCTGGAGATGTTGGGCGGTTCCTTAGCAAGTGTCCTAGTTAGCTTTTTCTTTGATGGACACACCGTGAATGTAATGTCTGAGGTAATGGCGTTATTTGCGATCGCTTCGCTTGCTACATATTCTCAACTACAATTTCAGAAATAAACATCTCCGAATAAGAATTAAATTATGTTAGGAAAATCTCAAAGGATGTTTGTTACCAAAAGTAACATCCAAAATTTGTAGGTTAGGTTTCGTAACCCCAACCCAACTACGGAGGTAATTTAATTCCCATTCCTTAATTGTAATCGTTTGTAAGTTTTACCAAATCTATGAATTTTCTCGAGAAAAACAGTGAAATCCTGTTCCAAATCATGCAGTCTGGTGATATCCAAGAGACTGCTACTTGTATCTCCCAGGTTTTTTCAAGTTTTGAGCCGATCGCCAAAGCCCTAAAAATTTCCTTTCATGAGTTTTATCGGCTGGCTTTACCTGTCTGTCAGAAAGCAGCCGATGAAGAAATATCGATAATCGCTAAACATCGGCAAACAGGAGAGGTAGTGGGGTTCATTATTTCCGAAGATTTTATGACAATCGATCAATACCCTCCGGAGGGTATTGATAATAAGTTTGAATCCGTTTTCTCTTTGCTGTCAGAATTGGAGGAAAATTACCGAAGTTGTAATCATGTTAAAGCCGGACAACTGCTGCATATTTTGATGCTGGGAGTCCAAGAGAAATACACTAAGAGACATATCGCTACAAATTTAGTGAGAGAAAACTTGAACTTAGCTAAACACCATAACTTTGAAATTGCTATGGCTGAAGCCACCAGCGTGGGTTCTGGGCACATATTTCGGAACCTTGGGTTTACTGAAGAGTTTGCCATTGAATACAAGTCATACAAGTTCAAGGGTAAACAGATTTTTAATTCTATTGAGAATCCTCCTAATTGCCTATTGATGTCCTCTCCAATTTGATCGTAGGAAAGTTTTGACGATTTTTGGAGATGTCTATTGCTGTTTCTTGACAGAGGGGTAATGTTTTGTTAATTAGAGGAGGTTAAAGGTCCACCACTTTTGAGCCAGTTTGCCAATTCGGAGCCTAATTGCTCACAAATCATAGTTTCATATTCTTCAATTTGCTCTTGAGTTAACAAATCCTGCCACCTGCCATTTTTTCCCTTTCCAAAGAAAGCCCCAGGCAGAAAACCAGGGGGCTGAAATTTTTCCCAATTAGTTGACATATATTCAAAGGAAGACTCATGCAAGATTGTCTTCATCTTTGCTGAGTCTATCTCTATATTGAGAAAGTTAGCAATTCTCGGGATTTCATTTGGCTTGTCATTGATTAAATTGGAATAGTGAACTAAAAGTACGTTGGGAAGATGTCTGGCCTTCCACCAATTATTTTTGACAAAAGTCCCAAAAATCCATCCCGGAAATTCTTCATTCTTTACCCACTTCTCCCAAAAATCTGGAAAACTGCCGGCAAACTGATTTCCGAAGTCCTTATAATATTTAGGATCTTGAGCTTTGAAATGATTATATAGAGACAGACCAATATCTCTCCCATCTCTGACTATGGAGATGTACTTCCATTCTGGATAGTATGGCAACGCATCGAAAGGCAAGTGACTTTTGAAAAATCTTGGAGCGGGCAAGTTCTCTATATGGTTAAGTTTGTCCTCTAACGAGCCAAAAAATATTTCGGGCTTCTCTTCTACCCAAGGACTTAAATCGTACAAATACTTAAAATCACTGTGTCCGTTAATAATTAAATTGACTATTTGCTGAGTCAAAGTTGTTCCAGATTTCGCGCAAGTAGCGATGATTATATCCGTCTTACGGGGGTGAATCGCCTTCCAAATAGTGGAATCAAATAGCTCGGTTTTGATTACTAAACTCATGTCCAATTGAACTCTATTTTTTTTACAGGATTTAGACGATGACAGAAGGGGTTAGTTCCTTCCTAGACAAGATATTATAGCGATCGTAAATGAATTGTGTAATTGTTGTAGGGGCAAACCCCCCGTGGTTGCCCCGATCCGTGGGGGTAGGCACGGCGGGGCACTACCCCTACATATTTGTACAACTGATTTAGGATTGCTATATATTTCTTGTGTGGCAAGGCAACTTAAGATCGGACATTGAAATAACAGGAGTGTATCAAATGCGAGCTACAGTATACTATGCAGCGGGCGACGTGCGCGTTGAGAGCGTTCCCGACCCAGTTATCGAGCAATCTACCGATGCCATTGTCCGCATTACTCATGCCTGTATTTGCGGTTCTGACCTATGGTTCTATCGAGGTTTAGAAGATTGGCAACAGGGTTGGAGAACAGGCCATGAATGGATGGGGGTGGTAGAAGAGGTAGGAGCGGACGTGCGGACAATGAAGAAAGGCGATCGCGTCCTCGCTCCCTTTGCTTTCTCTGACGGATCTTGCGAGTTCTGCGGCAAAGGGCTGCAAACCTCCTGCATTCAAGGTGGCTTTTGGGGAGGGAAGAACAACGGCGGACAAGCAGAAGCCGTGCGTGCGCCATTAGCCGACGGGACGCTAGTTGTGATTCCCAAAGCCGCCGAGAATGATGATGCCCTTCTTACCGCCATCCTGCCACTGACGGACGTGATGTCAACTGGTCACCATGCTGCGGTTTCAGCCGGTGTGCGTGACGGAAGTATAGTAGCTGTTGTGGGTGATGGTGCAGTCGGATTGTGCGGCGTACTGGCGGCGAAACGCTTGGGAGCGGCGCGGATCATCATGCTAGGTCGTCACAAACGACGCTTGGAAATAGCGCGACAATTTGGGGCTACGGATGTTGTCACCAGCCGGGGTGAAGAGGCGATTGGAGCCGTGTTGGAGATGACCCAAGGAGGCGCAGCATCTGTACTTGAATGCGTGGGTAGCGAGTCATCTATGGCGAGTGCGATCGCGATTGCTCGTCCAGGAGGAGCGATCGGATTTGTGGGAATGCCTCACGGTAACGGAACTATTAATATCCCCCGTTTGTTCATGTCCAATATTGCCTTACGGGGAGGAGTTGCGCCTGCTCGTGCCTATATTCCCGAACTCCTTGCTGATGTAGTGGCTGGTAAACTTGACCCTTCACCGGTTCTCGATATGACGATCGAACTTGATGATGTCCCAATGGGGTATGCCGCGATGGATAGCCGAGAAGCCATTAAAGTAATGGTGCGTCCCTCAAATGGTTGACACAAGGCAGTTCTGAGTCATAATTTTAAAAGTGCAATCTCAACCGTCAAATCTTAAGAGGACAAAAAAATAGCCCGGACTACAGATTATCAAAGAAAAGGAAACCTCTGGGTCTTGAACCGGATATTAGGTTTTAAAATCTTTCCTAACGGTGATGATTTTGAAGCAGATTTTGCAGCAGTGGGCAAAGCTGTACTTGTCTGCGCCAAGGGAGATGGCGTACTCGATCCAGCAGAACGAGACTGGCAAATTGGCTTCTTCAGTGCTTTGGGTGCTCCAGAATCTGTGCTTAAAGAATTGGAGATTTACGAAGCTAACGACGATCTGGCGGAGCTACTTGCGAACTCTTCCGATCGCATAAACAACTTGGTACAAACGGATATTGTCTATCAAGCTATTAAAGCTTCTGCCGCAGACGGTGAGTATAGCGAACAGGAACACGAAAAAATCTGTCAAATGGCTAAATTGTTAGGGGTGACTGCTGATGTAGTGGAGCAATTAGTAGAACTTCACAAAGAGGAAGAACAGCTTCGTTCCAAGCGGATTAAACTAATTTTTCCGAATGGAAGTCCTTATTAATGTTCTTACTTGGCTGTGAAAAGGCTCTCCTATATAGACCAGATTGTACCTGTTTTAACTGTTATTTCACCGGACATGATATAACCGGTAACTGTTAAGTAACAACTTCAGTCCAGGACGCAAGCTCGACGTTTTTCCTTGGGCTTGAGATGCTTCGCTACACTCAGAATGACAGAATGAGGTTATTCGTGCCTCCAGGACTGAACTTATCAAATAGGCTGAGATGATCTGAAGTTTTGAGCGCAGTTTTTGATAGTCATGACTTCGATGATTTTTTTGCCCATTTCCTCTGAGATGTCCAGAGCTTGGGAAAGTTCAACTAAGAAATCTTTTTCCTCTGTTGTGAAAACTCCGTCTACCAAAACCAAATCTGTAGCAATCGCAAAAGCTGTTTCTCGAAGCTGAGCATTCAATGCGTTTTTAGCTGCGGCAAATACTTCGGCCGGAGTGTACTGACTGCTCAATTTCAGAACTTTCTTAAATAGTTCTTGGAAGTGTTCGCCAGAATAAGAGCCGAACAAGCGAATGTGATTGGCGGCAAGGGTTTGTCTTTCGGCTTCCGATATTTCACCGTCGGCGGCAACAGCTAAGACTGAAATAGCTGTCAAAGCTTCCGACGGAGTGAGTTCGATCGCACTTGTGTCGGTTTTTGTACTTGGGAACAGTTCAGCAGGGTTAGGTCTTTTGTGGCTGTGGGCGGGCATAGGGGCGTGGGGAGTCGTACGGTTCAGTTGACAGTTGACAGCTACCTGGAAGCAAGAGGATTGGATTAATGAATAGTCTTCTTTTAATTTCTCCCTACAAGGGTTCCGGCTTTAAACCAATTCTTTCTGGTAAAACTCTGGGATTAAGCAAAAATAGTGTAGCAAAAAACGAGGCTCAAGCCTCAGGTTTTCAACTCGGGTTACGAAGAAAAACATAATTCAAAATTCAAAACTTCCGAGCAACCCTCTTTTTCAGTGTCAACTGACAAGGTAGGATCGGGAAACAGTCGATCGACCAAACCTTAAAAACCCTATAGAAATTATCAGCGTGGCAAACCCAGACCGCAAACCACTACTCCTAGATTTTGAAAAGCCCCTGGCCGAACTCGAAACCAGAATTCACCAGATTCGCCAACTCGCCGAAGAAAACGCCGTCGATGTCACCGACGAAATTCGCAAACTAGAAGCTCGCAGCGCCCAACTGCGACAAGAAATTTTCAGCAGCTTGTCCCCCATGCAGCGGCTGCAACTCGCCCGTCACCCGCGCCGCCCCAGCACCCTCGATTACATTCAAGCAATTAGCGACGAGTGGATCGAGCTTCACGGCGATCGGCGAGGGGGAGACGACCCGGCCCTCGTCGGCGGAATTGCCCGCATAGACGGGCGTCCTACGGTCATTATCGGCCATCAAAAAGGACGCGACACCAAAGACAACATCGCCCGCAACTTCGGCATGGCCGCTCCGGGCGGATACCGCAAAGCCCTGCGGTTGATGGAACACGCCGATCGCTTCAGTATGCCAATTTTCACCTTTATCGACACTCCCGGGGCTTGGGCGGGCTTAGAAGCCGAACAGCTCGGACAAGGAGAAGCGATTGCGTGCAACCTCCGAGAAATGTTTCGCCTCGATGTTCCGATTATCTGCACTGTCATCGGCGAAGGCGGTTCCGGCGGCGCTTTGGGAATTGGTGTCGGCGAGCGGCTGTTGATGCTGGAGCATTCTGTTTATACCGTAGCCACCCCCGAAGCTTGTGCTGCCATCCTCTGGAAAGACTCTGGGAAAGCCAACTTAGCCGCCGAAGCCCTCAAAATTACTTCCTGGGATTTGAAAAACCTCGGCGTTCTCGATCAGATAGTACCCGAACCCGTTGGTGGCGCTCACTCCAATCCCCTGAAAGCTGCGGCGATGCTCAAAGGAGCTTTGTTAGAAAACTTAGCAGAATTGACACAGCTCACGGGCCAGCAGCGGCGCCAGCTCCGGTATCAAAAGTTTCGCCACATTGGTGTATTCACTGAAATGTCTGCTTGAGCCGATCGCTCCTTTGAGTTATTAGTTGTGAATTACAAATTTCTTAACTTCACGCTCATAACTAATAACTCACGCCTGACTGTTCTGCGAATCTGTCAGCAGTGTTATAATTTCTCAGGTGATCTCGGCTTAACAGTTCTTAATGTTGCTCTCATAATTAATTGTTATCAGCCGTACCAGACAGTTGTCTGATTTGCCGAAAAAGGCTGCAATGCTTGACGGGTAGTTGCCGATCGAAAGTATGCGAAAAGTAGTCCCAGATGCCTTGGGCAATGGGATAAAGGGTTTAGTAGTTCACAAGCGTCAAGCTAACACTTGCCAACTAATTTCCGTGTTTTTCGTAAAATTAGGAACTATCAGGACACGCTAATGAACGATCGAACAACAAAGCAGGCTCTGATTACCGGAGCCAGCAGCGGTATTGGCAAAGCGACTGCTCTAGCGTTCGCTGCCGCGGGCATAAATCTAGCCTTAGTTAGCCGAGAGTCAGAAAACCTAGAAGCTGTTGCCGCAGCAGCCCGAGAATTCGGAGTGAAAGCAGAAGCTTATCCCTTAGACTTGGCAAAAATTGAGCAAGTGCAAAGCGGAATCAGCGCGATCTCCGCTCAATTCGGGCCCGTGGATATTCTGGTCAACAGCGCTGGCATGGGCTACACCGGCTCCTTGACCGAAACGCCCCTAGCCGACTGGCAGAACGTTCTAGACCTCAATCTTACTAGCGTTTGGCAGTGCATTCTAGGAATTTTGCCGGGAATGCGCGATCGCCGATCGGGAATCATCATCAACGTTTCCTCGATCGCCGGCAGCCAAACCTTCCCCAACTGGGGAGCCTACTGCGTCAGCAAATTCGGTCTCATGGCTTTGTCCAAGACATTAGCCGCCGAAGAACGGGCTCGCGGAATTCGCGTCACAGCCATCTGTCCGGGTTCTGTCAACACTCCCATGTGGGACACAGAGAGCGTCCAAGCCGATTTCGATCGCACCGCGATGTTAACTCCAGAAATCGTCGCCCAATCAATTCTGCACGCAGTTCAGTTGCCGGCAAGTGCAGTAATTGAAGAAATCACGCTGATGTCCAACGCCGGAGTTTTGTGAACTTGAGATTGTAAACTGCTGGATTTTTCTGGAATTCAACAATCTTTGAATCTCTAGCTCTATCCCCCAATCGAAAATCGCAAATCGCAAATCGATAGGTCTATGCCCAATCGAAAATCGCCAATCGAAAATAGATTCATCCTCACACCAACTTTTTATGACAATTGCATCGAACAGCGGTTCCAATGGCTCGAGCTCAATCTCTACTGACAGCATGAAACTGTTAGAAACCGCAGACAACAACGCCCCGCGGATCACCACTCGACCCGATCGCAATTCCTCGAACGGTCAAGAATCCAACGTACCCGTAGCCTCAGAAGTAGGCCAGGAAGAAATGATGGAGGCCGTTCGGACGCTGCTGCTGGGAGTAGGAGAAGACCCCGAACGCGAAGGATTGCTCAAAACCCCGAAGCGGGTAGCAGAAGCAATGCGGTTTCTCACCAGCGGTTACAGTCAATCCCTCGAAGAACTCCTCAACGGCGCTATCTTTGACGAAGGTCACAACGAAATGGTACTGGTGCGAGACATCAGCGTATTCAGTATGTGCGAACACCATATGTTGCCATTTATGGGTCGAGTTCACGTCGCTTATATTCCCAACCAAAAAGTAGTGGGACTGAGCAAATTAGCCAGAATTGTCGAGATGTACAGCCGCCGGTTGCAGGTGCAAGAACGTTTGACGCGCCAAATTGCTGAAGCAGTTCAGACAATATTGGAACCGCAGGGAGTTGCTGTTGTGATGGAAGCCAGTCATATGTGCATGACGATGCGGGGCGTGCAAAAACCCGGTGCTTGGACGGTGACAAGTGCCATGTTGGGAGTGTTTCAAGAAGAACAGAAAACTCGCGAGGAATTCTTGAATTTGATCCGCCATCAACCGGCATTCTTTTAGTCAGTTGTCAGTTGTCGGTTGACCTGTGACAGTTGTCAGTTGTCAGTTGTCAGTTGTCGGTTGACCTGTGACAGTTGTCAGTTGTCGGTTGACCTGTGACAGTTGACAGTTGTCAGTTGTCAGTTGTCGGTTGACCTGTGACAGTTGTCAGTTGATGACTGCTTACTGCTGACTAATGATGACTTTTAACCAGCCGCTTATAAAAACCTAGGCAAACCTGGGTAAACTCTGCGGTATAAGTTTAAAACATTCTTACAAGCGCGCTTGACGCTTCCCCGACATCGAGGTTGACCAAGAAACTCCAGTTAGAAACGCTATAATAATCACAACGACGTGATATTACAGCGGAACGTTTGATTTGTTTATTCAGTTGGTTCCACTCGCTCTCAGGAGTGCTTTTCTGAATTCACTTCAGAATAGGCGGTTAAGGAGCGAGGTACTTTTTCACTCAATTTCATAGCCCTGCGAGCAATTACCAGTGCAGCCGCTTCATCACTAGCTAATCCATACATTCTCAGGTATTTCATCAAACCGATAATGCTTGAATAAGCTGGATTGACTGCAATTAACTCAATGCCACGATTCGACAAAATAGAACCCAGTTGCTTGTAGAACTCACGCTCTCGCCCAGCCCGACAACATCCGAGCATACTTTCTACTTTTTTCTCCCAGTGACTGCTTTTTTGTTGAGAAATCAAGTTCCTCACAAACTACGGGACATTCAAATTCCGTGGCTTTTATTGCTAGTTGCAAACAGGCATCAACAATTTGAGCCTGTTGTTTGCCGTTCGGTAAGCCCATCTGCAATGGAATCTGCCCTTTGGCTTTGAGATTCCCTTGAGAATCAACATACGCCCACCCAATAGAACCGGGGTTCATGTCGATACCAATGCAACCGTACATTCTCTCTCTAGAAACCTGCTTCACGGGATTTGGGGTAAACTGCACGGCGACAACCCACTTTCCATTCTTACGATAGAAATGCCAAGTTTTAGCACCGCATTCTGGTAATCTGTTGATGTTGCGGCTAAAATCACCAATAACAGAGGACACGGTTTTTCCGAATCGTGACTCCAAGCACTTAGGGACTCGAAAAGTTATTTTATCCCCATTCCACTGACAAACTTGATTGCCAAAAGACTCATCCTTCGAGGCGACGACAAAAAAATCGCCATGAGGGATGAAAACTTTGACTGGCTTAAGCCTTAAATGTTTTAGTTTATTACTTAATAATGTCAGTTTACGCTTTTTGTTGTGAATCTGAAAGCGCAAATTATGCCAGTTTGTGGATTTATATTGCAGCGAGCAAGCTATGGGAAAATTACAACCTGTTTTTGACTTGGGCAATTTTTTCTTGGCATAAAATTTGCGAGCTAATGCCAACTTACGCTCGGCTTTCTGGAGCCACGCACTAATAGAGTTAATCTTGACTTCAAGAGTTTTCAGGTGTAAAATCCTATGTTCTTTTGCGCCGTCTACACGACATGAGGCAGAACTGATTACACCATTGGCGTGGCGCTTGTTGATGCCGTAGGTTTGCTGTAAGTGCGTGTTCCAATCGGATTTCTTGAAAGGAGCGCCTGAAAGTAAGTGGTTAATTGTTTCAATGCTTGCAGTCCGAAAAATCGGGGCGTAAGCCTCTAAAAACATCTCGAAAGTTGTTTTTCCGAGTTCGTTAAGCTCATACACTGGTGTGGGCAAGCCTTTGCAATAAGTTAGGGTAGCCATTGATTCTCCCTGTCAATGCGGCTAGATTTTTACTATGTTAGACGATATCGCCTGTGTCCGCCATCTGTGCCGACGGACGTTCTGAAGGCCTTCTTTTTCAGGGCGCCGTATCGTCGTGTCAACGCTCACGGCCTTAAGCTCTGTGGCTCTGGCCAATACTCATCAATCTATCCAGTGATTTACCGGGAGTTTACTCACTTGCATCCTAGGTAAGTCTAGGTAAATTGTCAACAGTCGTTTACCCCAAAACGGGTACCGTGCCACGTACACTCCTTAAATGGATCTCCCAAAATTTTAAAGTCTTGTTCAAGCTGCCAGATTCAAGGCTGCAAGTAAATCTAAAATCTAAAATCTAAAATCGACTGACGATCGCCAAATAAGCTCATAAAATAGACGAGTGACTTATGGCTTGTGACTAAACGATGAATCCTATTAAATTCGGTACAGATGGCTGGCGCGGCATCATTGCTGACGATTTTACATTCGATCGCGTAGCATTGGTAGCTCCCCTAGCAGCACAAGTTCTCGCACAAACTGGCGGCAATAATGCCACCAGCGGGACTGTAATTGTCGGTTACGACCGCCGATTTCTGGCTGAAGATTTTGCCCTCGCAGCAGCTAAGGCAGTCCAAAACGCCGGATTTGACGTGCTGCTGAGCGAATCCTACGCCCCAACTCCAGCTTTCAGTTTAGCTGCCAAACAATTAAATGCTTTAGGTGCGATCGTCCTGACAGCCAGCCACAACCCCGGTGCATATTTAGGATTAAAAGTCAAGGGCGGATTTGGGGGCTCGGTTTCGCCCGAAGTTACGCACCAGATAGAAGCAAAACTCGAAAATCCGGCGGCACTTTCAGCAACTCCCGGAAAATTGGAAAATTTCAATCCTTGGCCGGCTTACTGCAAAACCTTGCGGGAAATGGTGGATATTGAAGCGATTAAGGGGGCGATCGCATCCGGGAAAATTACAGTATTTGTAGATGTAATGCACGGCGCGGCGGCGGGCGGATTAGCTCAAATATTAGAAGAAACTGTGCAAGAAGTCAACAGCGATCGCGATCCGCTGTTTGGCGGCGGTGCACCGGAACCTTTGCCGCGCTACCTGTCGCAGTTGTTTCGGGTGATGCGGACTCACCAGCGAAAAAACTCTGGTTTGTCGATCGGATTTGTATTTGACGGAGATAGCGATCGAATTGCAGCCGTTGACTGCTTCGGAAACTTCCTCAGTTCGCAAATCCTAGTTCCTATATTAATCGAACACTTAGCCAAACGGCGCGGGTTGACCGGGGAAGTCATCAAAACCGTCAGCGGTTCCGACATCATGCCCAAAATTGCTGAACTTTACGGCCTACCATTGTTTGAAACGCCGATCGGTTACAAGTATATCGCCGATCGAATGTTAACCACTCAAGTCCTAGTCGGCGGCGAAGAATCGGGAGGAATCGGCTACGGTACGCACATCCCCGAAAGAGATGCGTTGCTATCGGCGCTGTATTTGTTAGAAGCCGTTGTCAAATCCGGGGAAGATTTGAGCGACATCTATCGCCGACTGCAAACAGAGACTAATTTTACTTCAGCTTACGACAGAATCGACTTGCACTTAGCAAATATGGACGAACGTTCGCGCTTGCTGGGGCTGTTAGAAAATCAACCTCTCACAGAAATAGCTGGGAAAGCAGTTGTAGATTGCAACAAAGTTGACGGATATAAATTTCGTTTAGCTGACGGAAGTTGGCTGTTAATTCGGTTTAGCGGTACTGAACCGGTGTTGCGGTTGTATTCGGAAGCTGCGACTTTGAAAGAGGTGATGCAAAACTTGAATTGGGCGAAGAGTTGGGCACAGAAAGGTTAAACAGTTGACAGTTGACCTGGGACAGTTGACAACGAAAATCCGATCTAGGTTTTTGCTGCCCATTGTCCCTTGTCCACTGTCAATTGTTCTATCAACTGTTAAAATTTAATCGTCGGTGAGTGACATAATATCATTTCCGTACTATGATTGCCAACAAAAACTTCAATGTTATAGGTGCGATCGGCGATCTTCACACTGAGGAACAATTGCTAGAGAAAACCGTAGATTTTATCAAATCCCAAAATGTTGACAATATCCTTTCTGTCGGAGATATTGTTGATGGTTTAGGTGACGCTAATCAATGCTGTGATATCTTGAGGCGCGAAGCAATTTTAACAGTTTCAGGGAATCACGATCGCTGGTTATTAAAAAATGAAATGCGAGAGCTAAAAAAGGCTACACAGCCAGATTCTCTTTCGGTTACTTCGCATTCATTTTTAAGTTCTCTCCCTGCAACTAGGGAATTCCCAACACCAGATGGTTTAGCACTTTTGTGTCACGGGCTTGGGGAAAATGATATGGTTCGGCTAAATCCTGATGATTATGGGTATGCGATTGAAGCAAACACAGATCTCCCAAACTTAATTCGAGATGGAAAATACAGATATGTCATCAATGGTCATACAAATTACAAGATGGTTCGACATTTGGGCAACTTAACTATTATAAACGCCGGCACGTTAAAGCCCGGGCATGAGCAGGGTTTTTTGGTCATTAATTTTGTCGAACAATTTGTACAATTCTACAAGTTTTTGGAAGATTCTGCGATCGCCGAAGCAGAAAAAGTTAGTTTGACCGCGCTAATATGCTAAAATCAGCTTTTCCAATATCTTGGTTAGTATCAATGCGTAAGTTTTAAGCGAAATTATGAATAATCGCAAATTGCTAGTTGTGGCTACCAGCAATCCGGGCAAACTTAAGGAAATGCAAGTTTATCTTCAGGATTTGGGATGGGAATTGCAGCTTAAACCGGAAGAGTTGGAAATTGAGGAGACTGGGGAAACGTTTATTGCTAATGCTTGCTTGAAAGCGTCTGAAGTGGCGAAAGCAACTGGCCAATGGTCGATCGCCGATGATTCTGGTTTAATGGTAGATGCACTCGACGGTCAACCTGGGATTTACTCGGCGCGCTACGGAAAAACCGATGCTGACAGGATATCTCGGCTTGTCAAAGAATTGGGAACCGAACCAAACCGGGGAGCACAATTTGTGTGCGCGATCGCGATCGCCCGTCCCGACGGTACAATTGCCCTGCAAGTAGAAGGAATTTGCCGCGGCGAAATCCTGCACGCTCCTCGCGGTACGGGAGGTTTCGGGTACGATCCGATTTTCTACGTACCCGCACAGCAACAGACTTTTGCAGAAATGACGCCCGATATCAAGCGATCGCACTCCCACCGCGGTCAAGCATTCCAGGCTCTATTACCACAAATGGAGTCATTGGTCATTAGTCATTAGTTATTGGTTATTGGTTATTGGTTATTGGTTATTGGTTATCAAAAAACTGGGTCTAAAACCCCGTCCTTATAGGACGGCTTTCCTTGTAAACTTTTGCTGCGACGCCAAAGAGTTTTGTGCTCGACGAGTTAGCATAAAGTAGGAGGTAAAGCCCTGCTAGTTTTTGAGTTCAAGACTTAGTGCGATTCGTTGAGTATGAATCACGGTATCTAGTCCGTAAATAACTACTCCAACTAATAAAAACATTAGTTGAACTGCCTGATTGATGAAGGTGGAAGTCCTTCCTATCAAACTCAGATATGACTCCTTATCTGCCCCCACCGAATAGACTCGGAATTCTATAGAGTGAAGCGGGGAACAGGGTCGAATCAGACGATAATTACAATCGACACTGCGGCTAACAGGGTGTCTCGAACGGAGAAACAGAGCCTAGAAAAGCGACCTATGAATGGGCGGACGTAATCGTAAAGTCCGACCTCGCCAGAGACTATGTACCCCGCCGATGTTTAAGCTACAAGCGGCATGAGTTTGGGGTTCTGGCGGTTGAAGTGGCTACTCCTAACCGAGACGAATATCATTCAGGTGGAACGAATAAAAACGAATCTGAGGTCTGTAAGTGGTCGCACTTACGGTAGACCAGACGAGAGGACTAACCCCTCAGATACGGGTAGGATGCTCCGTAATTGGAGCAAGGTATTTAGAAAACACTACACTGAGTAGAGTATGATTAGTCGCGGTTTAAACACCAGTGAATCATGGAAGAACCTCCCGTGGAAGAAATTCCGTCGGAACTTATTCCGCCTACAACGTCGCGTGTTCAAAGCAGTTCAGGCTGGCGACAAGCGGAAAGCGCGGTCACTCCAGAAACTGATTATGAAATCTCAAGCTGCGAGATTTCTGGCAATTCGTCAGGTTACACAGCTAAATGCTGGTAAGAAAACGGCAGGTATCGACGGGAAAGCGTCCCTCTCTTTTGAAGAACGCTTTACCCTGAGTGACACACTCAAATCGAATACTAATACATGGAAGCACCAAGGCCTACGAGAAATTCCCATCCCCAAGAAGGACGGAACAACGCGAATGCTAAAAGTGCCTACTATCGCCGATAGAGCATGGCAATGTATCGCCAAGTTCGCACTCGAACCAGCGCACGAAGCCACTTTTCATGCTAATAGCTTTGGATTTAGGACGGGACGGGCGCATGACGCGCAGAAAATCTTGCAATTAAATCTCCGCTCATCTAGCAACGGTATCAACAAACGAGTAATCGAATTAGATATCGAAAAGTGTTTCGACCGGATTTCACACACCACAATCATGGACAATCTCATTGCCCCCGCCGGATTAAAACTCGGTATCTTCCGATGTCTAAAAGCGGGAACCAATGTAGAATTCCCTGACCAAGGTACACCGCAAGGTGGCGTGGTGAGTCCATTACTAGCCAACATCGCACTCAACGGGATCGAAAGCATCCATAGTTATAACACCCGATATAACAAGAAAGGAATCCCTACGGGAAACCAAGTGGAACCATCAATCCGTTACGCGGATGACATGGTAATAATCCTTCGACCTGAAGACAATGCGGAAGAAATACTTGATAGAATCGACCAGTTCCTATCAGCAAGAGGAATGAAGGTCAGTGCGAAGAAGACCAAGATAACTGCTACGAAAGACGGATTTGATTTCCTCGGCTGGCACTTCAAAGTCCAGAAAAACGGAAAATTCAGAAGCACTCCATCGACGGAGAACTTTAAAGCATTCCGTAAGAAAGTAAAATCTATCATCAATAGCTCGAACTATGGTGCGACGGTAAAAGCTGAGAAATTAGCCCCGATCGTAAGAGGTTGGCGGAATTACCACAAATATTGCAAGATGGACGGTGCGAGAAACTCTCTGGCATATATCCAACGTCGAGCATTCAAGGTATTCAACAAGGAAACCAAACAGAACCGCCACACCAGTAAGAAATTGCTGGATAAAGCATTCCCAAAAGTTTCTTATGCCGAAAACAAACACATCAACGTCAAAGGAACCAAATCTCCTTATGACGGCGATGTTGCGTACTGGAGCGAACGGAACAGTAAACTCTACAACGGCACAACCTCAACAGTCATAAAAAGACAACACCATTCATGTGCTAGGTGTGGATACAAACTCACCTCTGAGGAAAAAGTAAACCTACACCACATAGACGGAAAACATGATAACTGGAAGCTAAACAACCTAGAAGCCCTACACGAATCATGTCACGACTATACACACATGAGCAAGGCACTTGCCTAAAATATCGGGAGCGCAGTGCTGGGAAACCTGCACGCTGCGATCGTGCCTGAGAGGGGCGCAGGATAATACCTGCCCTCGACTCAATCCGGAAAATCCAGTCAGTTTGCAGCAGTTTTTGAAGCAATTCGTACAGCACAGTTGGTCCGCAATAGCTGTTTGCGCTATTGGATGGACAACCCAAAAGTTAACAAGTACGACTTGAACAAATACTGCGCTGTATTAGCTCGTGAATTCTCCTTTGCCGACGAACTCAATTCCCAAGCCAGACAGGCTAGCGCCGAAAGAGCCTGGTCTGCTATCTCCCGATTTTACGAAAACTGTAAAAAGGGTATTCCTGGTAAAAAAGGATATCCACAGTTTCAGAAAGATTGTCGTTCAGTTGAGTACAAATCGACTGGCTGGAAGCTCGCATCAGATAGAAAGTCAATCTCTTTTATTGACAAAAAAGGAATCGGACGACTGAAGTTAAAAGGAACGCGTGATTTGCACTTTGATCAAATAGCTCAAATCAAACGGGTAAGATTGGTAAAGCGTGCGGATGGTGTTTACGTCCAATTCTGTATTGATGTTGACCGAAAAGAGAATACAGAACCTTCGGGAAACACGATCGGGTTAGATGTAGGACTGAAGGAATATTACACAGATTCAAACTCAGTAACAGTGGAAAATCCGAGATTCCTAATAATTGGTGAAAAAGTTCTGAAGCGTTCCCAAAGAAGGGTTTCTCGAAAAGTAAAAGGTTCAAAAAACCGAGGCAAAGCCAGACAGATTCTCGGCAAGCGCCACCTGAAAATAAGTAGGCAGCGTAAAGACCATGCAATCAAACTTAGCTGGCGTGCGTAGTTAAGTCAAACGACTTAATAGCTTACCAAGATTTGACAATTAAAAATATGGCGAAGAATCACTGTCTGGCTAAGTCTATTAACGACGCATCTTGGTATCAGTTTCGCATCTGGCTCGAATACTTCGGCAAAGTATTTGACAGAGTGACGGTAGCGGTAAACCCGCAATATACAAGCCAAGAATGCTCGCTTCTGCGGTACGATTGTGAAGAAAACACTATCTACTAGAACGCACGTTTGTAAATGTGGGTGTGTGATCGATAGAGATTTCAACGCAGCTAGAAACATCCTGAGTCGGGGATTGGGTACGGCGGGGCACGTCGGAACCTTTGCGAAGCATGCAAGCAACGCTCTCTTGAGAATCAACCTCTACTTTGGTTGGAGAAATCCTGCTGAAGCAAGTTGGCTCGTTGAACCAAGAATCTCCGTCCTTTTAGGGCGGGGAGTGTCAATTGTGATTAGTACCAATTATCCAGGCCCAATGCCCCATTCCCAATGCCCTGCGCAGGCCAATGCCCCATTCCCAATGCCCAATGCCCAATGCCCAATGCCCCAGTATATTAGATTGCCTCCAGGTTCTTTTCTCCCGTCCGAATGCGGATAATTTGTTCTACAGGAGAGATGAAAATCTTGCCGTCGCCAATCTCGCCCGTGCGGGAAGCAGCGATAATTTTATCAACCACCATGTCAACCTGATCGTTTTCGACAACAATCTCGACCTTGAGCTTTTGCAAGAACTCAACAGTGTACTCAGAACCGCGATAGCGTTCTGTCATGCCCTTTTGACGGCCAAAACCTCTAACTTCAGAAACAGTCATCCCCACAATCCCAGCATTGACGAGTGCGATTTTCACTTCGTCAAGTTTAAACGGGCGAATAATAGCTTCAACCTTTTTCAAGTTTCTCACTCCTAACATTACTACTTTCGTTATATTACTTAATCGGCGTGACATCTTTTAAGATCGCTGCCAATAGCAAGTATTTTGTAAAATATACTACCTTATGTTGTACTCGCGAGCAAACGCAGGCCAACCTTTAACAATGTTCTCGGATTTTCCGGGGTGCGGGCTCTCGGGGATAGACCGATCGCGGTAGAGTGAAAAAGACCCAAGCCCTCCGTCGCCGATCTGCTAAAACAGAAAAAGAACACAGGAGACAGGATTTTTGGCCCGTTTCCGCTTTCCACAAGTCAGATTTGCACGTATTGCTGAAAACTACAATTGCCAGAGGCGGTCAGTTAAACTATTCCTATGCACCCAGCTAGCCCTCCCCCTGACCGCAGCGGGCTTGATGCCCTACTGAGAAATCGCCCCTTCCTCACCTTGTGGACTGGCCAGTTGTTGGCCCAAGTGGCGGATAAAATCTTTTACGTATTGCTGATTATTCTGCTGAAAACAGGCGATTACCGACCCTGGCCGGTTTCTTGGCAGCATTCGGAAAATTCGATGCTGTCAGCGGTGATGATCGCCTACACGGTGCCAGCGATCGTCTTTGGTTCGGCGGCCGGTATCGTGGTAGACCGCTTTTCCAAAAAGCAAATGCTGATCGGCTGCAACGCGATTCGAGCGGTGTTGATTGGATCTTTGCCGTTTTTGCCCAAAACTTTTTTCGTGTTGTTGGTGATTACGTTTTTGGTCTCTACTATAACGCAATTTTTTGCTCCCGCAGAGCAGGCTGCAATCCCGCTGGCTGTGGGGCGAGAGGGGCTGATGTCGGCAAATGCTCTGTTCGCCTCGTCCACAATGGGCGGCATTATTGTCGGGATGACGATCGGCGAACCGATATTTAGTTGGATCAAACACAGCTACGGGCCAGCTTATCAAGAGTTTTTCCTGGGCGGGTTGTACCTGATCTCAGCAGGTTTGATCTACTTGATGCAGATCGAAGAAAATCATGCCGGCAACAGTGGCAAAAACGTCCATCCTTGGCAAGATCTCAAGGAAGGTTTGCGCTATTTGAAGCACAACCGCTCGATCAGCAACGCGGTGGTGCAGTTGACGATTTTGTATTCGGTGTTTGCGGCGCTGCAAGTTCTGGCGATCGCACTTTCGGGCAAAATTGGTCTCAAAGAAACTCAATTTGGCTTTTTACTGGCTGCTGCGGGAATCGGAATGGTCTTCGGCGCTGCGTTTTTGGGTCACTGGGGCGATCGAGTACACAAGAAACCTTTGCCGTTAATTGGTTTCTTGATGATGGGTTTCGTGTTGACAATGTTTGCCTTTACCCGACAGTTGTGGCTGGGATTCGGATTGAGCGCTCTCTTCGGTTTTGGCGCTTCTTTAATTAACGGCCCGATGCAAGCTTTGATTCAAGAAAAAACTCCCGAATCCATGCGGGGAAAAGTCTTTGGCTTGGAGAACAATGCGATTAATATTGCCCTCAGCTTGCCTTTAGCACTGACTGGCCCGCTGACGGATGCTGTTAGCAAAGCCGTCGGCTCGGATGACCTCGGTTTGCGGATCGTGCTGATGAGTTTGGGCTTTTTGGTATGCGTGATGGGTATCGCAGCTTGGCGCTATACCCGCAAAGTCTTAAAGGCTTAAGATCGGACGTACGGTTGAAACCAGGTTTTAGATAAACTTTCGTCCGCCTCCGCAGTGTAAAGAAAATAAGATAACTTTACGCCCCCTCGGAAACCGCCGTCCGGCGGGTTTTGGTTGTAGAGAAGCGGTTTCAACCGCCCGGTCTTCTGTTTCACAATTTCGCGATCGCCCGAGCGCGAAACTTTTTTTGACATACTCCCCGAACTAAAGGCGCGGGGATTCTGGGTTCAAACATAAAAAGCAGGCACAGCCTGTCTAACATCGCCTCGCCCGCAGGTTGATGCCCCAACCCGTTTGAGATTTTTTGAAATAAGAGAGTTGATACCGGATTTTTACATGGAGCGAATCAGCCAAATATACTCTATCATGAAAGCCGTCATAAAAAGACGGGGCTTTAAACCCAATTGTTTTGTAAAATATTAGCAGTTAAATTTTCATAGTTCGATCGTAGAGATTAGAGTAGTATCCAAGCTTTCAATAAAAATCATAATTACTTTAAGGACGGAAATTCTGTGCAACTAAAAACTAAAGTAGCCATCAGGCGTGCAACGGGTGGATTCGCTTTGATTGACAGCTTGATCCGCCACGGCGTCAAGCATATTTTTGGTTATCCCGGCGGCGCAATTCTGCCGCTGTACGACGAACTCTACCGGGCTGAAGAAACCGGCGGCATCAAACACATTCTAGTGCGGCACGAACAAGGTGCAGCCCACGCGGCCGATGGGTACGCCCGCGCTACCGGACAAGTTGGGGTTTGTTTCGCGACTTCCGGGCCCGGTGCAACTAATTTGGTGACGGGGATTGCGACGGCCCACATGGATTCTATCCCGATGGTGGTAGTGACTGGTCAGGTTCCGCGTCCGGCGATCGGCACTGATGCGTTTCAGGAAACTGATATTTACGGCATTACGCTCCCAATTGTCAAGCATTCCTATGTAGTGCGCGATCCGAGAGATATGGCGCGAATTGTGGCTGAAGCTTTCCACATTGCGAGTACAGGGCGGCCAGGGCCTGTGTTGATTGATGTGCCCAAGGATGTCGGTTTAGAAGAGTTTGACTATCTGCCGGTGGAACCCGGATCAGTGAGAATTCCGGGCTATCGGCCAACGGTGAAGGGAAATCCCCGACAAATCAGTCAAGCGATTCAGTTGCTGAAGGAAGCGAAGCGTCCTTTGCTTTATGTGGGCGGCGGGGCGATCGCAGCCGGGGCCCACGAGGAAATTAAGGAACTCGCCGAGATGTTCCAATTACCTGTCACAACAACGCTGATGGGCAAAGGTGCCTTTGATGAAAACCATCCTTTGTCTGTGAAAATGCTGGGGATGCACGGCACTGCTTACGCTAATTTTGCCGTTACTGAGTGCGATTTGTTGATTGCTGTGGGAGCTCGGTTTGACGATCGGGTGACGGGCAAATTAGACGAGTTTGCGGCGCGGGCGAAGGTAGTTCACATCGATATCGATCCGGCGGAAGTCGGCAAAAATCGCGGCCCTGACGTGCCGATTGTCGGAGATGTCCGGCAAGTTTTGCTCGATATGCTGCGCCGCTGTCGGGAAACCGGAGTTTCGGGAACTCCCCGACAAACTGCGGAATGGCTGCACAGGATCGATCGCTGGAAACAGGACTATCCGTTAGTTGTACCCCATTACCCAGAGATTTTGTCTCCACAAGAGGTGATTGCAGAGTTGGGCGCTCAAGCGCCGGATGCTTACTACACGACGGATGTAGGTCAACATCAAATGTGGTCGGCTCAATTTTTGAACAACGGGCCGCGCCGCTGGATTTCTAGCGCTGGTTTGGGAACCATGGGTTTTGGCGTACCGGCGGCGATGGGCGCGAAAATGGCGCTACCCAACGAGCAAGTGATTTGTATTGCTGGCGATGCTAGCGTGCAAATGAATATTCAAGAGCTGGGAACTTTAGCACAATACGGCATTAATGTCAAGATTGTAATTGTAAATAACGGCTGGCAGGGCATGGTGCGGCAGTGGCAGCAGGCGTTCTACGGCGAGCGTTATTCGTCCTCGAACATGACTGTAGGAATGCCGGATTTTGTGATGCTGGCAGAAGCTTACGGCGTGAAGGGGATGCTGGTTTCGCGGCCGGATGAGTTGGCAGGTGCGATCGCCCAAATGCTCGCTCACGACGGCCCGGTGCTGATGAACGTGAAGGTAACGCGGGACGAAAACTGCTATCCGATGGTAGTTCCTGGTAAGAGCAACGCTCAAATGGTTGGTTTGCCGGAACGCAGTAAATTGGAATCTGCGGAGTTGATTTATTGTCCGAGTTGTGGCGCGAAGAATGTGTCGAGCAATAAGTTTTGTCCTGAATGCGGGACAAAAGTTTAAGGAGTTTTGAGTCGGGACTTAGGCTGTGCCTATTAGTCTCAACTTAAGGTCAAACGTAGTCATAGACTGCTGTTTATCGTCGAGGCCAGATCCCCCCTAGCCCCCCGAAAGCAAGGGGGGAACCGGAGCGATCTCAAAGTCCCCCTTTTTAAGGGGGATTTAGGGGGATCTGGCCTCGGATAAAAGCGAGAGATACAAAGGTTTTCGGGATTAAGTTGACACGGCTTTGGGCCATGCCGTCTCTTTACCTGGATCTGCTGTTCCACATTTAACACCATGTCCGCTGGCATCGCATCGAGAGCTTTAATCTATAATTTATAAGCATATTTTATGAGCCAGTGTCTAAACCCTGATTGCCTATGGCAAAACCCCTCTGACTCTACAAAATTCTGTCAAAAATGTGGGAATAAACTGCTATTGGGCGATCGCTACCGATCGCAAAAAATCATTGGACAAGGAGGCTTTGGGCGCACTTTTCTAGCTGTTGACGAGTATAAACCCTCAAAACCACCCTGCGTTATTAAACAATTTTACCCCCAAGCTCAAGGCACTTATAGTATCCAGAAAGCCACTGAGTTATTTGAGCAGGAAGCAGTACGCTTAGAACAGTTGGGTAAACATTCTCAAATTCCCGATTTATTAGCATATTTTAGTCAAGATGGACGGCAGTATTTAGTCCAAGAATTCATCGACGGTGAAAATTTAGCCCAAGCACTAGAATCTCAGGGATATTTTAGGGAAACGCAGATTCGCGACTTGCTTAATAATTTATTACCCACCTTCGAGTTCATTCACTCTCGCCAAGTCATTCACCGGGATATCAAACCAGAAAATATTATTCTTAGGCAAGATGGGCAACTGGTTTTAGTTGACTTTGGCGCGGCGAAATATGCTACACAAACTGCTTTATCTGTAACGGGAACTGCGATCGGGACTCTTGGATATACGGCACCGGAACAAGCCGCGGGCAAAGCCATTTATCCTAGTGATATTTATAGTCTGGGTGTCACTTGTCTGTATCTGTTAACTCAGGTTGAACCGATTGATTTATTCGATACAAGTGAGTTTGAGTGGGTGTGGCGAGAACACTTAAAAGCATCTGTCAGTTCGGAACTGGGTGTGATTTTAGATAAAATGATACTACCTGCTAGTAAGCGACGTTATCAATCTGCTACTGAAGTTTTGCAGGATCTTGGTGTTCGGTCAACTCAACCACCAGACTCCCTTAAATCAGCGCTGGGTGTTGACTATACTCGTCTGCGGGATTTATTAGCAGCAGGGAAGTGGAAAGAGGCGGATGGGGAAACTCTCAAGGTGATGCTGAAAGCTGCTAGACGGGAGAAGGAAGGTTATTTTGATAAGGAATCAATTAATAATTTTCCTTGCGATGATTTACGCACGATCGACCAGTTGTGGGTAAAATATAGTAAGGGTGGTTTTGGCTTTAGCGTCCAGAAAAAAATCTGGTTAGAAGTTGGTGGTAAAGTTGATTATGAGACTGAATGTAAGCTGGGCGATCGTGTCGGTTGGCTAAGAGGAGGAAGTTGGTTGAACTATGATTACCTGACCTTTAATAAGCAAGCACAAATGGGCCACCTCCCGTTTTTTAGGCATTCGTGGTGGAATGTGGTGAGGATATTCTTCTTTCGCATCGAGAACTGTAAGCTCTAATCTATAGCGATTTCAGCCCTTTGTCAAGTCTTTTTTCTCGAACCTTTTTTGACTAATTTATCGGCTTTTCGTCATTTCATTACCTGCTACACCGATGGGTTTAACAAAGACAAGACTTACCCGCTAAGACCAAAGAAACCGGGTTTTTTACCTGATTTGTGGGTGACAACGAAAGATGTTCGTAAAAAACCCGGTTTCTGACCACCGCTAAGACCAAAGAAACCGGGTTTTTTACCTAATTTGTGGGTGACAACGAAAGATGTTCGTAAAAAACCCGGTTTCTGACCACCCGTGGGTATCAACTAATGCGTTATGCGATTGTGATTGAAAAAACACCGAATAACTATTCAGCTTACGCGCCAGATTTACCCGGATGTGCAGCTACAGGTGCAACCCTTGCAGAAATACAGCAGCAAATTAAAGAAGCGATCGAATTTCACTTAGAAGGATTGCGAGAGGAAGGTTTACCGATTCCCGAACCAACTACGCTATGTGAATATGTCGAAGCACGCTAACCTCAGAAACCCGGTTTCTTTCGAGATTTCTCGTCACTCAACGCAAAATTCGTAGAAACCGGGTTTCTAGCCCCCATGCGTCAGCCCTGAAACTGTCCGCTAAGGCCAAAGAAACCGGGTTTTTTATCTAATCTGTGGGTGACAACCAAAGATTTTCGTAAAAAAACCCGGTTTCTGAGATATAGGAAAATTCGCGGGAGTGGTAAATGAATCTTTATTTGGGAATAGATTTCGGCACTACGGGCGCTCGATCGACAATTATCGACTCTCAGGGTACAATCCATTGTGAGACAGAACATAGTTTTGCGATCGCACAACAGCCGGATTTGCCCTCGATGTGGCAAAATGCACTATGGGCTGTAATTGAGCAAATCCCCGCAACCATCCGCAATCGGGTAAGCGCGATCGCCCTTGATGGCACATCCTCCACAGTCATGTTGTGCGATACTGACGGTGTACCAGTCTGCGAACCGATTTTATACAACGATGCCCGCGGTGCAGCGGTTACAGAGACGTTACGGGCGATCGCACCACCCAACCACACAGTATTAAGCGCTACATCCAGTCTGGCCAAACTCCTGTGGTTTTGTAGGGGCGGTGCCCCCGTGCCCGCCCCATCCATCGCAGAGGGCGGGCACGGGGG
>NZ_JAUBUN010000030.1:0-35159 GCF_036702665.1 Microcoleus sp. Aus8_D2
TATTGGTTATTGGTTATTGGTTATTGGTTATTGGTTATTGGTTATTGGTTATTGGTTATTGGTTATTGGTTATTGGGAATTGGTAATTGGTAATTGGTAATTCGCCTCAAAATTTACCAATTGCCTATTTAAAAGTAAAAGCTGCAACTGCCAAACAGCCCCAACCGACAATAAAAGCAACTCCGCCCAAGGGGGTGATGGCACCCAGCCATTTGATATCAGTCAAACTCAGGGCGTACAAACTGCCTGAAAAGACTATCGTGCCCACAATAAAAGCCCATCCAGCCACTGCAAAAAATGTTTGAGACTCTTGGGCGCGGTTTAATAATAAAGCGACGAGCAATAGAGTCAGAGCGTGGTACATTTGATAACGGGCGCCGGTCTCAAAAATTGCTAAAGCTCGATCGCTCAATTGATTTTTTAAAGCGTGGGAGGCAAAGGCCCCGCCTGCAACCGATAAACCTCCGAAT
This sequence comes from Microcoleus sp. Aus8_D2, assembly GCF_036702665.1. NCBI lineage: Bacteria > Bacillati > Cyanobacteriota > Cyanophyceae > Oscillatoriales > Microcoleaceae > Microcoleus > Microcoleus sp. Aus8_D2. Next base: position 471 of record NZ_JAUBUN010000030.1, read on the forward strand.
ACGGCTGCGACTGCTATGAAAATTCGCGTTAGGATTAGCGTTGACATAATATTTATTTAATTGGTAATTGGTAATTGGTAATTGGTAATTGGGATGTAAGATCGTGTCCGAAGAGGACGACCATAATTAAGATTGGTTTGTAGTGAGGACTTTAGTCCTCTGATGGATGAGGACTAAAGTCCTCACTACAAACCTTTTTTATTGCGGGTAATTGACTGGACGTGGTATAAGTCAACATCAATAACTTGTCATTGTTAGCGGGAGCGAAGCAATCCCAAAGATGGATGTTCATTGGCTTAACTCGGTGAAGGAAAGGTGCGCAGCGCGCACCCTACGTTTATGATCAAGTCACTTTTTAGCCGATATTTTTAACCTATTTGCGCACAGCTTCCAGCAAGCGAGAATAGTAAAAGCTAGTGCTATTCATGGCTGTTCTGTTAATCACAAAGCCGTTGCTTTCTAGGATTTTGATAATATCTGCTTCGCGGTGCTGGTAAGCGCGGGTAGTTTTGCTCGGGCCGGGGAAAAGTTCGCCAAATTTTTTGAGGGCGGTAAGTGCTAAAGTTTTGGGGGCAAAACTGAGAATTAGTCGCGATTGGGCGATCGAACTTAGGTGAGCGATCATTTGCGCAGCCTTATTTTGAGGATAGTGGATCAGCACGTCCAAACAAATAACCGTGTGGAATTTGCCCGTTAAAGCTTCCAAATCTTGGGCGGCGAAGGAGATGTTGTACAGCTTGCCAGGAACGGCTGTCGATCGATCGTAGGCTTCTGCTACCATCTTGTCAGAGATATCGCTAGCACAAACAATTGCCCCAGCCTCAGCTAGGGGAATGCTCAGAGATCCCACACCGCAGCCGGCATCGCAGACACCAAGCCCGCGCAAATTGCCGTCTGCTTGCAGCCATTCGATGACTGTATCCACCGTTTTCTGGTGCCCGGTGCGGATGTCTAGCTGCACTTTGTTGACTTTGCCGTCGCCGTAAATTCGCTGCCAGCGATCGAATCCCGTCGAGTTAAAATACTGTTTAACTATAGTCTTGTCGTCTACCAAATTCATCGATCTGCCTGCTGCTGAGTTATTGCCAACGGTTAGATATTATAACACTTATGCTGTAAAATTATGTGCGTTTGGTAATTGGTAATTGGTAATTGGTAATTGGTAATTGGTAATTGCTCGCCCGCGTACCTCACGAAAATTGAGAACCACTATTATATAGCAATCATGAACGTCAGTTATCAAAGTGGTTCAGGCACTTGGATCGTAAACAGGCTACGAGCAACATCCCACAAGTCATTTAGGATTGCTATTATATAGCAATCTGGAGCGGACAACGCGCAAATTGGAACAACCGATTTCAGATTTTAGATGAAAATGGCCAATCTCAAATCTCAAATCTAAAATCCCTTAAAGAAGTCGGTGCCAAGTCAATTCTTTTGTCGCCTCATTTAAATTCCAGCGCAACAATTGAGTGGCCGGTTGGCCGATAATTCCCGAAAGCCCGTTAGCGAAGCCCTCGAAGAGGATCGCCTTTCTGGGAGATTCAGTTGCGAGGGCGATCGCACTTTCGGCGTCACAAATCCCCCACTTCACCAAATTCTGCACTCCCGCCAACAGCGGCAGAGTTGTACCTGCTAAAGTAGCAGATTCCAGGGGCGAGTGGTAATCCAATCTTACCCAAGCGGTACCTTTTCTGACTTCAATTTGTCGGGAATCCCAAGGATAAACACCGTCAGGTAAACCCAAAGGAGCCAAAGCATCGCTCACTAAAAACACACCTGTTTGGTACCGGCCAGCGCGCAGCAAAAAATCGATCATTGTCGGAGAAACGTGCTTCCCGTCAGCAATTAAACCGCATTTTACTCCCGGATAAACGATCGCCGCTCCCAACAAACCCGGTTCTCGGTGGTGCAAACTCGGCATCGCATTAAAAGCGTGAGTTACCATGGAAGCTCCTTGGGCAAATGCTTGCTGTGCTTGCTCTGCCGTCGCTTGGGAGTGTCCGAGACTGACGGCAATTCCCAAACTTTGCAAATAGGGAATGACTTCGCCAGTGGTGTCTAACTCCGGCGCTAAAGTCATTATTTTGACAATATCGGCACAATCTCCTAAAACTTTCTTGACATTTTCTATAGTTAGCGGTAGTAAAAACTCAACTGGGTGAGCTCCTCGCTTCTGGGGGTTGAGAAAAGGGCCTTCGAGGTGAACGCCGATAATTTCGGCTGTTTTGGGTTGATTGGTGGCGGTAGTGGCGGTTTTTGCTGTGCGGATATAATCAGCTATCGTCGAGAGCGATCGCCTAAACTTATCCAGTGAAGTTGTCACCAAAGTCGGCAAAAAAGCATCGACTCCCTGATACCATAAAAATTGACAAATTTTTGGTAAAACTTCAATATCCTTGCTTTCTAAATCGGGGAAAGCAAAACCGAGGGCCCCGTTAATCTGCAAGTCAACACCGCCCAGAGAAAGCCAATCGCCTGCTGCATCAAGCAATTGCAAATTGGGAGGAGAAATTCGCTTAAATACTTTGTCCATCCGGCAAACTTCTTGAATGATGCCCGTTTCGTCAACAGCAATCATCTGCAAATCCTTGCAACCGGGGAGACGAGCATTGAGAATATCTGTGGGGGCGGCAGTTGGGGTTGTGGCTTCAGTCATCCGATTTTAGATTTTAGATTTTAGATTTTAGATTTTAGATTTTAGATTTTAGATTTTAGATTTTAGATTTTAGATTTGCTCGCCTTGATAAATCTAGGGGCTGGTTATGAGGATGCGGAGCTTTTTGCTTTCTGCACTCTTGGCTTGTGACCAAATTGCTTTCGAGCGTCAGTGTTGCTACAAAATCTCTCAATTTTAGTTAACGCCATAATTTTAAATTACCATTAATCAGAAATCTCACATCTTAAAATTGCATGAATCAACCGACAGTTGGAATTATCATGGGTAGCGATTCGGATTTGCCTACCATGAAAGATGCGATCGCCGTTTGCGAAGAATTCAATGTACCATGCTCCGTAGCGATTGTCTCCGCCCACCGCACCCCCGAGCGCATGGTGGAATACGCCCAAACCGCCCACCAACGGGGCTTGAAAGTCATTATCGCAGGTGCCGGAGGAGCGGCGCACCTCCCGGGAATGGTAGCATCTTTAACACCCTTGCCCGTAATTGGCGTGCCGGTACTGAGCCGCCACCTGCAAGGGGTAGATTCGCTGTACTCGATCGTGCAAATGCCAGCCGGGATACCAGTGGCAACAGTGGCGATCGGCAATGCTAAAAATGCGGGCTTGCTGGCCATTCAAATATTAGCAGTTTCCCAGCCTGAATTGCTGCTTCGAGTCCTGGATTACCGCAAAACTTTGTCCGAATCTGTAATGAAAAAACAAACTCAGCTAGAAGAGCTAGGCTATCAGAACTATCTCAATCTGAACAAATAATCTATAAACTTTTGTAGTACAATTGGAAAATTTTCGGAATCTTGCTGAGCTGATTAGTTGTAAAGAGGGCGAAAATGATTAAAATGACTGTCGGAAAGAAAAACTCGAAACAAGTTAGGCGGGAGTCTTTGAATTTGCCAGCAGCTAACTTTTTGACGAAAGTCAACAGGTTCAAGAAATTACAAAGGGCGATCGCCCGCCGAAGGGAGAGCTGGCAAGCCTGCATCCCTTTAGCTGCCATCATCGTCTTGATGTGGGGATATGCGGCGGTAGCCCAAACCCCTCCCAAGCCAAGCACTGAGGAACAATTGGCCAGCCTCAAGGTGGGGATGGATACCATGTGGGTGATGGTGACTGGGATGCTAGTGTTCTTTATGAACGCCGGTTTCTCTATGTTGGAAACAGGTTTCTGCCGCCAAAAAAATGCAGTTAACGTGCTGGCAAAAAACTTGATTGTTTTTGCGCTGTCTACGATCGCATTTTGGTCGATCGGCTTTGCGTTAATGTTTAGCGACGGCAACGGTTTGATCGGCAACAGCGGCGGATATTTCCTGTGGAATATAGCTGACAACAGCCCCGCCACAGGAGATGCTTACAAAGGCATTTTCAGCGCATTAAACTGGACGGGAGTACCCCTTAACGCGAAATTCTTTTTCCAATTAGTTTTTGCGGGAACTGCGGCCACGATCGTTTCTGGGGCCGTTGCAGAGCGCATTAGATTCCTTGATTTCTTAATTTTCAGCTTGCTGCTAGTAGGCATTGCTTACCCAATTACCGGACACTGGATTTGGGGCGGTGGCTGGCTGTACAAAGCAGGTTTCTACGATTTTGCCGGTTCGACAGTGGTTCACTCGGTAGGCGGTTGGGCTGCTTTGATGGGAGCGGCATTTCTCGGGCCGCGGATCGGCAAGTACCGCAACGGCGAGACTGTGGCGATGCCGGGACACAATATGAGCATTGCTACTCTGGGCTGTTTGATTCTGTGGTTGGGTTGGTTCGGGTTCAATCCCGGTTCGACAATGGCACTCGATCCCAATGCGATCGCCCACATTGCCATCACCACCAACACTGCGGCTGCTTTCGGGGGAGTTGCTGCCACAATTACAGCTTGGCTGTATCTCGGAAAACCTGACTTGTCGATGATTATCAACGGCATCCTCGCCGGCTTAGTCGGGATCACAGCGGGCTGCGCTTGGGTCAACGTGCCCAACTCTGCCATTATCGGCGCGATCGCGGGCATCCTGGTAGTTTTCGCCGTAACTTTCTTCGACAACTTGAAAATTGATGACCCTGTAGGTGCAACTTCAGTTCACTTAGTCTGCGGCATCTGGGGAACTCTAGCAGTTGGCTTGTTTGCTGACGGCCCTGGAACTGGGATTTATAGCGCAGGCGCAGTCCCAGCAGCCGGATTGTTCGTGGGTGGGGGTATCGCTCAACTCTGGGCGCAGTTGGTGGGCGTTATCTCTGTAGGCGGGATGACCGTGCTGCTGACTACGATTTTTTGGGCTGCACTGAAAGCTTTGTTGGGTATCCGCGTTTCTGCTGTAGAGGAGGCTGAAGGTTTGGATATCGGCGAACACGGGATGGAAGCTTACAGCGGGTTTGTGAAGGAAACGGGATCCGGGAACAGAACTGAGGGCGGCTACGGCGGTTATCCTGGGGGTTCTGCGGGCAGGACTACCAAACTTTAGAGCAAACTGCTTTGGCGATCGCTCGATCGACCAATTGATCTTTCGTGCCCTAGATTAAGCATAGCGATCGATGATTTAGACGAAAAGCGCTGGCAATAATTGGCTGACAAGGTGCACCAGATGCAGGTGAATGGGGAGATTTGAGGGGTTGAGGTCGATTCACGATCCCGATAGCTGCGCTAACCTGACTTTTGGTAAATTGACGTCCGGGGCGATCGCACTTTAAAATCTTTCCATCAAATCTTTTTCGGTGGCATAAACATCTCGTAGCTGTTGCAGGGCTGAAGTAGAAATCACCGATTTAACTGTAGCTACCAATTTCCCCCACTCAAACAAGCAGTCAACTGAAACAGCCGCCTGGAAGTTGTGGGTATAAAATTTCGTCCAAAATCCCGGTGCTTGCTTGCCTTTCCAGCGTTTGTACCATCGGCCAAAATCTTGATGGGAAGGCGGATTTACTTCTAAAATTGGGGGGAAATCGGCGTAGCTGACAAACCGGCTGATGCCTTTGGCGTGGACGTACACCATGTAGCGGCAGCATTCGATCCGGTAAATGTCGTCTGTTGAGATGTTGAAAAGCAGTGCTACTGTGTCTTCGGTGACGAATCTCGCCAGCGGATGCAGCAATGGCGATTTGTGGATAATTTTTGATTCGCCGATCGCCGATGATTTTCTCGAAGTATCTGATATCATGGTAAGTACCTATTCTGATTGTAGATAAGTCTGGTAGGTCTTTAAGACAGCTAGTAACTGTCTAAATTAGGTTTTAAAGACGATCGCCCTTTAGTTTTCCATGCCGGGGGGCGATCGGCTTTTTTGATATGCTTATTCTAAGGTGGCATTACACCAAGTGTCAAGTATGGGTTTAGTTAGAGTCAAAGTTAGAGAATTAGCAGCCGAGAAAGGCTGGACGTTTAAGGAAGTCTCTGAACGATCGGGAGTCTTGTATAATACGGTAAAACATTATGCCCGCTGTCAATCTATGTCAAAGGTTGACTTTACTTCTCTGCTGAAGTTAGCTCGCACGTTTGATGTGATGATTGAGGATGTGGTCGAGGTTTTGGAAGAATAGGTCGATCGCTCTTTAGTCCTCCAAACCGAGAAGCGCTCGCTTTTCTATGTATGCAATCATAAAACGCAACTGCATTATTTGTCAAGCATGGGTTTAGTCAGAATCAGAGTTCGAGAACTTGCCGAGGAGAAAGGCTGGACGTTCAAGGAAGTCTCAGATCGTTCTGGCGTGGTTTACAGTACGATCACAACTTATGCTAGGCGATCGTCGATATCAATGGTTGATTTTACGGCTATCTACAAGTTAGCGCGGGCGTTTGACGTGATGATTGAGGATTTGGTTGAGATTATTGAGGAATAGGTCGATCGGCTTTTTAGATATCTAATATTAAAAGACAGCAGATTGTCATTTGTCAAGTAAGTATGAGCAAAGGGTTAGTGAGGTTGCGGATTCGGGAGTTTGCGGCTCAGAACGGCTGGACACTTAAGGAAGTCTCCGATCGATCTGGCGTTGGTTACAGTACCATCAGGAACTACGCCCAATGTCAAGGGATGACAACCGTTAACTTTGCCTATCTGCACAGATTGGCTCGGACTTTTGATGTGATGATTGAGGATTTAGTCGAGATTTTGGAAGAATAGCTGAAAGTCCGTGAGTCTTGTAGACTGAGAACGGGCTTTCGGTTTGTATGTCCTATTATATGACGCAATTGCATCAACTGTCAAGCATGGGTTTAGTCAGGCTGAAAATTCGAGAACTGGCGGCTGAGAAAGGCTGGACACTGAAGGAAGTGTCCGATCGTTCTGGGGTAATTTACAGTACAGTCAGAAGTTATGCTCGTCGTCCTGAAATGGCAATGGTTGATTTTACAGCAATCCACAAGTTAGCGCGGACTTTTGACGTGATGATTGAGGATTTGGTTGAGATTATTGAGGAATAAGTCGATCGACCTTTCCACGTTTTTACTATAATCCTTGTCTTGCGTCTTGTCAAAACGCGCTTAAACATTTTGCATCGCAGCTAAGAGCTCAGCTTAAAGATGCTAAGATTTAGTCGAAGTTGTTCATCTCCGGTTATTTTTGTGACACGAGCCAGTACCGCCATTGGAGTCAGCCCGATTATCAAGGATCTTGTGCAGAAAAAAGCGCTAGCAACCCGACTAACGCTGAAGGAAATTATCTATGTAGGGATGCTGGCGATCGATGATTTAGATGAAAAGCGCTTGCAAGAATTGGCTGACAAGGTTCACCAGATGCAGGTAAATGGGGAGATTTGAGGGGTTGAGGGCGATTCCGGCTCAAGATAGCAGCGCCGCGCGTACTTTGGTAAATTGACGTCCGGGGCGATCGCATATTCAGAAATTTTGCCGCCAATATTTTTCATATATATAAGCATCTCGCAGTTGTTGCAAAGCCGTTTCTGACAACAGCGATTTCACTACAGCTACCAAATTCCCCCATGCAAGCTGTTTATCCGCAGCAGTAGCGTTTTTGAATTGATGGGTGTAAAACTGTATCCAAAAACTAGGTGCTTTTTTGCCTTTCCAGCGTTTGTACCATCTGCCAAAGTCTTGAGGTTTCGGTAATTCTACTCCTAAAATTGGCGGAAAATCGGCATAGCTGACAAACCGACTGATACCTTTGGCGTGGACGTAGACCATGTAGCGACAGCATTCGATCCGGTAAATCTGGTCTGTTGAGATATTGAACAGCAGTGCAACAGTCTCTTCGGTGACAAATCTTGCCAAGGGATGAAGGACTGGCGACTTGTGGATAATTTTCGAGCAAGCGAAGGAGCTTGATTTTGGCTGAAATGCTGCTATCATCGTGATTGAGACAGCTACTAACTGTCTGTTTAAATTTTTAAGTAAATTTTCAAGGCGATCGCCCTTTAGTTTTGCAGACGGGAGCGAGCGCTTTTTTGTTGACTTTTCAAGTATAGCATGATTAACTGAAGTTAGTCAAACTTATTTGTACTTAATTCAACTAAAGATGCTAACATCAGGGAAAGTTGTTATTGATAGTTGATTATTCTTCGTGGCTAAAACTAATACGGCGATCGCGGTAAGTTCCGCAATCAAGGAAGTAATTCAAAAACAGGCGCTAGCGACGAGGCTAACCCAGAAAGAAGTCGTGTACTTGGGAATGCTGGCAATTGATGCACTGGATGAGAAAAGCCGCCAAGAGTTGGCAGATAAGGTGCATCAAATGCAGGTAAACGGTGACATTTGAGGGGTTGAGGTCGATCGCACTTTTGGTAAATTGACGGGAGGGGCGATCGCACTTCTCAAAACTTCAAGAACTGACGAGCTTAGCTTTTTGATTGCTTGTATGCTCTTAGCCAGTTTAAGCCCCGCTTAGCACCTAGTTTTTTCTGCATATCTTCCAGAGAAGTGTAAACACGCTGATCGCGGATCAGCTTTGCGTATCCATCTTTAACTCCAGGGATTGAGGTAAGGGGAGATTTTGGATTGTTAATAAAATCCAAGAAATCTGTAACGTCTTGAGGCTCAACAACCCTTTCATTCAACTTTGACTGTAAAACAGCTTGTTCAATAGCCTTTTCTGCTTCTGGTTGTTTAGCTGCAATGACAAACACCCACATCCTGACTAAATTAGCTATCTTAGCTGCTTCATAAATCGGTAAACCTGTTAACAAATGGTATTTATCTTCTTCATCGGTGAGACAAACAATAGGCAGAGACAGGTTAAATTTCCAATCTGTTAGAGATTGGGAAACTTTTTTGATAATTGAGATTGACGTACCTGAATTTTCTTGAGCAATTTCTATCTGATTTAAGACTACAAAAGAAGGTTGGCTCTCAATTTCTTTGTAAAAGTTAACCATGTTGCTTACTGCTATTCCTTTCTAAGTTATCTATTTGGTTGACTATTTGTTTGGTCAAAGTTGAAAATTGTGCTGCTACACTACTCGCTGTTCTATTATGCTCAGCAAATAAAGAAAGAGGTTTGCGCTCATGAGAAGCTTGACCAACAGCGGTAGCTCGCTTTATCTCTAGAAGAAGAGGGATATCTCGAAACACCTTAGAAACTAAAGCTTTTATAGTAGTGTGTAGCTTGACATTTTCAACCATCATAGGAATAATTCCTATGATATTTCCTCTTTTACCATCGGTATTATCGTGAATCTCTTCTGCATTTTTTATGGGTTTCCTAATTGCATATACTGAAAGATACTCCATTTGTGACGGTATAATGACATACTGAGCTGCAATAAGACCATTCTGGGTCACAGTAGTCATGGTAGGAGGGGTGTCAATAATTACATACTCATAATCCTTTGACAAACCTGATTTCCAAAGGGCCTTGTCAAGCTTGTTATTGCAATAAACACCTAATTTTAAAATGCTACTGTCTTTTGTTTTGTAACTGCTTGGGAGAACATCTATTTTTCCCTTTGTACCATGAGAAAGACTGAGAATTTCATTTAAAGATGAAGGTTGAATATATTCCTTATAGCTAAAACCGTCTTCTTCACAGTCTTCTAAGAACTCAATGAGCTCTTTTCTGTTTTTAAAAGAATCCAAAATATGGACAAAATCTTTCAAATTTGTAGCCCGATCTAACTCATCAGCTTTATTAACTCCCAAAGATAAACTAGCATTAGCTTGCTCGTCCAAGTCAACAACTAAAACTCTATTACCTATTTTAGCTAATTCATAAGCGATGTTAACGACTAACGTTGTTTTTCCAACTCCACCCTTAGCTGTATAAATTGCAATTGTACGCATTTTAATTGTATCCAAAAAAAATCTAACGAAATTTGCTACTGGTTGAACTTGTTCTGGGTTTTCTATATTGTGCTTACACTTTAGAGTTGCGAGTCCTTCTGTATATTCGTAAATCTCCACTGAAAATGGGTCAATCAGTATCCCAAATCTTGTACGAGAGTATTTCAGATACGTTTCTAACTGAATACGAGCTGCCGCATCAAGTTTGGTTTTAGCCGTCTTAATTTCAACCAGAAAGTTAATATACCTACTCAAATCTTCTACTAAGAAATCAACCTCTTTTTGAGTCCAAACTATCTGACCATTGGCAATCAGCCTAGGCACTTTAAGCTTAAACTCTGGAATCCAATGAGAATAACTGCTCTTGCGAGGCAAACCCGCCATCTCCAGGATTGTCTGAACCAGATGCAGAGACACATAAGCTTCGTTATTCCAGTCAGGGGACAGTTTAGCCATGTATTAAATCTGAGCAGTTTCTCTATTATTGCTGAAAATGAGGTTTTTAGGACAAATCGATCGCCCTCAGAGTCCTGATTAACAGCTTCAATTAACCAAAACATCTCAAAAAAATCCCCCGCCAGAAGGCAGGGGATTTAATTTAATTACCTACAAAACCAGAGTTCGGAGTTATCCGAATTTCCCGGCCGTCGAGGCAATTACAAAGGCTGCGTAAGTGAAGACGTTGCCCACAGTAAAGTGAACTAAGCCAACCAAACGACCTTGGACGATCGACAAAGCAACAGGCTTGTCTTTCCAGCGAACCAAGTTGGCCAAAGGAGTGCGCTCGTGAGCCCAAACCAAGGTCTCGATCAACTCTTGCCAGTAACCTCTCCAAGAGATCAGGAACATGAAACCAGTTGCCCAAACTAGGTGTCCGAATAAGAATATCCAGGCCCAGATAGACAGGTTGTTAGTACCGTACGGGTTGTAACCGTTGATCAATTGAGAAGAATACAGCCAGAGGTAATCGCGGAACCAGCCCATCAGGTAGGTAGAAGACTCATTGAACTGAGCCACGTTACCTTGCCAGATGCCTAGGTGCTTCCAGTGCCAGTAGAACGTTACCCAAGCTAGGGTGTTCAACATCCAGAAGACAGACAGGTACATGGCGTCCCAAGCAGAGACATCGCAGGTACCGCCACGGCCTGGGCCGTCGCAAGGGAAAGCATAACCGAAGTCTTTTTTGTCCGGCATCAGCTTAGAACCGCGTGCATCCAGAGCGCCCTTGACCAAGATCAAGGTGGTGGTGTGCAAGCCGAGTGCGATCGCGTGGTGAACCAAGAAATCGCCTGGTCCGATCGCCAAGAACAAAGAGTTAGTAGAGCTATTGATGCCTTCCAACCAGCCTGGGAGCCATACGTTGCCGTAGTTGGGCCAAGCAGTAGCAGCAATGCTGTCTGGGTTGGAAAGAAGCACGTCCATGCCGTACAGAGCCTTCCCGTGAGCAGCTTGGATGAACTGTGCGAACACTGGTTCAATCAAGATTTGCTTTTCAGGAGTTCCGAAAGCTACTACAACGTCGTTGTGAACGTACAAGCCGAGAGTGTGGAAGCCCAAGAACAGCGATACCCAGCTCAAGTGAGAGATAATCGCTTCTTTGTGCTGCAACACGCGATCGAGCACGTTGCCTTTATTAGCTTCAGGATCGTAGTCCCGCACCAAGAAGATAGCTCCGTGGGCGAAAGCGCCGACCATGATGAAACCAGCAATGTATTGGTGGTGCGTGTACAACGCAGCCATCGTCGTATGATCCTGCGCCATGAAAGCGTAAGGAGGCATCGAGTACATATGCTGTGCAACCAGGGAGGTAATCACGCCTAAAGCAGCGAGGTGCCAACCTAATTGGAAGTGCAGAGAGTTGTTGTAGGTCTCATAAATGCCTTGGTGAGGCATATTGAAAGGGCCTTCAACTTTCTTACCAAAGAAGTCTTTGGCGTCGCACATTTCTTTGATGCTGTGACCGATACCGAAGTTAGTCCGGTACATATGACCGGCAACGATAAACAGAACTGCGATCGCCAAGTGGTGATGAGCAATGTCTGTGAGCCACAGAGATTCTGTTTGAGGGTGGAAGCCACCCAAGAAAGTCAGAATTGCAGTTCCCGCGCCTTGGGAAGTACCGAACACGTGACCCGCTGCATCTGGGTTCTCGGCGTAAACGCCCCAGTTACCAGTGAAGAACGGAGCCAAACCTGCTGGGTGAGGCGGGGTAGACAGGAAGTTGTCCCAACCTACGTGCTGTCCGCGAGATTCGGGGATAGCGACGTGAACCATGTGACCAGTCCAAGCCAAAGAGCTGACACCGAACAAACCAGCCAAGTGGTGGTTGAGGCGAGATTCAGCATTCTTGAACCAAGACAAGCTCGGGCGGTACTTCGGTTGGAGGTGCAACCAACCTGCGAACAGCATGACAGAAGCCAACAGTAGCAAGAAGATAGCTCCTTGATACAAGTCGCCGTTTGTCCGAACCCCTTGGGTGTACCACCAGTGGTAAACACCTGAGTAGGAGATGTCCACTGGGTTAGAAGCGCCCGCTTGAGTGAAAGCTTCTACTGCTGGAGCACCGAATTGCGGGTCCCAAATCGCGTGAGCGATCGGGCGGACGTTTAGAGGGTCTTTAATCCACTGTTCAAAGTTACCTTGCCATGCTACGTGGAACAGGCTGCCCGAAGTCCACAAGAAAATGATTGCTAGGTGGCCGAAGTGAGAAGCAAAAATCTTTTGGTAAAGATTTTCTTCGGTCATGCCATCGTGGCTTTCAAAGTCGTGCGCTGTGGCAATCCCGTACCAGATCCGCCGTGTGGTCGGGTCTTGGGCAAGGTCTTGGCTAAATTTTGGAAATTTCGTTGCCATAAGCCTTGATTAATCCTGAATCCTGAACAAAGTTGAAGGGATTCGGTTCGGAGTTTGGATTCTTGATTTGAGATTCTTCCCAAATCTAGAATCCAAAACCTAGGGGTAGTTTACCCTACCGAAATGATTCGCGCTAGGAAAAATGCCCACGTAGTGACAATTCCTCCCAGGAGGTAGTGAGCTACGCCCACAGCCCGACCCTGAGTAATGCTCAGAGCGCGAGGCTGAATCGAAGGAGCTACCTTGAGCTTATTATGAGCCCAAACAATGGACTCAATCAGTTCTTGCCAGTAGCCGCGGCCGCTGAACAGGAACATCAAGCTGAAGGCGAACACGAAGTGTCCAGCTAGGAACATCAGACCGTAGGCCGACAGTGCCGAACCGTAGGACTGAATTACTTGAGAAGCTTGCGCCCACAAGAAGTCCCGCAGCCAACCGTTAATCGTGATCGCACTTTGTGCGAAGTTGCCACCGGTGATGTGAGAAACTGTGCCGTCTGGCGATACTGTTCCCCACACGTCCGATTGCATTTTCCAGCTAAAGTGGAAAATCACGATCGAGATGCAGTTGTACATCCAGAACAAGCCGAGGAACACGTGATCCCAACCAGAAACTTGGCAGGTGCCGCCACGGCCTGGGCCGTCGCAAGGGAACCGGAAGCCCAAGTTACCTTTGTCAGGAACCAAGCGAGAACTGCGTGCGAACAACACGCCTTTCAAAAGAATCAGAACTGTAACGTGAATGGTGAAAGCGTGGATGTGGTGGATCATGAAATCCGCCGTACCCAACTCGATCGGCATCATCGCTACTTTGCCACCGACTGCTACTACACCGCCGCCAAAAGCATGGCTGACGATTTCCATAGCATTAGGAGCTGTGTTACCAGGAGCCAAGGCGTGGATATTTTGAACCCATTGGGCAAATATCGGACGCAATTGGATACCGGTATCTGAGAACAAATCTTGAGGACGACCGAAGGCCCGCATTGTATCGTTGTGAACGTACAAACCGAAGCTGTGGAAGCCTAAGAATATGCAAACCCAGTTGAGGTGAGAGATGATTGCATCTCTATGGCGGAGTACGCGGTCGAGCAAGTTATTAACGTGCTGAGCCGGATTGTAATCCCGCACCATGAAAATTGCTGCGTGAGCGGCTGCTCCAACAATCAGGAATCCGCCGATCCACATGTGGTGGGTGAACAGGGATAGCTGAGTCGGGTAGTCAGTCGCGATGTACGGATACGGAGGCATCGCGTACATATGGTGAGCCACGATGATGCTGATAGAGCCCATCCAGGCCAAGTTCCACGACAGTTGAGCGTGCCAAGACTGCGTGAAGATTTCGTACATCCCCTTGTGGCCTTCGCCAGTGAAGGGGCCTTTGTGAGCTTCCAGAACTTCTTTGAAGCTGTGGCCAATGCCCCAGTTCGTGCGATAGAAGTGACCTGCGACGATGAACAGCACTGCCAAAGCTAAGTGGTGGTGCGCTGTATCGGTCAGCCACAGACCGCCCGTGGTGGGGTTCAGACCGCCTTTGAAGGTCAGGAAGTCTGTGTATGCGCCCCAGTTGAGGGTGAAGAAGGGCGTTAGACCTTTAGCGAAGCTTGGGTAGATGTCTGCCATCAAGCTCGGTGTCAAAATCCAGTCCTGTGGCAGGGGGATGTCAGCAACTGTTTTGATCAGCTTGCCGCCCACTGTCAGCGGTGCACCTGCATCGATCGCGTCCATGCAAGCGTTGATCGGCAGCGAAACGTGAATTTGCTGTCCCGCATACCCCAAGCAACCGCAGCCTAGCAAACCTGCCAAGTGGTGGTTCATCATCGATTCTACGTTCTGAAACCATTCCAGTTTCGGAGCGCGGACGTGATAGTGGAACCAACCGGCAAATAGCATCAGGGCTGCCATTACCAAGGCGCCGATCGCAGTGCAATATAGCTGGTATGAGTTAGTGATGCCGTTGGCGCGCCACAGTTGGAACAGACCAGAGGTGATCTGAATCCCGTGAAAGCCGCCGCCTACATCTGCATTTAAAATTTCTTGACCAAAAATCGGCCAAACCACTTGAGCGCTGGGCTTGATGGCTGTAGGATTTGTCAGCCAAGCTTCGTAGTTGGAGAATTTAGCGCCGTGGAAATATGCGCCGCTCAACCATACGAAAATTACTGCCAAGTGGCCGAAGTGAGCGCTAAAGATTTTGCGCGAAACGTCTTCTAAATCACTTGTATGACTGTCGAAGTCGTGAGCGTTAGCGTGGAGGTTCCAAATCCAAGTGGTGGTTTTTGGCCCCTTAGCTAGAGTGCGATCGAAATGTCCCGGTTTAGACCACTTCTCGAAGGAAGTTGGAACGGGATCTTTATCGACTACTACTCTAACTTTTACCTCTCGCTCTGGAGGACTAATGGTCATGAAGACTCTCCTCTCGGTAAGACAAGGAACGAGAACTGAATACTGTATCTGACATTCCCCGCGCTTAATTCAGCGGGGGATTCTCGGCTACCCGAAACAGCTTGCACTTCACTCTTTGCAGAGTTAGATGCCGGTGCATCGTCTCCCCAAGCATTTTGCTTCTTTGTAAAGAAGCCAGTTTCCCAGTGTCGCTAACAATGTCCCTGGGTACTGCCCACTCTTCTCGCCAGATCGGCAGCCGATCGCCTCCTTGATTCAGGTTTGATGCGGCTGCTCCTTTTGAGGGAGTTTTATGAATTATAAGCCTGCTAGAGAAGTATTAATCGCTTGTTAACAATACTTAAAAAAGCCTCAATTCTTGATGGAATAACCCCTTTAAATTCCACAGCCCCTCAAAAAAGTCAAGGGGTATTGCCATTAAGTTTACAAAACTCAAAGATAAAGCAATTGAGGAATACTCATTTATAGAGAGATGTTTAAGAAAACGGCTGGGGCAGCTATTAGTGGGATCGGATTGGTTGCCCGCGCAGCCTAAATCCGGGGCAGAAGGCCCCCCGAATTCCCGATCGGCAATTCCCCGATACTAAATTCAGTTTTGGGCTATAGTTCCCTATGAGAAGGCTTCTAGGAGTATAGTTGCGTGATTGGCATCAATTGGCAGAGAACGGTTGCAGGCAGGCTGCTGGCATTGTTCGCAGCAGCAGTATTAATTTTCGGTGTAGCAAGTTGTGGCGCGGGCCATCCCGAATTGTCCAAATCAGGGAACAAGAGCGGCTCAGCTTCCACCCAGGTAAACAGAATCTCAGAGGTTTCTCCCCCAGAAGCCATTCAACAACTGCGTCAGGCTCTCTTAATCTACCAGCCTCAAATAAGTATTTTGAATCCCAAACCTGACGAAGTGCTTCAGGATATAAATGTGTCTGTTCAGTTCCAAGTCAAGGACTTCCCCATTTTCAAAGAGGCCAACTTGGGTTTGGGGCCGCACCTGCAAGTTTTATTAGACAACCAACCTTATGCAGCAGTTTACGACATCAACCAGACTTTAACACTCTCCGACTTAGAACCAGGAACCCATACCCTGCGGGTGTTCGCTGCTCAGCCTTGGGAAGAAAGCTTTAAAAACGAAGGTGCTTTGGCCCAAACCACATTTCACGTTTTTACCAAAACACAGGACAACAATCCCGATCGCACATTGCCCCTACTAACGTACAACAGCCCGCAAGGCAGCTACGGGGCAGAACCCATCCTGCTCGATTTTTACTTGACAAATGCGCCTTTGCACCAAGTGGCTCAAGCAAATTCCCAAGATGACATACTCGATTGGAAAATTCGAGCCACGGTTAACGGCGAAAGTTTTGCGATCGACCAATTGCAACCTATATATCTTAAAGGATTCAAACCCGGGAAAAACTGGGTACAGCTAGAATTAATCGACGAACGGGGAAATACCGTCAAAAACGCCTTTAATAATACAGTCAGACTGATAGATTACCAACCGCAGGGTCAAGATACTCTTGCCAAATTAGTGCGGGGATCCCTAACAGTAGCAGATACTCGCGGTATAGTCGATCGTACATACCAAGTCCCCAAGCCCCAACCAACGCCAACCCCCGAACCCACACCAACACCTGCATTAGAAAAAACACCTGTTATCGAACCCTCACCAGCGGTTCCCGAAACCCCAGTTACCGAACCTAGCTTAGAGCCAGAAGTTGCTCCAAAAGTTGCTCCCGTTCAAGTAATAGAACCGACACCCACAGCAACACCGCCACTCGCAGCGCCGAAAATTGTAGAACCCATTCAAGTAATACAACCGACGCCGGCAGCAACTCCACAGGTAGAAACCCCGAAAATTGTAGAACCAGTTCAAGTAATCCAACCGACGCCGGCAGCAACTCCAGAGGTAGAAACCCCGAAAATTGTGGAAGAGGTTAATAAAGTTGCAGAACCGACACCAATAGCAACTCCTCAAGCAAAGAAACCAGAATATAAAGGATACTACAATCGGTTCCGCAACTTTTTGAATCAAGTTACCGAACCTACTACCCCTTCAGCGCCGCCAACTCTGCCAGAAATAACAGACAAAGCACCAGTACCAAAAGTAGTTGCTCCTGCGATACCAGAAGCATCTCCGAATCTTGTACCGCCAGCATCGCCTGTGGCCGCTCCCGAAAGCGCCACTGAAATTCCTAGCAAGCCAAGCGCCGAATTAGCAGTTCCCGAAAAAACAGTTTCCGAACCTGCTGACAACCCGCCCAAATCCGAACAAAAAGTCGAATTTGCAACCTAACACAAAATTTCTGAATTCATCAGCGTTCATCAGCGTAAATCCGCCTACATCTGCGGTCAAAAATAAAAGCCAGGAAAATCGAAAATGACCTATCTCGAAACAGCAGCCAAATTCTACAGCGACGTTGCCGAAACTCCGCAAATCGGACTTTGCTGCGTCCAAAGCAGCCCCTTGCAACTGCCCGGATTAAAAATTCCCGAACAAATGCAAGAAATGAACTACGGCTGCGGCACAACCGTTCACGCCGCCGAACTTGTAGGCAATCCAGTCGTGCTTTATGTAGGCGTCGGCGGCGGATTGGAAGCACTGCAATTTGCTTATTTTTCTCGGCACAATGGATCGGTTATTGCCGTCGATCCGGTTCCAGCAATGCGAGACGCGGCTGCACGCAACTTGCAAATTGCTGCCCACGAAAATGATTGGTTTGATGCGAGTTTTGTGGAAATTATAGAAGGCGATGCTTTTGCGTTGCCGGTGCCCGATGCTTCTGTAGATGTTGTCGCACAAAATTGCTTGTTTAATATCTTTGAACCTGCGGATTTAGCTAAGGCATTAACAGAGACTTATCGGGTTTTGAAGCCAGGAGGCAGGTTGTTGATGAGCGATCCGATCGCAACTCGGCCAATTCCGCAGCATTTGAAAGACGATGAGCGCTTGCGGGCCTTGTGTTTGTCGGGGGCTCTGACTTACGCAGAATACGTTCAACACCTTGTAGACGTAGGTTTTGGGCAAGTAGAGGTTCGGGCGCGCCGTCCTTACAGGCTGCTGGACAAACACAATTACAAATTGGATGCAGATTTGCTGTTAGAAAGCCTCGATACAGTGTCTTTTAAAGTGGATATCCCCCCGGATGGCGCTTGCATTTTCACTGGCAAGACGGCGATTTATGCCGGGTCTGAAGAGCTGTTTGATGACGGAGCTGGTCACGTTTTGCAGCGGGGAGTTCCGGCGGCGGTGTGCGATAAAACGGCTGGGAAGTTGGGCGGATTGATGCCGGATAAGGTGTTGATTACTGATTCGACTTGGCACTATAACGGCGGCGGTTGCTGTTAGGTGAAAAAGTCCAGAGTCGGATTTTAAATATTTAGATGCCTGTAGGGGCGGGTTCACCAAAAACTGTAGCTTGTAGCCCAAATATTAATAAACCCGCCCCGCCACAACGCCAGAACCTCAATCTGCTATTTGCTAGCATTAATCCTCGGAAGAAGAGAGGGCGGGTTTATTTTGCTTGTTTGCGATCGGCAAATATTGTTGGTGAACCCGCCCCTACAGCCAGATATTGATAGGACTTACGGAAGGAGTCAATTTTTACACTATCTGTAAATAGAGTCTGTGCATAAGTCTTGATTGATGAGATTTCTATCTTCGGATATCACCTAACTATTCCTAATTACCAAGCTATAAGCGGAATTTGATACACGATTGATTGCCTGCAATACTTCCTGATTAGGCCTTGGGAATTGTCCCGCCCTTCGCCTGTAAATAAATTGTAAACTACGACTTCATCTTGTTCATCTTGAGAGGATAGGTGCAATTTCCCAAAGTCTTTTACCCGCGAATAAATTAAGGGAACTTTGGCAAGTGCAAGTAAAGTAGCTTTTTTGCGATCGCGCTCTTTTGCTTCTGAGTTATCGTGGTATTGGGATTGAAACTCTACGACTAGACAAGGATTATAGTTCAAGTCTGTGATTAAGGCATCGACAGCACTGGGGCTAAATAAAAACTTTTTGAGTTCGCAGTCAAGGTTGCTGACTTGTTCGCAAATTTGGGATAAGCTAACTTGTGTGTGAATTTTATAATTTCTGTCTACACAGGTATGAAGAAATTCAAGCATTCTTTCTTCGTAGGAGTTGACGAGTCTTTTGGCTTTGACAGACATTAGTTTTGCTCCATTATTAACTTAATAAGTGGTGGTTATATGAGAAACTGCGGATTACTCATCTGCTTCATCAAAATCAAAAAATATTTTTCAAAGGTCTGACTAATTGCGCTGTGTTTTGCTGCTAACTACAGCAGGTTCATAATCTAATATAATTTTTCCGAAACAACCCAAAAACTCTTCTAAAACAGCACTATAACTAATACATACTTGAAATGTATAAGGAAAAAGTTTATCTGGAGTTAGAATCAGATAGCTATCGAGATCGCTCAAAGTATTGGGGTTAAATTCATCTAAGATTCGGCTGGGTAAAACAGTTCCATATCCATATCCATCTTCATCTATTAACTTATTCAAATAAAAATCACCTACTATTTCACCTTTCTCTAAAAGAGACCAATAGTTATGGTGAAGTGACTCTAAAAATAAACTTTTCTTGCTTGGCAATACCCAAAAAATTCCTCTGAGAAGGTAACCTAGGGTTAGTGCCTCTTCGATATATGTGTGAACTTTCATTTGCAAGAGATATGGCTCTAAAATTTCTTCAGGAATAGAAATACATAAACCCTCCTTCCGCTGACCTAAAACAAGTTGATAACGTTTATCTCCTTTCCCAGGATTCTTAAGTCTGTATCCGATATATTGAGATGTTCGTTTCTCCTCAAACTTTTCGTAGAAACCAAGTTGTTTAAGCAAACGGGTAGCTAGCGACATCAAATCCTCTCCGCCTTCAATGACCTCAATTTTGGTTGAAATCAGGCGAGGGACTCCATTTTCTACCTCAAACCGCTGGATGAGATCGTAGGTGATCTTTGACATTTGTTCGATTCCAATAATCTTGGCTAAGGTTCCTAGAAATAGCCTAAACCTGCCAGCCAGAAATGTCAAGTATCTTGGCTAAGATTTTTAGATTTTAGATGACGAGGGATTTCTTGAGTATTTATACGCAATAACGATGGTTTTGCCTCTTCCCTTCTGCTTCTCAGCACCCTCAGCGGTTTCCTTAACCTCCCATTTCCCCCATCCGGCGAAACTTCCCGCTAAATTAAAGAAGGTAAAAAAATATTCAGGCCCTACCAAGGAGATCCCATGCCTCGCGTCAGAGCACCAGAATTCCCTGTCAAGTACCCCTGGTTGAACACCGAGAAACCTTTATCGATTGAATCCTTAAAGGGGCGCGTCACGATCCTCGACTTCTGGACGTACTGCTGTATCAACTGCTTGCACGTCCTTCCAGACTTAAAGTACCTGGAACAAAAATATAAAGATTCCCTGACGGTGATCGGTGTTCACTCGGCTAAGTTTGAAAATGAAAAAGATGTAGAAAACATCCGCCAAGCTATCCTCCGCTACGATATCGAACATCCCGTAATCGTAGACAGCGGCATGAAAGTTTGGCAAAGCTACGCCGTTCGCGCTTGGCCGACTTTAATGGTGATCGATCCGGAAAGTTATGTGATCGGTTATGTTTCCGGCGAGGGCAATAGAGATGCACTTGATGAGTTAGTTGGCAAGTTAGTTGCTGAATACAAAGATAAAAATGCGATCGACTTTAAGGAACTTCGTTTCAGTTTAGAAAAACAGCGCAAACCTGTATCAACTCCGCTGGCTTTTCCCGGTAAAGTGCTGGGATTTGCCATTACTGCAACCGAGGCAAAAAAGCTTCACCAACAGGTCGCGCTTTTGGGCGAAATGACTGAGGATAATGAATCTGTAGATGAAATTGTATTGCCCGGGCCTGCTAACTCGGTTCAACAAAGCTTAGTCGGTTCTTGCTTGTTTGTTGCGGATTCCGGACACAACCGAATTGTTGTCAGCAGTACCGAAGGTGAGGTGCTGCACGTCATTGGTACTGGGAAACCGGGTTTGACTGATGGGAACTTTGAAGAAGCTGAGTTTTTTGCCCCTCAAGGTATGGCTTTTGATGCAGAAACTCAAATTCTCTATGTTGCTGATACGGAAAATCACGCTATCAGAACGATCGACTTTACGACTCAACGGGTGGAAACTGTGGCTGGTACTGGCGAACAAAGTCAGGAAATTGCACCTCGCAGCGGTAAGGCTTTAGAAACGCCATTGAATTCGCCTTGGGATTTAGAACGAGTTGGCGATCGACTTTTTATCGCCATGGCGGGCTCGCACCAAATTTGGGAGATGCAGTTAGATGCTGGTACGATCGCCACTTATGCAGGTATTGGTCGAGAATCCTGTGTTGACGGTAGTCTTGCAGAATCTGCTTTTT
Organism: Microcoleus sp. Aus8_D2; assembly: GCF_036702665.1. Classification (NCBI taxonomy): domain Bacteria; kingdom Bacillati; phylum Cyanobacteriota; class Cyanophyceae; order Oscillatoriales; family Microcoleaceae; genus Microcoleus; species Microcoleus sp. Aus8_D2. The sequence continues at coordinate 22,029 of NZ_JAUBUN010000030.1, forward strand.
CTCAGCCCAGCGGCCTGGCTACGGATCGATCGGAGTTGTTTGTGGCTGACAGCGAAATTAGTTCGATCCGGGCTGTGGGTATCGATGAAGACCCGAAGGTGCGCACTGTCTGCGGTAGCGGTGAATTGTTTGGTTTTGGGGATAAGGATGGTCGCGCTGATGAGGTCAGGTTGCAGCACTGTTTGGGTGTTGAATACGCTCAAAATTACCTCTGGGTGGCTGATACTTACAATCACAAAATTAAGCGGATCGACCACCGGGGCGGTACCTGCATGACGATGATTGGAGATGGTAAAGCTGGTTTGGTTGATGCTAAAGGTATCAATGCTCGATTTTTTGAACCTTCTGGCTTGAGTGCGATCGGGTCTCATTTGTTTGTTGCTGATACTAACAATCACGTGATTCGCCGAGTTGAGTTGGATACGCTGGAAGTCACAACTTTGGATTTTCACGGTTTGTGCGCGCCGGATGTTTGTCTTCCTGATTGAGCAAAAAGGTTTGATCGTTCGGACTTCAGTCCTCTAATTTTAATAGGACTGAAGTCCGAACGATCAAACCTTTTTGTCAGGTGCTCTACTACTTACGATGTGTAGGAAATAATTAGGGTTTCCTTCAGTCCGCATATTACTCACTTTCAACAATCAACTTTTGTGCGTATCCATTCTGTTCCCAAGCGCCTGTCACACAACCAACAATTCCTACTACAACAACACCCAGGACAGGAATTTTTTGTAATTTCTTGAACTCAGAAATTTGAGAGCAGCAACAATCCCCTGTTGTTACAAGTCTTGCCCAATGTTCGCAATTGAATCGATAGAGTTCATATTGCCAGCTTTCGTGAAACTCTGCTACAGAAATATGCAACGCCTGGTTGATGCGTTCCTTTTCCCAATACGATACCCATTTGGCAGTTTGGAAGCGATGCCAATCGATGGGCCAAATTGCTAATCTTCCGGTATCTTTTTGGCGATTGCTGTGAATGGGTTCCCATGCTAGAGATTCCCAATCGTTGATTTGTACGGAGTAATGCAAGATATTGGGGTTGTTAATGTCGCGATGATGGAGTAACTTTCCGTAATGTGGATGGTGGAAATTATTGTTAATTAACTTCTGAAGATTTGACATAATTAAATTATAATTTAATCTGATTATATAGCAATCCTAAATGATTTGTACCTATGTAGGGGTAGTGCCCCGCCGTGCCTACTAAGGAGCGAAAATTTAATAACTTAAACAGCTCCTACAGTCCTTTCTCATATAAGCTGGTTCGTGAAAGGAGGCTCTTCCTCCCGATCTGCGTTACCAGGCAGAGCGAAAGTAACAAGCAAGTCGCTTAAGTTATTAAATTTTCATTCCTAAGAGCGCAATCAGGGCTCTTCTAGGGGGGTTGCCCCTACAAGAATGACACAACTGATGAACGGACTGCTATAGCGATTATTAAGTAATTGAGGTACATAGGCGAGCGATGACGAATCACTAATTATTAATTACCAATTACCAAGTATACCTCATGTTACGGAAATAAGTCATGCTGTTGGGTGAGGCGAATTCGATAGTTTGTTGCTGTATTATTAAACGGTTATTTTCTGGGAATATATCAATGAAGTTGAAAGCTCTGTTCACCGGTTTAGTCAGTCTGACAGTGTTAGGATGCGGTTGGTTAGCGGTGGAAGGCGCGATCGCCAAACCAGCCCCCGTTTTTAGACCGCTGATTGACGATATTCGCCGCCAACTGCCAAAAGGCTTGAAGATGCGGCTGCCTTCGTCAATGCCCGCCACTGGGATACAGCTTTATCCTTTCATTGAGTCAGATGGTAAAGTATTTAAAATTAACATCGGAATTAAGCCGGACTGCGCTGCATCTGCTAATTCTTCATCTTGCACAGTAGGAGTTTTGGCTGTACTTTCACCGCCTAATTCTAAAAGTTGGCCTCCGACAGATAAGGATATTTCGCCAGTTCATTTGAGGGGTGGAATTCACGGCTACTATTTGGTAAAAAGTGGTGGTAAAAGTATTTTTTGGGAGCAGGAAGGACTCAGATATGCCGTAGCAGTAGCAGGGAATGCAGTGTCTCAGCGGCAATTGCTAAATGTTGTAAATTCGATGGTTAGTCAACCCGCGATCGCCAGTATTCAATAATCGCCCAAATCTAAAATTCCGAATTGCTCAGCAGCCGCACGATTGTTTCGGCATCGTTCAGTTCGCCGACTATTCGCCGCAAGGGTTTGGGCCAGATTTTAATTAAAGTGGGAGTTGCTGAAATCTGATCTGCTTCTGCTTGTTCGGGATGTTTCAACACATCGATTACTTTCAAAGTGTAGGGGCGATCGAGACATTGCTCTAGGAATTGGTATAAAGTTTCCAGGGTGCGTTCGGTGTTGGGGTTGCTCCCGGAAACAAACAGCCGCAAAACGTACCCTTGGGTTGGTGGCGGTGGGGTGATTGTTTTTGGTTTGGTTCGCGGTAAGATCCCAGATTGCGCAAAGCGCGAGGGAGGTACGATCGTGGAACTATGGGAGTCCGATCGACCTTGGGCGATCGGATACTGTATAACTAAGTCGTGATTTTCCCAAAGTTCGGGGAATTGTTCGTGATAAGTGGCGATCGCCATTGGTTCGCAGATTTCGTCGCTGCGGGCCTCCCAAACCAAGTCCCCAGTGCCAAAAATCGCATTTAGCAGCGTTTGATGTCGCAGCACGGGGGGGTATGCCTCGGCAGCCACCCGCAACTGTCCATTGGTGCGATCGCGCCAGCAGTCAACTGTTGCGGTGTAGCATGGTATCAGAAAATGTGGGGGCTCCGACAAACCGAGTATCTGCTGTAGGGCTACGCACAACTGCAAGTGCCACTGAGCTTGCTTGCGGGAGTCTATGGAATAGATTAAGTCTCCCCCTGGTGTAAACAGTGCAATGCCTTTAAAAAATTCCGGTAAAATCGGGCGATCGACTTTCAATTAAGTACACCAATTAAATTTAAGTAGCCCCTTACAAATAAACATTAGATGGACAGGGCGGGTTTGCACTCCATAACTCGCTTGTCTCATAGATTCTTAGCTCGCGCCCGCCCCTGCAAGATAGTTTTTTGCCCTTACCTACTTAACTGTTAATAGTTTAGTCCTGGACGCACTCGCCCACAAAGAAACCGGGTTTTTCAAACGAGATTGAGGGTTTCAGGCAAGTCTTTTCGTTGAAAAACCCGGTTTCTGGACACTCCTATGTCAGCCCTATAGTTAACTATTAACAGTTAACACTCGATCTTTAGACTCGACCTCGAAGCATCTGAGCCATTTCGTTGGGGAACGGCGAGTTTTCTACAGCCAGTTCTTCAGTAATTCTACCTTCTTGATAAAGGCCGTAGAGCGACTTATTCATCGTCGTCATGCCTTCATAAGTATCTTTGATCATGATTTGATTGATTTCCTCATTCTGGCCCTTCAGAATGTATTCCTTAACCACGTCGGTATTGATCATCACGTCGTGGAAAGCAGCCCGCTTGCCGTCTGTGGTTTTGCAGAGCAGTTGAGCAATAATCGCCACTAGGGATTCGGAAATTGACACCCGTATGGCCTCCTGTTCTTCCGCCCCGAACATATCCAGAATCCGGTTCAGGGTTTTAACCGCACTGTTGGTGTGCAGGGTTCCTGCAACTAAGTGACCTGTCTGAGAGGCTTTGAGGGCGATTTCCACCGTTTCTCTGTCCCGAATTTCTCCTACTAGCAGCATATCCGGGTCTTGCCGCAGAGCGCCTTTGAGAGCATTCATAAACTTGAGCGTGTGTCTGCCCACTTCCCGGTGCTTGATCAAGGATTTTTTGCTTTCGTGTACGAATTCTACCGGGTCTTCGATCGTGATGATGTTGTAGGCTTTATTTTTGTTGATGTAGTCGATCATGGCGGCCAAGGTGGTAGATTTGCCCGAACCTGTGGGGCCCGTCACCAAAATCAGCCCTTTGTGGTAGCCACATATTTTCTTAAAGACTTGCGGCAGGTTTAATTCCTCCATTGTCAATATTTTGGCAGGAATTAGCCGCAGCACCATCGCCGGGCCGGCCAAGGAGTCCATGCAACTGATCCGAATGCGGACGAAGCCGAAGTCGAAAGCGCCGTCAAAGTCTAGGGTTTTTTGGAAAATTTCAATTTCTTCATCGCTCATGCACTCGCGCAGCCAGCCAAAAAACGTATCTAAATCCGACGGTGGATAGCCGATGTCGGCTATCTCGCCCCGGTTTCGGAAGCGCGGGAATTCGTTGACTCCGAGGTGAAGATCCGATACTCCTTCTTCTTTGGCTCGCATTACCAACTCTTTTAAAGTTGGAATTTTGTTGTTGCTGGAATTTTTAGGTGTGGCGGTTGATTGGGGTGCTGGTGCCGATGGCGGCGCTGCGGGTGGCGCTGCGGGTGCGGGGGGCGGTGCTGGTGGCATTCCTGCTGCTCTGGGAATACCTGGAGCTGGAGGGCGCGGCAGCCCTGGGGGTGGGGGAGCTCCGGGTACGGGCGGACGAGGAGCTGGCGGATGCTGTTGTGTCATATGCGCTACCTTAATTTGGTGAGAAGGCTGACTCGAACAGATGATTTGTGGAAGTTGGACGATGCCGATCGCCCGAAGTGCGTTTCTTGCACAAAAGCTTAACTGTTCAGATCAGTTTATCTCAAGAGGGGGTCGCAGTAAGGAAATATTCTGCTGTTTGCACGCGGGCGATCGCTCTAGCCCTACAATCGAATATGGATTTTCGACATTTTTCAAAATTTTTTTAAAGGGAAAGACTTTTTCTCAAGAAAATGTATAAATAGATACTTTGCCGAACTATTGAGGACTTACACGTATGAATTCTGTCGATCGGGCTTTTAGTTCAGCCCTGGATTTGGCGAAGTCGATCCGCGCTCGGGAAATTTCGCCCCTAGAAATTGCCAATGTGTACTTGGAACGGATCGATCGATTCAACCATCAGCTTGGTAGTTATTTCACAGTAACGGCCGATCGGGCGATCGAGCTGGCGACAGCGCAAACCGAACACCTAGCAGGCTTAAACAAGTCAGAGGAATTGCCACCTTTTTTCGGAGTGCCGATCGGCATCAAAGACTTGACACCAGTTGCCGGCATTCCGTGTACCTACGGAGTTCAGGCTTTGCACGGTAACATATCTCCCTACAACGAGTCAGTAGTCTGGCGGATCGAAGCAGCCGGATTTAACATTCTGGGCAAAACAGCAACCTCTCAAATTGGCTCATTGCCTTACACCGAGCCCCCAGGTTTCCGGCCCGCGCGCAATCCCTGGAATTTAGACTACACGCCCGGAGGTTCCAGCGGCGGCTCAGCGGCGGCCGTAGCGGCGGGTTTATGCGCGATCGCCCAAGGTTCAGACGGCGGCGGTTCGATCCGAGGCCCAGCTTCCGCCTGCGGTTTAGTGGGCATTAAACCGTCACGCGGGCGAGTTTCCTGGGCACCAGTCGGAGATTATCTGAGCGGAATTTCTGCCAACGGCCCTCTCGCCCGCACCGTCGCTGACGCCGCCGCCCTGTTGGACGTAATGTCAGGCTACACCACCGGCGATCCGTACTGGCTGCCAGACCCAAATCCCACGTTTTTAGAGGCTGCCGGCGAAAAGTTGGGCAAACTGCGAATAGCTTTTTCTACCAGTATTGCCCCCGTGGGCGAGGCCGCGCCTGTGTGTCAGCAAGCGGTACTCGATACCGTAAAATTACTGACAGATTTGGGTCACGATGTCGAACCGGGCTGCCCGGATTTTACCGGTTTAATTGAACCATTTACGGTAATTTGGCAGTCTGGGGCGGGTGCAAGCGGCATTCCAGGCAAGGTTTTGGAACCGATGAATCGCTGGTTGTTGGAAAGGACTGTTGCGGCTGGGGAATATTTGCGGGCGGTGAATCAAATGCAGGTGATTTCACGGCGGATTGTGGGATTCTTTGAAAATTTTGATGTGTTAGTTTTGCCAACTTATATGCACTCGCCAATTGGGATTGGTGAGTGGGCAGATTTGAGTTGTGAGGAAACTTTGCAGCGGATTATTAATTGGGTTGCTCCTTGTCCGCCGTTTAATGCTAGCGGTTTACCTGCGATCGCACTTCCAGCCATCTTAGATGATAACGGTTTGCCGGTGGGAATTCAAATTATCGGGCGACCGGCGGCGGAAGCAACTTTAATTGCTTTAGCAGCGCAGATAGAAGCGGCGAAACCTTTCCCGGTTTTGGATTTTAAATAGGTTTGATCGTTCGGACTTTAGTCCTTTCTTTGATGCGGACTAAAGTCCTCACTACGAACCGGATGCGGACTAAAGTCCTCACTACGAACCGGTTAAGATTGCCTAATTTAAGGGAATTGTGATGACAAATTCTGCACCTTTTCCCGGTTCCGAAATACACTCGATCGCACCACCGTGCTTTTCGACTACAATTTGATAGCTAATCGACAAACCCAATCCCGTCCCTTTCCCCTCCGGCTTAGTAGTAAAAAACGGGTCAAACAATTTACACCGCGTGGTTTCAGCCATCCCCCGCCCATTATCCTTAATCCGAATCACCGCAAAACTCTCAGTCTTGTCGCCTCTTACATCCGCTACATCCGCTACATCCGCTACATCCGTTACAAAATCCGCTGCCGAACTTTCCTTGACTTCGGTGCAAACTGTGATAATATTCGGATGCTTTGCAATTTCAGCGTAAGCGCGATCGCGATTCGACTCATCCAAAGCATCGATCGCATTTCCGAGCAAATTCATAAACACCTGATTGAGTTGTCCGCTGTAGCACTCAACCGCAGGTAAGTCACCGTATTCCTTAATCACTTGAATCGCCGGACGTTCCGCATTAGCTTTCAAGCGGTGCTGTAAAATCATTAACGTGCTCTCGATACCTGCGTGAATGTCGGCAGATTTTTTGTCGTTGCCGTCAACGCGCGAGAAGTTCCGCAATGATTGCATGATATCACGAATGCGATCGGTTCCTAGCTGCATAGAACCCAGCATTTTCGGCAAATCTTCCATCAGATAATCGAGTTCAATATCTTCTGCTGCTTCCACAATTGGCGACACAGGATTGGGATAGTGCTGCTGGTAAAGATTGACAATGCAAATCAAGTCTCGTACATAATCATTAGCGTGGTGGAGATTCCCAGAAATAAAGCCCACGGGATTATTGACTTCGTGAGCAACTCCTGCTACCAACTGCCCCAAACTTGAAATTTTTTCCGTTTGCACGAGTTGAGCTTGGGTTTGCTGCAACTTGTGCAAAGATTGTTCTAGCTGCTGTGACTTTTCTTGGGCTTGTGCGTAGAGTTTAGCATTTTCCAGGGCGATGGCGACTTGAGAAGTCAGCACTTTTAAAACTTGCAATCTTTCGGGAGAAAATGCACCCGCTGCTAAGTTATTTTCGAGGTAAAGAATCCCTGTGAGTTGGCCCTGATAGATGACGGGATTGCAAAGAATTGACTTGGGCTGACTGCTGACAATATACGGATCTGCGGTAAACAAGCCGTTTGATACTGCACTGTTTAAAACCAAGTCTTTTTGAGTTCGGGCAACATAGTTTACAATCGAGACGGGCAAATCCGAACTAATTTCAACGGGCAGGGATTGCAAGACGGTGGTTTGATTTTGCTCTGCCGTACAGGTGGCTTGTATCAAAAGACTATCATCTTTGTACAGCATCAGCACTGCTTTTTGAGCGGCGGCATTTTCCAACAAAATTTTGATTAAACTGGCGAGCAATTTATCCAGGACAATTTCGCTGGTAATAGCTTGAGATGCTTTGATGAATGTGCCGATATCTAAGGTTTTGCCAAAATCGCTGCTGGTGGTTGTTGTCGTGGCCGTGACAGTTAAATTGCGGGTTTTGGTTTCTCGGTTGAGGGTTTGGGCGACTAATTGGGGATATCGGGCTTCTAAATCTTTGACTTTGGCTATGGCTCCCCAGTGGATGTAACCGTAGTAGGCTTCTGTGAGATAGACTTGAGCGATTTTGTCTTTGTTGCAACCCAAATAAAACTCGGCTGCAAGTTCGTTGGCGAGTGCTGCTTCTTGGATGTATCCCTGCTCTTTTGCTCCTTGAATGGCTTTGTCATAATAATCTGCTGCTTCCCAATTTTTACCTAAAATCCGCGCTGTTTCTGCTTGTACCAAGTCGTACTTGTGCTGGTAATTCATGGGGGCGTGATGCGCCCAATGCTGCATTCTTGCTTGATTCGCTACTACTTGCATTAAGTATTTTTCTGGTTCTGTATTGTCAGCAGTTCGATACGCAGCGAGGAGTGATAGGGAATAGTAAAAATTGTGCGTGCAGACGATCGGAAAGCCAACAACTGCTTGTGAATATTCGGCAGCCAAAGATGCGTTTGCGACAGCTTCCACGTATCTTATTGAAAAGTAATGATTGACTGTATTAGCACAATGGAAATTAAAAATTCCCATGTTGTTATTTGTTTTTTTGAGTCGAGACAACATTTCTTTTTCATTAAGACTTTCATCTGCTACATGAAATTTATTTGCAGATTTTTTTTGTAAGTTTAGAAGAAGTTGTCCCCATATTTCCAGTAAGTCTTTGGCAAGTTCTTGTTTTAGTTGCTGTGCTAAAGCAAAGTATTCCAATTGTTTTTGCTCTACATTGCTTAGGGTTTCTCCAATGCAAAACATACTTATACAACTGTTGTAGCTAGCGTAAACACTATATTCTATATCTCCTGTTTCTAATCCGATTTGCATGGCATCTATTAAAGGTAAAACTGTATCTTTGGTATGTTCTTTCCAGTGCCATATGAAAGCGTAAAAAGTGATATATACTCTACATTTAATTTGTTTGGCGTTTAATTTTTCTAATAGCTTCAAAGCTAGCTGTCCAGAATGATATCCAGCATCTATCTCTCCAAATGCCGCAGTCAGCAGGACACCATACCAACTATAGGCGATCGCCCCAATTGCTGAATTACCCCATTCCAAAGAAAAATTGACCATGGTTAAGATAAGCTGTGGCAATAATTCTGATTTTGCGATAAAAACCGGAGAAATCAGCATCGCAAGTATCCGCATGATAGCCAACTGATAGCCATCAGTTATTACTGGAATTTGGTTTAGTCTCTCAAGTGGAGGTAACTTAATTCCAGCCAGACCCTCTGGGGGGATTTCTGATAGGGAAAGTCCCAGTATTCCCAAAGTTTGTAAACCAGTATCTATGGCTTGTAAAAGCTGCTTTTGAAAAATATAAGACTGGATTTGCAGTTCGTAACCTTTAATTTTGTCAAGCAGATTTGTAGCTTGTTGCAACACGATATCAGCTAATTCTTGCGATCGCCCAAAGTTAGTATTTAGATATTCGGCTTCGGCTGCTTCTACGTGCAGGTTCAGCGTCAAGTCATAATCAGTCTGCCAACTTGACTGTACACTAACGGGAGATTGAGGGGAGGTAATCAGTTCCAAACCGACATTCAAATACCTGACAGCAGCTTCGTAAGCATTGGATGCTTTAGCTTTTTTGCCTGCGATTAAATTCAGGTTTGACAGTTGATATCTTTGGGCTTTTTGCGTGATAAATTCAACGCCGACATTCAGTTGATTGACAATATCAAAGACATTTTCTTCAATCTCGGAGGGGGGAGTATTTTCGAGCAGTAGTTGACCGATTTTGAGGTGCGTTGCTTGCTTTTCTTGCTCGGGAATCAGGGAATAAGCTGCTTGTTGTACTCTGTCGTGCAGGAATTTGTAGCCAATTTTGGATTCTTCGTAGGGGCAGTGCCCCCGTGCCTGCCCCCCCTGTGCCCGCCCCGGCAAATTCTCCAATCCCCAGTCTCCAACCAGCGGAATCTTGTAAGCATTGCTTAATGGGAGAACCAATCCAGTTTGTAGCGCCGCCCAGAGTTCGCTAGCTGCTTGCGCCTGGGATTTTTCGCTGACAATTGACAACACGTCGAGGGTAAATTTGTCGCCAATACAAGCCGCCAATTTTAACACTTGTTGCGTGGTTTGCGGCAGTTTTTCGATGCGGCTGGCTACCAATTCGACGACACTTTTGTCCGTAATGCCGATCGCCTGAATCTCTGCTAAATCCCACTGCCAGCAACCGCTACTAAATTCAAAGTGTAGCAGATTATCTTGATAAAGCGCTTGCAAAAGCTGCGTGATGAAGAAAGGATTGCCGCCCGTTTTGTTGAAAATCAACTCAGCCAGCAATCTCAGCTTGTCGTTAGCGGTGAGGGTATCGGCGATTAATTCGTGGACATTGGCGAAATCCAGCGGTTGCAATACGATATGATGTACGGGAGTACCCGTTTTGTCGATTTGGTCGATCGCCTGCACGAGTGGATGAGTCGGATTAACTTCATTATCCCGATAAGCACCGATCAAAAGCAGATATTGACTTTCCGAATTGCCCACCAACAACTGCATTAAATTCAGCGATGCCGAATCAGCCCACTGCAAATCATCTAAAAAGAGTACCAGCGGATGTTCTTGACGAGTGAAAACGCCGATAAACTCTTGGAAGACTCGATTAAACCGATTTTGAGATTCCGCAGCCCCCAGTTGTGGCACTTCCGGCTGTTTGCCAATAATTAGTTCAATCTCTGGAATTACATCAACAATCACTGCACCATTTATACCCAAAGCCGCCGCTAACTTTTCTCGCCAAGCTTGCAATTTTTCGCGGCTTTCAGTCAGCAACTGCCCGATTAAGGACTGGAAAGCTTGAATCAAAGCCGCATAGGGAATGTTGCGCTTAAATTGGTCAAATTTGCCGTTGATAAAATAGCCGCGCTGTCGCACAATTGGCTTGTGAACTTCATTAACAATGGCGGTTTTGCCAATGCCAGAATAACCGGAAACTAGGACTATTTCGCTTTGGGGAGTAGGAACGAGATTTTCCGCATTTTCTGACGGTTGCGCGTGATAAATTCCGCTAACTCGTTCAAAAGCAGCTAGGAGGCGATCGACTTCAGCTTCTCGCCCGTAAAGTTTTTGAGGTATTGACAGTTGTGGCGATCGATCGAACTGTCCCGGTACAAAATCAGCAATTTCCCCAGTTGTCTGCCAAGAATTCAAACACTTTTCTAAATCTGCTTGAATTCCCTCCGCAGTTTGATACCTATCTTCGGCATTTTTTGCCAACAGCTTCATCACAATATCCGAAACAACTTGCGGAATCTTATCGCTATTTTCTGGATTCCTGCTGTATTCACAAGGTGGCGCGGGATGTTTGGCAATATGACAGTGTACGAGTTCTAAAATATCGTTGCTGTTAAACGGCAATTCGCCTGTCAGCATTTCGTAAAATGTGACGCCGAGGGAATAGAAATCGCTGCGATAATCTAAGGTGCGGTTCATTCTCCCGGTTTGTTCGGGAGACATATAGGCGACTGTACCTTCAACTAAGTTAGTGCTGTTAATTTGGGGAGTTTCTTTGCTCAGCCGGGAAGCGATACTGAAGTCGGTGAGTTTAACTGTTCCTGTTTCCAGGTTGATGATAATGTTGGATGGTTTGATGTCTTTGTGGATGATGCCGTTTTGATGCAGCGAGTTGAGTGCTGATGCTAGCTGAATGCCAATGTTTAAAAATGCTGTTAAGTCAAGCTTTTTTGAGATGATTTGACCCAGGGAGTTGCCGCCAAAATCTTCTGAAATCAGGGCGAGACGGTTTTGATACGTTTCGAGGCTGTAATATTTGACGATGCTGTCTGCGTGTAAATGCTGAGTAATTTTATATTCGTTTTTTAAGCGGGTAATTTGTTCGAGGGTGGGAAATTCTGCCTTGAGGATTTTGATGATGACTGGTTCTTCGTCTGACTGTCTAATTCCCCGGTAAACGCTGGTATTGAACCCGTCGGAGATTGAGGTGGTGATTTTGTAGCCGGGAAGTGTCAGTGTATTCATTGAAATCCTCCTGATAGCTGAGGTAAATTGATTTTTTAAAGACTGGCGGAAACGATATGATGCGCTTGGGACGATCGCACAGGAAAATTATGATGCCGAGGTCGGCAGAAACGATATCATATCCTGGACGATCGATTGACCGCGATACCTCGGTCGGGGCGGGTTTTTGAGATTGTAAATTATTGGCAGATATTGTTGGCTCACCGGCCCCTACTATATTAATGGTAATCGACCGTCCAGGATATGACAAGTAAACTAATAAATAAAAACACACAAAAATAGAATTAAACGGATACATGGATAAATTAATGATGTTTTTATCCATGTATCCGTATTGTGTCACGATTTGGGCTTCAGGTAACTTTTTTGACCTAGCTACTTAATTGTGTAGCAATCAATTGCCTTACTAAATCAAGCGAATATGGCATTGAGATGCGGTATTTACTAATGTTGAATGCCCAAATTGCAACTGAGTTGTCAGACCAAAACTATGAACATTATTCAATGTGGATTGTTGCGGAGTTCCAGGAGTACAGGATGCACCCAACAAAGAAAACTTGGTAGTTAGGAGCAGATCGCTCTGTTGACTGCCACAGTTGGTATTTCTAGGGCTGCCGATTAAGAAGTCATCGTTATCCCGATCGCCCCCAAGAGAATTGCAATTAGGTGCTGAATGTGCGATCGGCTTGGCAGTCGGCGCTTTGGGAGTCAGCGCCGGCTTGCAAGTCGTCGGGGCTGGATTGTTGCTGCGGTAATTGACTTGATTTTTCTGAGGACAAGTTAGGGGGTCATATCCATGCTCAGGCTGGCGGTTCACAGACATCGGAGTTGATGCTGGCGCTGATGTCGATCGCCCGATCGGCATTTTCCCAGACGGACAATCGCTGATTGTGCGTGCAGAAGTTGGTGGCTCGGTAAACACAGGTGTTCGTGTTGCGATCGCGATCGGTGTCCGCATCGGTGTCGCCGTCGCAGATGTTCCAGTCGGTGCGGGCGTCGGTGCGGGAGTCGGTGTGCCGATCGATCCCAAGAGCGAGGTGACAAGTGATGTCAGTGTGTCGATCGCCGTCGATACCGCCGTCGATCTGTCAATCGGTGCAGGCGTCGGTGTTGGTGAGACGATCGGTTTTGGTGCAGGCGTCGCCGTGACAATTGATGTCGGCGTCGGCGGTGTGACAATCGGTGTCGGCGTCGGCGGCGTGACAATTGGCTTCGGCGGTGTGACGATCGGTGTCGGCGGTGTCGGCGGGACGATCGGTGTC
>NZ_JAUBUN010000030.1:35259-46430 GCF_036702665.1 Microcoleus sp. Aus8_D2
GGCGGTGTCGGCGGGACGATCGGCGTCGGCGGTGTCGGCGGGACGATCGGCGTCGGCGGTGTCGGCGGGACGATCGGCGTCGGCGGTGTCGGCGGGACGATCGGTGCAATATCGACTGTAAAAGTTCCCAAATTGCCAGCTACATCAAAATTACCAACAGTGTCGCTGACCTGTTGAGGTTGTAGCTGTACTGTGTAAGTGCCATTATCTGCCGTATCCCACGTGCCATCGGGGGGCACGAACGAGTAGGTGGTCGTGCGGGGAGTGCCGTTACCTACGGGTGTGAAACTTACCAGAGTGGCCTGTTGGGTTTTGCCATCCGGGCCTGCGACCAAGATATTCTTACTATCTAAGGTACTGACATTAATGGCTGTATTGTCGGTATAAGTGACAGTGAAGTTGTAAGCATTTCCACCTGCTGCGTTGATGTTACTTAAGCTGGTAGCGGCAGTCGGGGCCGTGAAGTCGGCACTCCAGATATCGCTAGCATTTGTGTTGAGAGCGTTGCCGGCTCGATCGACAATACCAGAACCAGCAGCAGTCAGAGAGAGTTGGTAATTGCCGTCGCCACCGGTCAATCCCGTCAAGTTGTCTAAAGTCCAATTAGTATTGTCGCTAGTGTTTAGGGTAGCACCTGTGAGAGGAACAACTACTCCATTGTTAGTGAGAGTGAGAGCGGCTGTGTTAAAGTTAGTTACAGGTTCGCTGAAAGTAATAGGAATTTTGCTAACACTGGTGTTGCGCGGATCTGGAGTAACTGGGTCAAAGCTGACTGTGGGGGGAGTTTTATCAATAGTATAATTTTGCCCCATAAAGTTGCCGTTGCCTTGACCTACGTCACCTAAGGGTATAAGTAGGGAATTGTTAATCGAGTCATTATCGACGAGATTTAATCCGACGGTGCCAGATCCTTGACCAGTGTTAACACTGACATTGTAGGATGCACCGCTACCTGTAACTGCTGCGATACTTGCACCCGTTACTCCGGTCGAGTTCAGGGTTAAGTCTGCGATATCTACTCCGGTAACACTTTGATTAAAAGTGACGGTGTAGTTGACAGTATCTGCTTGAGCGGGGTTGGCATCAGCAAGCTGAATGCCATCAACTATGGGAATGTTGCTTATAAAACTCATGATTTTTTTTCCAGATTTTATAGCTTACTTTAGCACGACGGTTAAACCTGTTGTGAAACGGGTGGCACGACCTTAAATTTGAGATGCCAAAAGTTTACAAAACAGGTTGAGTCGTCCGCTGCCGCTGTTTAGTTAAATTCTCAGTCATATTAGGTTAAATCATCAGTCATATTGGGCGGTAAAAAAGTTAAATATGGTTGTTTTTGGCGGAAAATGAGGAACTATGAGCATGATGATTGAGCGGGAATTAAATATGTTTACAGAAATTGGCGATCGCACTCCTGCAAACTCACCAATTGCGATCGCACTCCGAGACAATTTATCAGCACCTGAACACAATTTATCGGTATCTGGGACAATTCTGAGAATATAGTGATATCCCTCTAGTTCAATCAGCTAAAAATGAGCATCACACCAAATTTAAGATGGTTTTCCTCAGTGGCGAGTGTTTGTAGCGCGATCGCGCTCGGCACTTTCAGCAGCGCGACATCCCCTGTAAAAGCAGCAGAAACGGTTGTTGTCCGCAAAGGTATTTTAGAGTCGTCAATATCCGTTGCAGATTTGCGCGAACTTGCAAAAACAGGAAAAGTCCCCGCCAGACTACAAGCATACGCTAATCTGCTGTCTGAGGCACAGCGCAGTCAAATTTTGGGAGCGCTCAAAGCCAAAATTCCCCTCAATGTAGTCGGCTTGAGCAACTTGCTAAATACGCGCATCGGGACTGCGATCCTGACGGATTTGACTACAGTCATACCCCGCTCCGACGGTGCGGGTGTGGAAGCACTGCGAGCGGCCTTGGTGCTGGGAGCGAACGCGCCGGAAGGCTTATCTGTATTGAGTTTTATTGAATCTTACCCGAATTCGCCGCTTGTGGTGGATCTCGATCGAGCTTTCGCAGTTTTAAGCAATTTGAACTCGGGTTTTTGGCAAACTCAGAGGTTTATGGCGGCGATCGCACCTCAGTTAGCGGCGGTTAAACCCGCGTTTAACCCGCCTTTCGATCCAACCCAGTCAGGGCCGAATTCCGTGCGGGTACTAAAGCTAGATTTGAACGATAGCGCCCGCAATCGACCTATTCCGGTTGATGTCTACTGGTCGAGAGCCGCGACTGCTGACAAACCGACGATCGTCTTTTCTCACGGTTTGGGCTCGGTACGCACGGATTTGCGCTACTTAGCCGAGCATTTGGCGTCTTACGGCTATGTGGTAGCTGCTGTAGAACATCCGGGAAGCAACGAGACGAATACCAATGCTGCGATCGCGGGTAAGTCTCGGTTGCTAGCTGCTCAGGAGTTTTTAGACCGTCCTAAAGATATCAGTTTTGTGCTGGATGAACTGGCCAAGTTGAACCAAACTGATGATAACTTGCAGGGGAAAATTGCGATCGAGCGATCGATGATAATTGGCTATTCCTTCGGTGGCGCCACAGCCTTGTCCGTAGCCGGCGCCGAACTGCAATTGACCGGGATCAAACAGCGCTGTCAGGGCGACTTAATCGGGTTTAGCTTGGGCGAAGGCATTCAGTGCGCGGCGGCCCGATTGCCCCAAGAACGGTATCAATTGCGGGATGCTAGGATTAAAAGGGCGATCGCCATGAATCCCACAACATCATTACTATTTGGAGAAACAGGTTTAAGTGCCATTCAAATTCCCACATTAATAGTAGCATCTTCAGCCGACAAAACCACACCCGCCTTAGTCGAACAAATTGCCTGCTTCCAAAAGATTACCGCTCCCAAATGGCTAGTCGGCTTTGTAGGAGGAACCCACTTAAGCGTCAAAGATCCGAGTACAACCTTAGACCAAGTTAGCAGACCGATCACAGTAATGACTGGCGACGAAGTTGTCGGCGAGCAAGCCGTTAGCATACGCAATTATATTAAAGCTATCAGTCTGGCCAGTGCCGCTCAACTAACGGCAGAAGCAGACAAATATGCAATCTTTCTCACCCCAGAATACGCACAATTTGCTTCTACAAATGCAATTCCGGTGCGCCTGGTAACAGGAATTTCCCCGGAAACTAATGCAATCGTGCAAACTTTTATTCAGCAGAGTCATGAGTCATGAGTCATTAGTCATTAGTTATTAGTTATTAGTCATTAGTCATTCTGCTTGGAGGAGGAAGAAAGCTCGAAATCTTGTCCCCCCCTTATTAAGGGGGGTTAGGGGGGATCGGAATAGGTGCATCCTCACCAAAAATAATGGTGTTTGTAGTGAGGAATGCAAGTCCTCTTCCAAATCTGAGGACTTGCATTCCTCACTACCAACCTATTTTATAGTTGTAGTTCGATCGGACACCATATTGCGACTTAGCAGCCTTTCCTGTTGTATCGGCGCCCGCTTCGCCCAGCGCTTTATTTTTCTTGAGCCGTTGCTGATATTTTTTGTCGCTGCGAGGGCAAAATATAGAAAAGGACTTTTATAAACTCAAAGCCCAAACTGCCATGTCTAAAAAAAATCTTATCCCGCTAGTGGTTCTGTTTATAGCCCTGTTTACCCTTTACGGTGACAGTTTAACTTTTCTCCCCAAACCTGTAAGAGATACCAGCTTAGCAAGTAGAAAGTTCTTCGTCGGGTTGTGGCCTTCATGGGTGAAGCCGAAAGATGTAAATAAGCAAAGGGATAAGGAGATTGAGGACTTGCAAAAAAACCCTAGTCGATAGTTTTGACCTGTGACCTGTGACCTGTGACCTGTGACAGTTGACTCCGAAAGCAGTGGACAGAAGGAATAAGGAAGAAGGAAGAACTTATTGAATGATTTTTGTCTGTTGCATGAGTGTTGGTTTTATGTCTGGGATTTGGTTGTTAGGTGCGTCGCTGTGACATTCTATTTCTTAATTTAGGGATTTTTCCTGCCGACACACCCTAGGACTACTGGGAGTATCTCAGTTTAGCATTTCATAGTGCTGTAGAGAGCTCGCGATCAGTGCAAGACTCGCGAGCTCTCTACAGCACTATAATAAAAATGCTTTTTTCAAAAAAGAGATGCTCCCCGAGTTTTGACAATTACTATTAGATTGGCGATTTTAGATATTAGATAAAACGAAAAATCTAAAATCTAAAATCTCAAATCCAAAATCGATTAAGCCTGCTTTTTCAACCAGCTAAACATAGCGCGCAAATCTTTACCAACTTCTTCAATCGGATGCTCTGCTTCCTGACGGCGCATGGAGGTAAAGCCCGGTTTGCCGGCTTGGTTTTCCAGAACAAATTCGCGAGCAAATTGGCCGGATTGAATTTCGCTAAGAATTTTACGCATTTCGGCGCGGGTGTCATCGGTGACGATGCGGGGGCCGCGAGTTAAATCGCCGTATTCTGCGGTATTGGAGATGCTGTCGCGCATTTTGGCGAGGCCTCCTTCTACTACTAAGTCAACGATAAGTTTAACTTCGTGCAAACATTCAAAATAAGCTAATTCCGGTTGGTATCCAGCGTTAACTAAGGTTTCAAATCCAGCTTTAATTAAGGCGCTCAAACCGCCGCACAAAACTACTTGTTCGCCAAACAAATCGGTTTCTGTTTCTTCGCGGAAAGTGGTTTCGAGGATGCCGGCTCTGGTGCCGCCGATACCTTTAGCATAGGCCATTGCCCGATCGCGCGCTTGGCCGGAAGCATCTTGATATACTGCAAACAAACTCGGAACACCTTCGCCTTGTTCGTAAGTCCGGCGCACCAAATGTCCGGGGCCTTTGGGCGCTACCATTACTACGTCTACGTCGGCTGGGGGGACAACTTGGCCGAAGTGAATGTTAAAACCGTGAGCAAATGCTAAAACATTTCCTGCTGAAAGGTTCGGTTCGATTTGTTCTTTGTAAATAGTTTTTTGAACTTCATCGGGTAACAAAATCATGATGAAGTCAGCGGCTGCGGCTGCTTTGTCTACCGGGTGAACAGTTAAACCTGCGTCGGTGGCTTTGGCGGCAGATTTGCTACCGGGATACAAACCGACAATGACATTCATGCCGCTGTCTTTGAGGTTGAGGGCGTGGGCGTGTCCTTGGGAACCGTAGCCAATGATAGCAACTGTTTTGTTGGCTAAGAGGTCTAGGTTGGCGTCGGTGTCGTAATACATACGGGCCATAGTGCTTGTCTCCTTGAGATGCAAATGGGGTGAGTGAGTGCAAAACTCTCATTTTATCAAAGTGGGGTGCTTTTTTTTGCAGAATTTTACCGATTAAGATTTGGATGGGGGAAAACAAAGGGCGATCGCCCTTCAGTTAGACCATGTTAGATTTTAGATTTTAGATTTTAGATTGGAGATGATTTACTGGATAAGGGTTTGGAGCACGGGGCGACAGTTCCATTATTTGGGGAAAATGGTATTAGCAGGTTTTGCTGGAAGTCAAATATAATTGTCAGTAGCGTGCTGTGCTGTTGGAAAAACGCAACTAACTTGTTTAAGATGAAAATAAAAGCAATACATCATGTCGCGATTATTTGCTCGGATTACGGAAAGTCCAAGAAATTTTATGTAGAAGTCTTGGGATGTTCCATTATCAAAGAAACTTTCCGCAGCGAGAGGAATTCTTACAAACTAGATTTGCAAGTCGGAAACGGCGACGCGATGATTGAGCTGTTCTCATTTCCGCATCCTCCCAAAAGAGTGAACAATCCTGAAGCTTGCGGTTTGAGACATTTGGCTTTTGCAGTCGAGGATATAGAAGCATCCGTTGCTTACTTAAAATCGCAACAAGTAGAAGTCGAAGAAATTCGCTTTGACGAGATTACAGAAAAACGGTTTACCTTTTTTAGAGACCCAGATAACTTACCGTTAGAAATCTATGAAATTTAAAGATGATCCGATTTGTTCAAGCCTGGATATAGTCAATTCGGTGCGCCATCCACACGCGATAAACTGAATGAATCATTAGACAAAATTGCATAAATTTTTGATAAAGCCAGTTAACCGCAGATATAATGCAGATAAACACAGATAAACGCAGATGCATTTCAAAATAGTTTTCTAATTTTGCAATAGTTCTATTCATTGCCATCTCAAATCTCAAATCCAAAATTATATAATGGACAGACTCATCAGAAACACAATCACCATCGGATTGCCTGCTTTAATCCTATTTATTGCCATAAAAGCTACTGGTAAAACAGGTGATGCGGCCGCTTGGTCGGGTTTGCTCAAGGTAAGCGCTTCCTTGAGTATGCCGATCAGTTTAGGTGTGTTGGTATTTATAGGATTTGTTGCCAATTATTTTAGTTATTTTATAGTAGATAGCTTGCTGGTGAGATTTTATCAGAAGCGGCGAGAGTTGGAACAGCCGGAACAACTGGTAATAGAAATTGATAAATTGCCGATTACCAACGACCTCAAAATTAAGCTCAAATGGACGGTGCTGCATGGCAGCAATCACAAAATTATTAGTTTGAGGCACGCAATTTTAAAATGGTTTATTGCCGCAGCGATTGTCAATGCAATCTTGTCAATTGCAGGTTTTCTGGGAGAATCAAACCTGATTTTTGAGTTAAATTCTCATTTTAAACTACAATATCTAATCGTTGGTTTCTCTACTTTTATATTCTTCGCTCTGGTGCGCTCAAAAAAAAGATGGTGGCTGGTAAGCACATTTTGCATCATCATTAATTTGGCAGAAATTGTTCCTTGGTATTTTCCAGCGCCCGCCTTTGCCGGAGCAACTCCCGGACAACACCTGCGGATTTTGCATTCAAATGTTTTAACAGGTAATCGGCGATATGCTGATGTAATATCTCTGGTTAAAGCTGAACAACCAGATATCGCAGTTTTTGTAGAAGTCAGCACAACTTGGGCTCGCGAGTTAGCGGTTTTAAGCGAAATTTTTCCTTACTCTTGCCGGCAACAAGAATCTGAGGCATTTGGTAGCACCATCTACAGCAAGCTGCCTTTAGAAAATGCTGCTGTTCAAGCTTTTTCCCAGCAAAGAAGGAGCCTGTCTGCGGATGTGAAATTTCAAGACAAAACTATTTCTCTGCTGCTGGTTCATCCGTCTGTCCCTATCAAACAGCACAGTTTTATCGATCGCAACCAACAACTAGCAGCCATCGGCGAGTATGCCGCCCAAGTCAAAAATCCGCTGGTGGTGGTTGGGGACTTCAATACCACAATGTGGTCGCCGTTCTACAAAAATATGGTAAATACCGGAAAACTTCGCAATGCGCGATCGGGCTTTGGGCTGTTACCGACTTGGCCGACTTTTATGCCGCTGCTGTACATTCCGATCGATCATTTCCTAGTCAGCAAAGAAATTGGTGTGTTGAAGGTTCATACTGGTAGCAATGTCGGTTCCGATCATTTGCCGTTAATTACGGATTTGGTGATTTAAGGGCAGGATGCGATCGGCAGAATGCTTGATCTCAATTTTACGCAGCGCCGAAGATTGCAGCCCGATGCAAAAAAAGTTGGGGGAAATGTCCGAATACCTCACCGCTCGACCCCGCTTGCTGGCCCTCAACTTTTAATTATTTCGCACAGCCTAGTATCTCAAACACAACAATATCAGTACCTCTTTGGAAAGATGCAATTGCACTGCCACTTCCCTAGGATTGTAGGAGTTGAAAGCTTATACTCCACAGATTTTCTGGTAGAGAGTTAAACAGGAGTTTGGAGGTTATGGACAGTTCGTTAACCCGGCCCTTGGCTGTCGTGACTGGTGCCTCTAACGGCATCGGCTACGAACTCGCCAAACAGTTCGCCCGACACAACTTCGACCTGCTAGTCACGGCGACCGGCCCGAGCATCAACGAAGCCGCTCAAGCCTTTGAGAAGCTGGGCGCGCAGGTGGAGACGGTGCAGGCAGACCTTGCTACCTACGAAGGCGTAGAGACCCTCTACGACAAGATTAAGGCGACTGGTCGATCGGTAGATGCGATCGCCATTAACGCAGGTGTCGGTGTCGGCGGCGACTTTGCACGCGAAACTGACTTGAAAGACGAACTGAATCTGATCGAGCTCAATGTCGTATCCTCCGTGCATCTGGCTAAACGGGTAGTGAAGGATATGGTCGATCGCGGTCAGGGACGGATTCTGTTCACTTCGTCGATTGCAGCCCTGATGCCGGGGACGTTTGAGGCAGTCTACGCAGCATCAAAGGCGTTTATCCAATCCTTCTCGCAGGCGCTGCGCAACGAGTTGAAAGACACGGGCGTCACTGTCACCGCCCTGATGCCGGGGCCCACCGATACCAACTTCTTCCACCGCGCCGAAATGGACGATACCAATGTCGGTGCGGACGAGAAAGACGATCCGGCCCAAGTTGCTAAGCAGGGTTTTGAGGCTTTGATGGCAGGTCAAGATCAGATTATTGCAGGTTCGCTCAAAACTAAGATTATGGGCGCAGCCAGCAAAATTTTGCCCGATACTCTCAAGGCCCAAGTGCACCGCCAACTGACTGAACCGGGTTCGGCTAAGAAATAGATATTTCTCATAATTCTTGTGGTGCAGGCATTCGGCTTGCTCCCATAAATACGCTTGGGTTGACGATTTTTTGTCATACAGGGTTTGGTCTCCCAGACTCTTTTATCCCCAGCGTATTGATTTATATCTTGTGGGTGCGATCGACTGCAATAGCAGTTTTTGTAGGAGTGCGATCGGCTTTGGGAAATTTTGCGGACTAAAGTCCTCACTACAAACCTGTTTTGCGGACTAAAGTCCTCACTACAAACCTGTTTTGCGGACTGAAGTCCTCACTACAAACCTGAAATTTTGCGGACTGAAGTCCTCACTACAAACCTGTTTTGCGGACTGAAGTTCTCACTACAAACCTGTTTTGTGGTGGGTAATCGAGCAGAGATGAGCGGACTGATTTGTAAAGACAACAACACAATCTTACTACCCAAAAAATTATGACTGACCGTACTCCCGTTAACGAACAAAGCAAACAAAACGATCTCGATCGCGCTCGTCAAGAAGCAGGCGAAAATCTGACCACAAATCAAGGTGTGGGTGTCACAAATACCAATGATTCCGTACACGCTGGTTCGCGCGGCCCGACTTTGCTCGAAGACTTTCACCTGCGCGAAAAAATGGCGCACTTCGATCGCGAACGCATTCCCGAACGTGTGGTTCACGCGCGCGGCTCTGGCGCGCACGGCTATTTTCAACCTTACGAATCGCTGGCAGAATTAACTAAAGCCAAATTCCTGCAAGATCCAGCGGTGAAAACTCCCGTATTTGTCCGATTTTCCACTGTGACAGGGTTTCGCGGTTCTGCGGATACAGTCCGCGACGTGCGCGGCTTTTCCGTCAAGTTCTACACTGAAGAAGGTAACTATGACTTGGTAGGAAATAATATTCCCGTCTTCTTTATTCAAGACGGAATTAAGTTTCCCGATCTGGTTCATGCGATCAAGCCGGAACCTCATAATGAAATGCCCCAAGCTGCGGCCGCCCATGACAATTTCTGGGATTTTATTTCATTGATGCCAGAATCGATGCACATGATTATGTGGGTATTGAGCGATCGCGCTGTACCGAGAAGCTTCCGCATGATGGAAGGCTTTGGGGTGCATACCTTCCGTTTTGTCAACGCCGAAGGCAAATCTCGCTTTGTCAAGTTCCACTGGAAGCCGATTTTGGGCGTGCATTCCCTGGTGTGGGATGAAGCACAAAAACTCGCCGGCAAAGATCCAGATTTTAGCCGTCGCGATTTGTGGGATGCGATCGAAAAGGGCGATTATCCCGAGTTTGAATTGGGCGTGCAGATTGTTGAGGAAGCAGACGAATTTAAGTTTGATTTTGACTTGCTAGATCCCACTAAGCTGATTCCTGAAGAAGAAGTTCCTGTGCGGGCGATCGGCAAAATGGTACTCAATCGCAACCCCGACAACTTCTTCGCAGAAACCGAGCAAGTTGCTTTCCAACCGAGCAACGTAGTTTCTGGTATTGACTTTACCAACGATCCAGTCTTGCAAAGTCGATTGTTTTCCTATCCCGACACCCAAATGCACCGTTTGGGAAGTCCCAACTTTACGGAATTGCCGATTAACCGTCCCGTCTGTCCCGTCCACAACAATCAGCGCGACGGCGTAATGCAATCGAACATCTACACCTCGAAAGTCAACTATGCTCCTAATTCGCTGGGCGGCGGTTGTCCCATGATGTCGCCGGAAACAATGGGAGGATTCGTGCATTATGCAGAACGAGTGGAAGGGCACAAAATTCGCGAGCGCAGCAACAGTTTTCAAGACCATTTCAGTCAAGCAACGCTGTTTCTCAACAGTATGTCTGAAGTAGAAAGAGAGCATATTGTCAAAGCAGCTCATTTTGAATTAGGCAAAGTTCAAAGTAAGGAAGTCAAAGAGCGAGTTTTGGGATTGTTCAACCACATCGACCACGAATTTGCCAAGCAAGTTGCAGCCGGATTGGGACTACCTGAACCGGAAAAAGAAGTGATTCCCAATCACGGCAAAAGTTCGCCGGCTCTGAGCATCGACAAGATGCCCAAAACATCCATTAAATCCCGTCAAGTTGCAATTTTAGCAGCCGATGGCGTCAACGGCGACGAGGTGATGGCGGTGAAGGAAGCGCTAGCCGCATCTGGCGCCCACGCGAAAATTGTCTCGAAGCACGGCGGCAAAGTTAAAACAGCCAACGGTCAAGAAATTGATGCTGAAATGACGTTTCTGACTGGTGCTTCGGTGATGTTTGATGCGATTTACGTTCCCGGCGGCAAGCAAAGCATTAATACCTTGAAACAAGAAGGTTCGGCGATTAATTTCGTCACTGAAGCCTTTAAGCACTGCAAGGCGATCGCTGCTTCGGGTGAAGGTATCCATCTGTTGTCAAGTGCAGATTTAAAGGGAGTTAATCTCTCGGTAAATGGCAAGGTGGCAGCCGATCGAGGTGTGGTGATTTGTCCTAGCGGTGGCGATTTAGGGCAGTTTTCTCAGGCTTTCATCGATGCGATTATGCAGCACCGTCACTGGATGCGTACTGAGAAGGAAATGGTTCCTGCGTAAGCAATCACGTCCGAATAGAAAAACCAGAAATCATCAGATAGGTTGGTAGTGAGGACTTTAGTCCTATTCTTGGAGGCGGACTAAAGTCCT
>NZ_JAUBUN010000030.1:46530-90677 GCF_036702665.1 Microcoleus sp. Aus8_D2
CACGCTCGATCCTGGAATTAGATAGGTTGGTAGTGAGGACTTTAGTCCTATTCTTGGAGGCGGACTAAAGTCCTCACGCTCGATCCTGGAATTAGATAGGTTGGTAGTGAGGACTTTAGTCCTATTCTTGGAGGCGGACTAAAGTCCTCACTACGAACTTTTTTATTGCTAATTGAGGTGAAACAATGCAAAAGAATAGTTGTTTTGAGTGAGAGGCAATTCTTAAATTTGCGTAATACCTTAGGCAAATTCGTTAAAGAGAAATTTGGGTATTTGTTTCTCTAAGAATTAGTGGATTATAGTATTTTCAAACAAGGAGAGACGATTTGTGGGTATCAGCAGGCGCGAGTTGTTGAAGGTAACTTCTGCTTCGGGTTTAGTTGCAGCAGCATTGGCAGCTTCCGAAGGATTTTTGAAACCGGTGTTAGCTGAAAGTGAAGTTGCTCAAGCTCAGACTTCCAGCGGCTCCATGAGTTACAGGACACTGGGACGCACGGGAGAGCGAGTGTCTGCAATTGGTTTGGGCGGACACCATATCGGACGGCTGCGAGAGGAACAAGAAAGTATTAAGCTGATCCGCAGCGCGATCGACCGCGGCATCAATTTCATGGATAACTGCTGGGATTATCACAACGGCCGCAGCCATCGATGGATGGGCCAAGCGCTCAAAAACGGCTATCGGGAAAAGGTTTTTCTGATGACGAAAATCGACGGGCGCACTAAAGGGGCTGCGATGATGCAGATTGACGACTCGCTCAAGGCTTTGCAGACCGATCGCATCGATTTGATGCAGCATCATGAAGTAATTCGGATGGAAGATCCCGATCGCATTTTTGCCCCGGGCGGAGCCATGGAAGCTGTGCTCGAAGCACAGAAAGCGGGAAAGATTCGCTACATCGGATTTACAGGACACAAAGATCCTTTGGTACACCTGCGAATGCTGGAACTTGCCGCTCAAAACAATTTCCGTTTCGATGCGGTACAGATGCCGCTCAACGTGATGGACGGTCATTTTAGAAGTTTTGAGAAACAAGTGCTGCCGGTGCTGTTGCAGAACCAAATAGGCGTCTTGGGGATGAAATCTATGGGCGATTCCTATGTTCTTAGAAGCAATACAGTTACGCCGATCGAGTGTCTGCACTATGCGATGAATCTGCCTACTTCTGTGGTGATTACTGGGATTGATACCATGCAGCTTCTCGATCAAGCCTTTGAGGCCGCCCGCACGTTTAAGCCGATGGATGTGGCACAAGTTGCAGCGATGCTCGATCGCACTCGCTCTGCGGCGGCAAAAGGTCAGTACGAATTGTATAAAACTACCAACCAATTTGACAGTACCGCCATGAATCCATCGTGGCTGGGATAAGTGCTTTTGAATTCCCTCTTCACATCTAGACTTAGCACCGATCAGTTGCCGTTAATTACAGATTTGGTCATTTGAAGGCAGGATGCTATATTTTCTAACAAATTATTGATTAACTGGATCTGGTACTGCTGAATATTTGTCTGTAGGGACTCTTGGCTGTCTTGAAAACAGATAACTTTGGCGGCGATTTCCTTGTAGTGTTGCAGCATTAAAAAAGTATCGATACTGAAACCAATTAGATAGTTTTTAGCAGCCTCATTGCAAATTTCCGTTACTTGATTGAGATAAGCTTCTGACGATTCAGGCGGCTTTTCATAGCCTGTTCTTTTCTTCAAAATGTAGCTCGCACCGCCGATTGCTGCTGCTCCCACAGGCCCTCCCAACAACCAGCCTAAGCCGGTGGCGATCGCCACTGGAGTCACTTCGCCCTCGATCGACCTTTTAGCAGCCGGAGCTGGCGGCGGCTCTGGTAGCGCGATTTGCGGCGCTGGGGGAAACGAGATCAAAAGGGCGATCGGCTGTTGTTTATCAAAGAACTCGCAAGCTTTATTTACCCATTCTGCGATGGTTTGCTGCTGCTGCAACACATCTTGCTCAAATTTTTTCTGCCACGCATCAAAATTTCCTTGCTGAAGCGACAGCGCCATTTCCGACTGATAGCATCGCAAAAGAGTGGGCTGGTAAAGCCAAATCTCGAAGTCGGAAACACTGGCTTGAAAACCTTGTAAAATCAATTTTTCCGCTGTTTGTTGAATTTCAATTCGGTCTTTTTGCTTTTGTTGAGCAGCGGCTATTTCGGCGGCGACAGTTTCAGCTTTGGCTTGCAGAGATTGACAAATTTTATTAGCTATATTTTCAATTCTGGGCAATTTGACACTTAGTTGTTCCTGTTGACTGGCGACAATACTTTGCAGAGCCGATTCAAAGGCGGCAATTCCTGTCGTTTGGGCCGCCGCTACATCGCCTTTTAATCTCGCTCTCAAAGCGGGTAAAGCATCGACGCGGTAGATATTGCTGATGTTGTTCGGCAAGTTGGAGCGAAAACTTTCGGCAACAAACAACAATCGATTGTATACTTGTTTTTGGTCGTCTGGTTCGAGTAGATTGATGAAATTGGCAACAAAGACGACTGTGTTAATTTGGCGATCGCTCAACCAATCTCTCAAGTTCTCCCGTTCGCCCAAAGTCATCAATTTGCGGGCGTCCAAAACCTGCACCACCAAATCAGCGGTGAGCAATTTATCCCGCACTAAGTTATCCTGTTCTTGGCGATCGTTAGTTCCGGGCAAATCCAGCAATTCCACACCCGTTTTCAGGAATGGGTGGGGACAGCAAACATTCACGGCTGCGACATCATCGCGCATCTGTCGGTTGTCGTCGAGGATGGCGTAGCGTTTGAGCACATCCGTCCCGGCTTCGCTGACTTCTGTACCGTCTTTGAGGGTGATTTTTGCCTGCAATTCCTCGCCGTAGTTGACATAAATGGCAGCACCTGTAGTGGGCACAAGATCGATCGGCAAAGCACGATTTCCAAGTATTGCATTCAGCAAAGTTGACTTACCGTAATTAAACGGCCCGAAGACGGCGATTTGAAAAGTTGGTTTGGCGAGATAGTCGCAAATTGAAGTTGTATCTCGGTAAAGTTGGGAGTTTTTATCTAATTCAAGAATGCCGAGTGCTGATTTGAGATAGTTAGTTAGGTTTTGATAAGTTTCGGGTTGTTGCATATTTAAGATTATCTCATTGTTGGACTATAAAAAGTTCGTAGTAAGGACTTCAGTCCTCTTCTCTCATTAGAGGACTAAAGTCCTCACTACGAACCTTTTTTATTGACTAAGGTTCGTAGTAAGGACTTCAGTCCTCTGGCAAATCCGAGGACTAAAGTCCTCACTACGAACCTTTTTTATTGATTGCGGTTATTTCATTTGACAACGGAATGATTAGGACAAATTCAACTAGCGGATGTTAAGAAACCTTGATAAACCGATTCTATACTCTGCGACTGAGCAGAAACATCAGCCTCCAACTTTTCCAAACGCTGCGATTCAGCCTGACAATTGATCTCGCGAGATTGCTTTTGTTCCAACAAATTATCTAACTCAGCTTTCCGAGACTTAATATCATCATTCATGCGATCGCCCACTTCGCGCCCGTAAACATCAAAACACTCTTTCACAGCATCGTGAATCGGCTGCCACTGCTGCTGAGCCACCTGTGGCAGATACTTCACCAACTCTTTTTTAGCCGCTTTCACCAACTGTTTGTGAGCTCCATCTGCTTGCAAAACCCCAACACCCATCCCCAACAAAGCCAAGTACAGCGGCCCCAAAACAATCCCTGTAAAGCTAGCAAAAATCGTACTGACGCCCAACACAGTAATTAAGTTGAGCAGGATATTTTTCCAGTCAAAACCTGCTCCTGCCATTGCTACACCAGCTAGATTTCCTGTGGTTAATGAAAACAATCCCATCGCCCATTTTGCCCAAGCTGGTGAGTTATCTTCGTTTGAGTTGCTGACTGAATGCGGGATTGTTTGCCCGGTCAGTTTTTCGGTAATCTTTTCAGTCACTTTCGTGTAAGATGCTCCGTAATTTGCCGCACTTTGCGACAATTGGGCAAATGCTGCATTCATCTCTTGTTCTGCGGTGAGAGTCCAAGCTGCTAGTTTGTCGTTGATGTACTGCTCGAATGCTCGCCTGAGCGATGCTTCAAACGCTTCTCGCTTGTCTTGGCTGAAAAAATCTAGAAATCTCAGCTCGGGCTGATACCGCAAAAAGTCTGTTTCAAAGGTATTTTCTAAGTTGAGAACGTAGGTGCGGAAAGAATCTGCGATCGCCCGCGATTTACTATCTCTAACTCGGATGATTTCTTGTTGAAATTCATCGCGAATCTGAGTCAGCTTTTGAAACTCGGGATCGACTGAGTTAATCTTGTCCTTCAACTCATTGACATCGCGTTCGAGCAATGGTAAGCGGCGCCCGACAGCTTCGCGGACGCGAGCAGAAATTTGACGCGCCAAAGTCCTCGCCGGACGCAATTCTGAAATCGCCCTTTCCTGCGTCAAAAATGTATTCAGTGACGCCATAAACTCAGGAAAACCAGTTCCTGCCAAATCTGCATCCGGGTTTTTTACCCGCAACCTCAGCGCCTTAATTGAGGTAATTGGAAACACCCGCTCATCGTAAATGTCGTGTCCTTCTGTTAAACAATATTCAGCCAAATTAGCTTTGAAAACCCGCCCCAGTTTCTCTTCTGCTTCTGCCATTTCTTCAGGATCGTCCGGATCGATCAAACTTTCCCGCACTTGATCCCAAGCATTGATCAGAAAGAAAATGCTCAATCCACGACCTTTGATGTAGTTTTCTAAATAGCGTCTTTCGCCCATTGTACAAGGCTGAGTTGCCCTGAGAACAAACAAAATAGCGTGACAGTTGTTGATGTAACCGAGAGATAATTCGTTGCGGGATTCTGTATCGTTGAGGCCGGGACTGTCTACTATTTCTATGCCTTTTTCTAGTAAAGGTAAGGGATATTCTACGACGGCGCAGTCGATATCTGGAAATGCTGGTTTGTTTTCTGATTCTAGCCGTTTTGCTTCGGCGGGGTCAATTGTATAGTTTTGTTTGAAACTTTTAAAGTCTAGCTGTTTGGGGCTTTTGCCGTCGTTGAAATAAACGGTGACTTTTTTTTCTGGGCCGTAGCGCAAAATTGTCAGCAAAGCAGTACAGGGATTGACATCGCTGGGAAGCAAGTTTTCGCCGATTAAGGCATTGAGAAAAGTGCTTTTGCCGCGTTTCATGTCGCCTAAGATGAGCAGCCGAAATACTCCTTGGCGCAAGTTTTTGCTGGCGAGATTGATGTCGGCGTTGTCTGTTTCTAAACCGAGTTTTCCTGATGATTCGGTTCCTGCTAATTCCGATCGCTCGATGGCTGTGGCGATGTTGCTCAGGCGATCTGCAATTTCTCGGCGCACTGCGGCTACTCGCTCTAAATCGTTGAGAAAGCTGCTGGTTTCTACTTTAAGGCTCATGGTTTTTTGCTGATTGTTTTCTGATTGGCTGGTGCAAAAATAAGTAGTAATTTGGTCAGGATTTATGCAAAAAGTGGTTTAATGCGCTATTTTAGCGATCGGGTGCGCATTGCGCACCCTACATAACTACAATATCTACAAGTTAATTTTTCGGTTGGTCTTCTGCAAAAAACATTTTGTAAGCAATCCCAGCAATCGCTGCAACTATTACCGCTGTTGCTAGCCAAGATGCGATGTGAACTGCAACGACAACAGCAATGACAATCCCTGTAAATTGAGCTGCTGCTATAATTTTTCGGCGCCACTGTTGGATTTTGCTGTGAGTTTTGCTGTCTGGTTCTGTGTACTTGCTCGTTAGATGCTCTGGCACTGAGCGGTCGATTTCTGCTTCGAGTTCGCGGAGCCGAATTTCTTGTTCGCGTTTCCGCAGCTCTTGTTCTTTGTGCCGGATTTCTCTTGCTTTTTTTTCTGGATCGTTCATAAATTTTACCCGGTTTTCCAGGGGAACAGTGTGTTATTTTTTGTCAATGTTGCGGTTCGATAAGTTATATACGACTGTAACTCACATTTTCAGCGGTGTCGAAAGATGTTACAAAATGTCAAAAAGGGCGATACCGTAGGGAATCGCCCTTTTTGCAGCGCTGCAAATCCTCAATATCCTTCCGGGCCGATGGTAGTGCGATCGCACTCAGCGTCGGACAAATCCACCAAGCGCGATCGAAATAAGTTGCAGCCAGCTAATTGAGCTTTGGTTAACTTTGCTTTCTCCAAATTAGTCCGGCTCAAATCTGCATATCTCAAATCGGCATTGCTCAAATCTGCATTGTACAAATCCGCACCTTGTAAATTGGCTTTATGCAAATTTGCTCCTTGCAAATTGGCGTGGCGCAAATTTGCTCTAGATAAATTAGCCCCTGACAAATTAGCTTCCGACAAGTTGGCTTGATAAAGTTGAATGTCGCCCAATTCAGCATCTTGCAACTGTGTTTTGTAAAGATTGGCTTGAGTCAGATTTCCGTAGGGCAAATAAGCTCGCCTCAGCACGCTACCAGAAAGGTTTATTTCTGGCAAATCTGCTTGAAACAAGTTATCTCCACTTAAGTCAACGGCGTCAAAGTTTCGCTGGCCTTCAGAATACTGAGCGAGCAATTCCTCAGCGCTTAGCTTTTGCATTTTCACCCCTTGATGACGACAGCTTTTGCAGCCAATTCATAACGATAATTGATGCTTCTTATTCTGCGTATTTATACTTAGGCATCTTCTTATGTTAAGCTTGTGTAACAACGATCGCATTTTTTCTAAGATTTTTTTTATATTTGTAAATTTCTGCCTGGCTCGACCATGCTTGCCATCAGTAATGTCAAGATCGAGAAACCAAAGCTGACCCTCTACTGAAATATGCCAGAACTTCCCATTTCCATTGCTCAGCACTACCACGAACGGACGAAATACGATCCCGAAACCATTGCTGCCAAAAGCAGACAGCTAGATTGGACAGAGCAACCAGTTCCGTTCAAAGAATATAAAATTGGCGCGTATTTTGACCTGAAGCCTTATCTAAAAGACCCTTCAGACGATCCAAATGCCCCGGATGATGCCGGTTGGTGGCATCGGTTGTCTAGCTTGTTGCTGTGCAGCTACGGGCTGACGGCGAAGGTGCAGACAGTAGACGACAGCTACCTGTATTTGCGATCGGCACCGTCGGCGGGCGGGCTCTACCCAGCAGAGGTTTATTTAATCTCCCGGGGTACGCCGCAGTTGCCGGCGGGACTCTACAACTATCAGTGCAGAACTCATTCGCTGGTTCATTTTTGGGACAGCCAAGTTTGGCCGGCGTTGCAAGTGGCTTGTTTCGGATCGCCGGCGCTAGAAAATACTCAATTGGCGATCGCCGTTACGACTGTTTTCTTCCGTTCTTCTTGGCGTTACGAAGACCGAGCTTACCGGCGAATCTTTCTAGATACTGGTCATTTATTGAGCAATATCGAGTTAGCTTGCGCCATCAACGATTACCGACCTCACCTGATTGGAGGATTCGCCGACGAAGCTGTCAATCAATTACTGTACATCGACTCAGAGCAAGAGGGAGCGATCTGTTTAATTGGTTTAGCCGACTTGCTAGACATCGACCAAAACTTGCCCAAATTCAAAACAGCTTTGCCAGGAAATACCACGACAGATTACCCGCAAATTTCCGAAGGTCAACTGTTAAGAACCCTCCACAAAGCAACACAGTTAGAATCAGATCCCACCGGAGCGGATGGCTGGAAATTTGATGAAACTGAAGGCGATTTAGAGGATAAATACAACTTTCCGTTTTGTACTAAAGTTTCGACGGTGACTCCTTCGATTCCTTGGGGAGTGAACCTGGAAGGTTTAGAAAATACAATACTTAAAAGGCGTTCGACCCGTGCTTATACAGGTGCTTCTTTGAGTTTGGGCGAACTGCTAGCGTTGCTTGATTTTACTTATCAGTCGCAGCACTATATCGACCAAGGATTAGACGGTTATCCAGACTATTTCGATCTGAGTTTGATTGAAACTTTTATTGCGGTTTCGGGAGTGAATGGGTTAGAAGAAGGTTGTTATTATTACGCTCCGAAAGCTCAAGAATTGCGGCAAATTCGGTTCAAAAATTTCCGCAGAGAGCTGCATTTTTTGTGTTTGGGGCAAGATTTGGGCAGAGATGCGGGGGCGCTGTTGTTTCACACGGCGGATTTGAACAGGGCTGTAGCAAAATATGGCGATCGCGCTTATCGATATTTGCACATGGATGCGGGTCATTTGGGCCAGCGGTTGAATTTAGCAGCGATTCAACTGCGTTTGGGTGTCAGCGGTATTGCGGGCTTTTTTGACGATCGCGTGAATGACGTTCTCGGTATTCCTACGAGTGAAGCTGTGCTTTATATTACAACTCTAGGAAGACCGCGATCGTGAGGATTAGTGCGATAGTTCTAATAGACATCATATGAGTTAAATGAAATTTACCGATATGAGGCGAGAAACCGGGTTTCTCTGAAATTTTATCAACAAAAACGAGAAATTTAGAAAGAAACCCGGTTTCTGAAGTCTCCACGAGGGAGGTGAGAAACCGGGTTTCTCTGAAATTTTATCAACAAAAACGAGAAATTTAGAAAGAAACCCGGTTTCTGAAGTCTCCACGAGGAGGCGAGAAACCGGGTTTCTTGGAATTTTTGCATTTAGTAGCGAGAAATTTAGAAAGAAACCCGGTTTCTGAAGTCTCGACGAGGAGGCGAGAAACCTGGTTTTTTGGAAATTTTGCATTTAGTAGCGAGAAATTTAGAAAGAAACCCGGTTTCTGAAGTCTCGACGAGGAGGCGAGAAACCGGGTTTCTTGGATTTTTTGCATTTAGTAGCGAGAAATTTAGAAAGAAACCCGGTTTCTGAAGTCTCGACGAGTATTCGTAGGGTGCGTCGCCATCGACAAGCCCTAAAAAATAACGACAATCTGACAGCGACGCACCTTAAATATGGGGGCGGTGGAAATAAGTGTTTGACTTGTTTACACTCGGCTCGCGATGAGGTAGGTGCGTCGCTCGCTCGATTGTCGATTTTTCTTGAGAGATTGTCGGTGGCGACGCACCCTACGGCTACTATTTGCCAATGCAAAACCTGCTAAATATTCTATCTAACACTGATTCCGTCACTTCTTCCCCCGTAACTTCTCCTAATGCTTGAATTGCGCCGCGCAAATCTATTGTCCAAAAATCTAAAGGCAATTTATTGCTAATAGTATCTGTGCATTGTTCCAGGGAAATTTTAGCTCTGGTTAAGGCTGCTGCTTGTCGCTGGTTGATGGCTAAGTCGGAGTTTGCTGCTTGCAAAAATCCGCCGCTGACAGCATCTAAGATTGCTGTTTCTAAGTCTTCTATGCCTCGATCGAGGGCGGCCGCCGCGGTAACTATCGGGTGAATTCCAGACGAGAAAGGTAATTCTGGGATTGTTTTTACAAGGTCGATTTTGTTGATAATTATAATTAGCTGGCGGTGCTTGACTTGTTCGTAAATTTCCGAATCGCCTGCTGTCCAACCAGATTCGGCGTCAATTGTTAACAAGACTAAATCGGCTTGTTTTGCTGCGGCGCGCGATCGCTCAACCCCAATTTTTTCTACCTTGTCCTCCGTTTCCCGAATGCCCGCTGTATCGAGCACCTGCACCGGAATGCCGCCCACAACTAGCTGCGATTCTACCACATCCCGCGTGGTTCCTGGCAAATCTGTGACGATCGCCCGATCGCTCTTACTCCACGCATTCAACAAACTCGACTTTCCCACATTCGGGCGTCCGACAATCGCCACTTTCAAACCCGTCCTCAACAATTCTCCGCGATCGGCAGTTGCCAAAATTGTTGACAATTCCGCTAAAATATGATTTATTTCCAAACAAACTTGAGCTTCATCTAAGGGCGGCAAATCTTCCTCGAAATCAATTCTCGCCTCAATTTCTGCCAACACATCCAAACAAGTTGCTCTTAATTTGCGAATTGGTTGGGCTAATTTTCCCTGCAAACCGGCTAAAGCACTTTGTGCGGCTGCGGGCGATTGTGCTCCCACCAAATCCGAGATACTTTCAGCTTGAGTTAAATCGAGTCTCCCGTTCAAAAAAGCCCTGAGCGAAAACTCTCCCGGCTGCGCCAATCTCGCCCCATTTTCTAAACACAACTGCAACACTTGCTGCACCGCCATAATGCCGCCGTGACAGTGAAATTCCACCACATCTTCGCGGGTGAAAGAACGCGGCGCTTTCATGATTAGCAGCAAAGCTTCATCGACTAATTCTTGAGTTTTGGGGTGGTGGATGTGACCGTAAAGAATGCGGTGAGACTCCCAAAT
The DNA here is from genome assembly GCF_036702665.1 of Microcoleus sp. Aus8_D2. Classification (NCBI taxonomy): domain Bacteria; kingdom Bacillati; phylum Cyanobacteriota; class Cyanophyceae; order Oscillatoriales; family Microcoleaceae; genus Microcoleus; species Microcoleus sp. Aus8_D2. The sequence continues at coordinate 56,780 of NZ_JAUBUN010000030.1, forward strand.
TTGCCGTCCTGGGGCGCGAAACAGGGTTTCCGCAATTTTTAAGGCTGCGGCACCGGAAACTCGCACAATGCCGACGCTGCCTTGTTGGGGGACTATGGCGGTGGCGATCGCTGCGATCGTGCCTCCTTTTGTTAGTGATTCAGACATTTTTCTTGTTCAAAAATTCCCAAGTTATCTCAATTTCCTTTTTTGAGTGTCACACAATTGATTCTGAGTCTTCGAGGGTATAAATCTGTGGTTGGCGATTCAATAAATCAAAACTGCTGCCCTTTTGGGCACGCTGCACGAGTTGCTGAGTCGAAGAGTAGAGGATATTTTTGAATATTTTGCCTAAGGTCGCTAATTGCTCGTCGGCGGAGAGAGACAAGATAACTTGAATTAGGGATTCAATTAGTTGTACGTTCCTTTGACTCACCAGGGGGCCCGGTTGTTAAATTATACAGATCTGATTGACAGGAGCAACAATTTCAGCGAGTTTTTGCCAAGATATTAGAAGAGAGTGACCGCCACTGGGACTTCGATCGCCAATGCGATCGCCCGTTGGGCCCAGTCAGTCGATTTGGGAGTTGGGATTGGGGATTTTCGATTTACTTCGAGATCCGTGAATCTGGGGCTTGAACAGGAGTCTGAAATTTTGGGCGGATGGCGACGAGTGTCCGAAACTTGTATCCGTTTTTGGGCGGGAGTCACGGCGCGATCGAACTTAAATTGCTCAGCCAAATGTTTTGCCTATCCTGATTTTATGCGATAATCGAACATTAACAGGGCAGAGGGCATAGCATGATTGGTCAACTTCTCGACAGACGTTACCGCATCATTAAAGTCACAGACTCAAGTGAAGTGGGAAAAACTTATATAGCAGCAGATACTCACCGTCCCGGGTATCCGCAATGCACGGTTAGAGAAATGCGACTACCCGGCACAAGTTCGCAAACTCCTGAATTAGTCAAAATTATATTTCAAAGAAATGCAGAAATAATAGAAAAATTGGGGAAACACGACAAAATCCCCGAATTATTGGCGTATTTTGAGGAAAATCAAAGTTTATACTTAATAGAAGAATTTATTGCCGGTCAACCTTTAAGCCAAGAACTTATACCCGGTGAACCTTGGGCAGAAGACCAAGTAATTGCTCTGCTATCATCCATATTAGAAGTTTTGGTGTTTATACACTCCAATGGCTTCATTCACCGCAGAATTCAACCAGACAGAGTGATCCGGCGCGAGTCAGACGGCAAATTTGTGTTGATTGACTTTAGCTTAGACAAAGAAATTAACCCGGAACTTGCTAATTGTCATTTGCTGGCGCCAACCTCCCCGAACTCTGTTAAATCGCCTTTGGCAAAAAAACAGGAGTTGGCGGCCCAGGAATTATACGTACCGATCGATTGCTCGATCGGCAACCCCCGTTACAATAGCGACATCTACGCTCTAGGTACGATCGCCCAGCTTGCGGTAACGGGACTCTCACCTAAGGAACTGAGTACCTTAAACAACAAAGGCGAAATTCCCTGGCGAAATCGGGCAACTTGTTCGGCGGGCCTAGCAGATATTATCGATCGAATGGTGCGTTCCGACTGCGAGGAACGCTATCAAGAAGCCGCCGAAGTTTTGGCGGATCTCAAACAAATCGCCGTAACATCGGAGGCCTTGCGATCGCCAGTCACCATCATCACCGACACGATAAGTCAATTGCAGCCGAGACAGCGCCCAACCAGGCTGTTGCTGTTCGCTGCGATACCCGCAGCTTTGCTCTTGATAGGACTGATAATTTACTTTTGGCAGAGTCAAAGTCCGGCGAGGGCAAAAGAATTGTTCGCCCGGGGCGTTACTAAGGCGCAGCAAGGTGACAAAACAGGCGCGATCGCCGATTATACCCAAGCGCTCGCCATAAATTCCAGCGATGCCGAAACTTACTACAAGCGGGCTAACGCTCGCTATGACATGGGCGCCCGGGAGCAAGCAATAGAGGATTACACGCAAGCAATTAAAGTCAATCCCAGCCACACCAAAGCCATCTACAATCGAGCTCTGGCGCGCCGCGACACCGGGGACAAGCGGGGGGCGGTGGCAGATTTTACCCAAGTATTGCGGCTGAATCCTAGCGACGGTGACGCATACTATCAGCGGGGTTTAGCCTATTACGATTTGTCCGACTACGGCGTGGCAATTTCCGACTACACTCAAGCAATTCGGCTCAATCCCAACGATGCTACAGCTTACAGCAATCGGGGTTTAGCTCGATCGGCCTCGGGCGACAAAACTGGAGCAATGGCGGATTTTACCCAAGCAATTCAAATTAGCCCCAAAGAAGCTGGGGTTTACTACAGTCGCGGTCGATCGCGCTTTAATCTGGCAGATTATCAAGGAGCGATGGAAGATTACAGTAAGGCGATCGAATTGGAACCAGAGCAAGCTGATGCTTATACCAATCGGTGCAGCGCTTACTTAAATTTGGCCACCTACGACAAAGCGATTGCAGATTGCACCCGAGCCATTAGCCTCGATCCCAAAGATGAAGCAGCTTATAACAACCGCTGCATTGCTCATCTGAATTTAAAGCAATTTCAAAAGGCCAGCGAAGATTGCAGTTTGACGATCGGACTCAACAGCAACAATCCCAAAGCATACAGCAATCGAGGATTAGCTCGCGACGCTTCGGGAGACAAACTCGGGGCTGTGGAAGATTTTACTCAAGCAATTCGCCTTAATCCCAGCGATGCCGTAGCTTACAGCAATCGCGGTACCCTGTATTCTGAACTAAAAAATTACCATGAAGCGGTTGAGGATTTCGCTCAGTCGCTGCGGCTCAACCCCAACAATGCTAGCGCTTTTTACAGCCGAGGCCTCGTCCGCCGCCAACTCAAAGATCGGGCTGGGGCGATCGAGGATTTTCAGAAAGCTGCAACGCTATTTCTAGAACAAGGAAGAGCCGATGGTTTCCAAAACGCACAAGCACAAATGAACGATCCTAAATAATAAACTATCAGTCATCAGTCATCAGTCATCAGTCATCAGTCATCAGTCATCAGTCATCAGTCATCAGTCATCAGTCATCAGTCATGAGGAAAAATCAAGAATGAAGCAGGAAGCAGGAAGAAGAAAGAAGGCAAAATCACCAATTACCAATTCCCCATTACCAATTTCCCATTACCAATTCTCAATTCCCGATATGAACATGGTTGGTCAACTTTTAGACAGGCGTTATCGCGTAGTGCAAATTCTTAGTTCGGGAGCTTTCGGACAAACTTATTTATCTGTGGATACTCGCCGCCCGGGCCACCCTCAATGTGTAGTCAAACAACTGAGACCTCCCAGCAACACTTCCACAGTTCTCAAAACAGCTTACCGCTTATTTAAACAAGAAGCAGAAATATTAGAAAAGCTGGGAAAACACGATCAAATTCCATTTTTACTCGCTTATTTTGAAGAAAGCAATCAATTCTACCTGGTCGAAGAGTTTGTTCCCGGACACGCCCTAAATCGGGAAATTTTGGCAGGTCAACCTTGGCGGGAAGAACGAGTGATCGAGCTGTTGGAAGAAGTGTTAAAACTTCTCGCCTTCGTACACTCTCAAGGAGTGATTCACCGCGATGTTAATCCCTCCAACTTAATCCGCCGCAAACCAGATGGCAAATTAGTTTTAATTGACTTCGGCTCGGTTAAAGAAGTTACAAATCAAGTCACCGAGTACGATACAGAATTTCCGCGCACCATTGCGACTGGAACTCCGGCTTATATGCCGATCGAACAATTTCAAGGCAACCCGCAATTTAGCAGCGATCTCTATGCAGTCGGGATGATCGCCATCCAAGCTATCACGGGTTTGCCCGGTACGGATTTGCCAAAATTGCAAGATCCGAGTCCTTCTCATACGGGGGAAATTGTTTGGCGAAACAGAGTTCAATGTTCTCCGGTACTGGCAAATATAATTGACAAAATGGTCTGCCATCAATTTGCCAAACGCTATCAATCTGCTGAGGAAGTTTTGGCAGAACTCAGCAAGCTGAGACACCGCCAAGAGCCGGGGAATACCGCTCACAATAAAAGTATTTCTCCGATCTTACTGTCTGCTAATACTTTTTCGTCACGTTTTGGAACTCGGTTTTTGTGGCTGATTTGGGCTGGAGTCGGGGCGATTGCTCTGGTATTTCTGTTTAATTATTGCAGCCGCCCGAATCCGATTAAAGCTAAGGAATATTACGAACAGGGAGTAGAAAAGTCTCGCAATCAAGATGCGGCGGCAGCTTGGCAGGCTTTTAACAAGTCAATTCAATTAAATCCTAACAATCCTGAGAGTTTTTATCGGCGGGCCAATGCTAATTATGATTTGAAAAAGTATCAAGAAGCGATAGCAGATTATTCTCAGGCGATCGCTCTGAATCCTAAGTATGTTCAGGCTTATTTTAACCGGGGGCTAGCCCGTCACGATTTTAACGACAAGCGCGGGGCGATTGAGGATTACACTCAGGTTTTGATGCTCCAGCCCAACGACACTGATACATATTATGAAAGAGGAGTTACTTATTTAGAACTGCAAGATTACAAGACGGCAATTGGGGATTTTACCGAAGTAATTCGGTTGCAGCCGAACCTGGTTAAAGCTTATCATTCCCGAGGGTTGGCTCGGGCTGGGAGCAGCGATTTGCAGGGGGCGATTGGAGATTATACAGAAGCAATTAAACTCGATGCTCAGAATGTTGATGCTTTCTACAGTCGGGGGAGAGCTCGCTTTCACTTAGGAGATTATCAGGGAGCTTTGGCGGATTATTCTCAGGTAATTGCGATCGATCCCAAGAGTGGAGATGCTTATGCGAATCGTTGCAGCACGCAGTTAAATTTGGGAGCGCATCAAGCGGCGATTGACGATTGCACGCTAGCAATGGAGCTGAACGATCGGGATGCGGTTCCTTACAACAATCGCTGTATTGCTTATTTAAATTTGAAGGATTATGCGAAAGCAATTGCCGATTGCACTCAAGCAATGACACTAAATCCCAAGGATTATCATGCTTTCAGCAACCGGGGTTTGGCTCGCAACGGAGGGGGGGACACCCAAGGGGCGATCGCAGATTTTACCGCAGCAATCGGGCTCAATCCCAACGATGCGGAAGCTTATGCCAATCGGGCGAAGATTTACCAGCAGTTAAATAATTACAATAGTGCGATCGCCGATTACGTGCAAGCCATTAGGATCAATCCGAATTATGCTGGTGCTTACTACGGTAGAGGAATGGTTAGGCGATCGTTGGGAGACAAAGCAGGAGCAATTAGCGACTTAGAAAAAGCGGGCAAAATCTTTCTCGATCAAGGACTTACCGGCGGTTACAAAGACGCACAATTTGAAATTGAAAAACTCAAATAATTGGTTCGTAGTGAGGACTTTAGTCCGCTCTTTCCTGAAAACTAAAGTCCTCACTACAAACAGTTATTAATAGGTTCGTAGTGAGGACTTTAGTCCGCTCTTTCCTAAGGACTAAAGTCCTCACTACAAACAGTTATTAATAGGTTCGTAGTGAGGACTTTAGTCCGCTCTTTCCTAAGGACTAAAGTCCTCACTACAAACCTTTTTTATGCCTGTAAATCAACCTTCGGGATTTTGAATTCGCTCAACCAAATCATAAAAAGGTTGCCAATTATCCTCAAGAGCAATGGGTTCCCAAACAGCCTCAATTGTCGGTCTCAACAGCGATTGTTCGGGATTGTGCTTGCGCAATATCTCGGTCATCTTGTCCATATCATCCGCCGACAAACTTTGCAAAACGTGATAATAAAACTGGCGCCAAGGTGCTAGCAACTCGGCAGGTTCCGCCTCGCTAAAAATTTGATTGACATCATCTCGCCAAGTGCGATCGAACTGTCGGCGCAATTCCCAAAAGAAATCGTGATAATCAACTTGAGACTCCGCCAGCATCTTAATTGTCAGCTTCAAAAGCTCATCACCCTCACCCTCATGCAAATCCTCAAAGCCCAACCTATGCAGCATCAACTGGCGGTAAGCAGCATTATAATACTCACCAAACTTAGCCAAAGCAGCATCCATATCAGCTTGAGGAATAGCGGCTGCTAGCGGTTGCTGAAGCTTCTCCAAATTCCCGTGACAAATAAACGGTTGATTCCCGTAACAATAAAGACCGTAATAGTCAAAATAAGCCGCTGTAAATTTCTGGTCATAAGTTGGAATAAACGCAAAAGGCCCGTAATCAAAACTTTCACCAGTAATCGACATATTATCAGTATTCAGCACAGCGTGGCAAAAACCTGCCGCCATCCACTGAGCGACCAATTCAGCTACACGCTTGACTAAATCCGCATAAAAAAGTGCATACTTTTCCTCTGGTGAAACACCATAATTGCTAGATTCTAGATGAACCTCAGGATAATAACATTCAATTACAAAATCTAAAAGTTTTTTAATTAAGTCCGGGCGGCGGATATAATTTAGTCTTTCAAAAGTACCAAACCGGATGTGAGAGTGGCTAAAACGAACCATTACAGACGATCGCGTAGGAGAAGGTTCATCGCCCCGCCACAAAGCATCCCCAGTTTCAACTAAACTAAAACAGCGGGAAGTATTCACCCCCAATCGGTGCAAAGCTTCAGCAGCCAAAACTTCGCGAACTCCCCCTTTAAGAGTGAGTCTACCATCAGCGCTGCGCGAGTAGGGAGTGCGCCCAGAACCTTTAGTGCCGAAGTCGTAAAGTCTGCCATCAGTACCGCGAACTTGGCCGTACAAAAAGCCTCTACCGTCGCCTAAATTCGGGTTGTATTCGTTGAATTGATAGCCGTGATAGCGGAGTGCGAGAAAGGGACGCACGCAGTGAAATTTGCCGAATGCTTGAATGAAATCTTCGTCGGTTACTTCTGCGGGATCTAAACCCAAGGTGGGCAATAATTGGTCGTTGCGGAAGCGGAGGATGTGCTGGGGAAAATCGGCCGCCGGGACTTCATCGAAGTAGTCGCCGCCGAGGGATTCGAGGGCGGGCTCGTAGTTGAGGGAAAGCAAGGGATTGGACATTTATCTATTTTATGTTGAAATTGTTGAAATTGGCGATTATTGTAGGGTGCGTCAGTTGTAAAAATTTTAACGAGAGACAGATAATCTACGCCTGACGCACCCTACGGTTAGTTATTGTAGTTATTGTAGGGTGCGTCAGTTGTAAAAATTTTTAACGACAGACAGATAATCTACGCCTGAGGCACCCTACGGTTAGTTATTGTAGGGTGCGTCAGTTGTAAAATTTTTTAACGACAGACAGATAATCTTCGCCTGAGGCACCCTACGGACTAACTACTGACGCACCCTACGGACTCACTACTCGTGACCGATATGTGCGGGAATATCTGGGATGTCATTTGCTCCCCAATCTTCAGGATAAATGCTTTCAGCAACAAATCGATGGAAACTAGAATATTGCCAATCTTTGGGGGACTGGCATAAACCATGTTTGACTGGATTGTAATGAATATAATTGCAATGGTTAGCATAGTCTGTTTCATCTCTAATTAAATGTTCCCAAAATCTTCGCTGCCAAAGATTTCTTTCTTTCCGTTTTTGTCTAGATTGGCTAATTTCGGCTTTTATTCCTAATTTGTGAGCGCATTCATGGGTGACAAAGGTTTTAATGAATCGCCAACGAGTTGCATAATTATTATCACCTTCGGGTATTGTCCAAATACAATGTATGTGATTTGGCAATAAAACAATTGCATCAATTGAAAAAGGGTAAAGTTGCTGGACTCGGAGGAGGGATTTTCGTAAAGATTTGCGAGCAATATCGCGACACAACCAAGGAATTCTTTGATAAGTGACTTGGGTGAAAAAGTAGGTTGCTCCTGGTATGTTGGTTCTCCGGTAGTTCGACATAAGATTGAGTTAGTTATTGTAGTTATTGTAGGGTGCGTCAGGACTGAATCTTTTCTCACATTGCTGATTTTTTCGCCTGACGCACCCTACGGGCCTGTTAGTTATTGTAGGGTGCGTCAGGACTGAATCTTTTCTCACATTGCTGATTTTTTCGCCTGACGCACCCTACGGGCTTGTTAGTTATTGTCGGGTGCGTCAGGACTGAATCTTTTCTCACATTGCTGATTTTTTCGCCTGACGCACCCTACGGGCGTGTTAGTTATTGTCGGGTGCGTCAGGACTGAATGTTTTGACGACAGACAGATAATTTTCGGCTGACGCACTCTACAGTTGCTCTGGCTGGTATTTAAACTGCCACCAAAGTCGGTTCCAAAGTTGCCACTAATTTTAGATTGTACTCATCCTCAAAACACGGCTTTTTATAATCTAAACTCCACAGTTCCAAAGCGCAATCGTCCCCGGGATTGAGCGGGTGCAGCCGCAAGTGAAACTCTCGAACTTCCGGGCGGTGTTGGCATTTAAAATCAGTAATCGCGCCAATCTGCCGCCGATCCAAAGCCACAGCTAGCCGCAGAAAAGGATGCAATTTACTAACGACTTCTCGGTATTTTTTCTGGAGAATTACGAAATTATCGTGTTTCTTTTTAGGAGGATTTTTCCGGTGATAGCGAGCTATATTGGCAATTACTTCAATCTCAGTTTCAGTGTATCCCAATAATTCACCATTGCGAATTAAATAGTAAGAATGCTTGTGGTGTGCTGAATGACTGACGTACAAACCGCAGTTGTGTAGAATGGCCGCAGCCCACAGCAACTCGCGTTCTTCGCTGCCCCAATTGTGCAGAATGCCTTGAGTTTGGTCGAAGAAATTGAGTGCAAATTCTGCGATTCTTTCACTTTGTTCTAAATTGACTTGATATTTTTCAGCCATGTGCATAACGCTGCGCTGGCGGATTGAACCTTGATAGCGCAAGCGGTTTTCTATCAAACCGCGGCTCAGCATCCAGTCAACAATGACGCCTTCTCTCAAAGATCGATCGCACACCGTGAGCGATTCCATGTCTAATAGTATCATCGCTTCCTGCAAAATCAAAGCGCCCGCGAGAATAATTTCCGCCCGCTTGTCCGACATTCCCGGAATGGCCAGCCTTTCGGAGTAAGAAAGTTTGCGAAAGCGATTGACTAAATCGCGCAAATCCTTTAAACTTAATTGATATCCAGCCAGCGGACTGGGAACAGTTCCCAACTTTTCGCGAGCGTTAATTGTAGCCAGAGTTTCGATGGTTCCAGCAGTGCCGATCAAGCGCAGATCTTCGCCTATCTTGAATTGCGATCGCAATTCGTCGATCGGTCTTTCCAGCGAAATCCGAATATAAGCTTGCAAATAGGCAAACTCTTCGCGGCTAATCGGGTCAGTTTTGACAAATTCTCCTGTTAAGCGCACAGCACCAATTTTGGTACTCGTGAGACAGCGCGGTTCAGAACTATCTCCTAAAATTAACTCCGTAGAACCGCCACCAATATCAATAATCACCTGCGACTGATTGTTGAATTCCATTCCCGAAAGTACGCCGAGATAAATTCTCCGGGCTTCTTCTTGTCCGGAAATTAAGCTCACATTCAAGTCTAATTCGTCAGCAACTTGTTTGAGGAAATCCCGCCCGTTAGGCGCTTCTCGAACCGCACTCGTAGCTACAGCGATGACTTGTTCAGCATTAAAAGTTTTAGCAATATCTTGAAAACGGCGCAAAGTGGCGATCGCCCTTTCCATAACCTCTGACTTCAAACACCCTGTTTTAGGCTCACAGTCGCCCAACCGAACCGTATCTTTTTCTCTAGCAATAATCGCAAACGCAGGCAATTTCGGATCGATCCGCGCCACCACCATGTGAAACGAGTTAGTACCCATATCAATAGCAGCAATAATGCGATTTGACTCCGCAGCAGCAAGTGAATTAACCATTGGAGTGTATCGGGGTTGACAGATATTTATGATTATTTCACGAATCCAGTGAGGCGCGATCTTAAATTAGCCAAAATCGGGAAATCCTGAGTGGACACGACTCAATACGCTTGGGATCAGGCTGATCCCCCCTAGCCCCCCTTAAAAAGGGGGGAACTGGAAGCGTTCAAAGTCCCCCTTCTTAAGGGGGATTTAGGGGGATCTCCGGGCCCTAAAAATTGTTAACTGAACCGTATTGGGATAAGACTTTTACCTAGTTCAATTCCGGCAGAAGTACGCGCGGCGTAGCTATCCCGTAGGGAATCGCCAGCAGAGATATTAGGTGATTTTGCCTAAAATTTGATATTCTAGAGTTAAAAACCTAAAATCTAGAATTCAAATGCTGAAAGAGTCCGATCGCCCAACCGAATCCACATTGCTAACAGTCGCAAAGCTTTTGAGGTGGGACAAACCAGCAGGAAGGCTAATTTTAATGATACCAGCCCTGTGGGCGGTCTTTTTAGCAGCAGACGGGAGGCCGCCCGCAGCATTGGTGGGCGTGATTGTGTTGGGCACCCTAGCCACGAGTGCCGCGGGATGCGTGATTAACGACTTGTGGGATCGCGATATCGATCCAGAAGTAGAAAGAACGCGATCGCGCCCCCTAGCATCCCGCGCCCTCACCGTGCAAACTGGAATAGGAGTTGCCTTAATCTCCTTTGCTTGCGCGGCGATTCTCGCATTTTATCTCAATCCTTTAAGCTTTTGGCTGTGCGTTGGCGCCGTACCAGTAATTATCTGCTATCCGCTAGCAAAAAGATTTTTTCCCGTGCCGCAATTAGTATTATCAATAGCCTGGGGATTTGCCGTTTTAATTAGTTGGAGCGCCGCCGCCAACAAATTAGAATTAGCGACTTGGCTGTTATGGGGAGCCGTCGTATTGTGGACAATGGGATTTGATACAGTTTACGCGATGAGCGACAGAGAAGATGACCTGCGTTTAGGCGTAAATTCCAGCGCCATATTTTTCGGAGACAATGTAACTAACGCTGTGGGTTTTTTCTTTTTGGGTACCGTCGGTTTATTAGCAGCAACGGGAATCAATCTGCACTTACACATCGGTTTTTGGATAGCAATTTGTGCGGCGGCGGTTCTGTGGTTTGTGCAGTACAGTCAACTGCGGAAGGCGGATATTCCCAAGCCTATTTACGGTCAAATCTTTCGCCAAAATGTTTGGGTGGGGTTTGTGATATTAGCGGGGATGATTGTTGGTGAGATTTTTTGATTTTTTGTACAGGAATCACTCTTGCACATATATCTGTAGGGTGCGCAATGCGCACCTTACCGCTATAAGTAGCGTGTGAAACCACTTTTTGCGTCCAATAAAGACTGAAGAAGTCACGTATCTAACCACGCATTGAAAGAGCGATATTAGTAATTATCGTCAGGTGGAAAAACGCCAAATCTTAATAGTTCTGTCTCCGCTACCACTTACGAGAGTTTGTCCGTCAGGACTAAAGGCAAGGGAATAAACAGTGTTTGAATGTCCGAGAGTGTGTATCGGTTCTCCGGTAAATAAATCCCAAATTCTAATAGTGCGATCGGCACTACCGCTGGCGAGATATTTGCCATCAGGACTAAAGGCAACAGCATAAACATCATCCGTATGTCCTGTCAAGTTGCTTTTGAGTTCTCCATTGCTTAAACGCCACAGTTTAATCGGTTGCTTGGCACCACCGCTGGCGAGAGTTTGTCCGTCGGGACTGAAGGTGACAGCATAAACGATTTGGTCGCTAAAGAAAGAACGAGGCCAACCAATAGGGCCGTCACCAGGGCCGTTTAAATTGCGGATTTCTCTGCCTGTATGAAGATTCCAAAGCTTGATATTGCTGTCGAAACTTGCACTGGCAATTATATTGCCGTCGGGAGCGATCGCAACGTCGTGAACTGCCCAAACGTGACCTCTGAGTGTGTGTCGCAATTCTCCGGTTTCGAGGTTCCAGACTTTGACGGTACTGTCAGCGTGGTGTCCGCTGACTAAAGTTTTGCCATTGGGGCTTAGGGCGATCGACCATATAGAAAGAACCACCCAGTCATCGGCTTTCAGAGAGCGTTTCAATTGCCAGGTTTGAGTATCCCACAATTTAATAGTGCCGTCGGGATTGGCGCTGCTGCTAGCGAGAGTTTTTCCGTCGCTGCTGAAAGTAACACAAGTCACTCCACCAGAATGTTGGGTAAGATTTTCGAGGAGTTCTCCTGTTGCGAGGTTCCACACTTTAATCGTTTGATCCAGACTGCAACTAGCGAGAATTTGACCGTCGGGATGAATGGCGACTGATTTAATAATGTCTGAATGATCGGTGAGGGTATGTTCGGTTTTCCAAGTTTTTTGGGGGGAATTAATTTCAGCATTTTCACGATCTAAAGCTTGCTTTATTTCCGCTTGCAATGTCCGTGCTTTTGGATCTTTAGGATATCTTTCCAGGAAAATCTCTACATCAAATAAAGTTTCTTGTATCTCTTTTCCTGATTTGGCTAGTAAAAGTTTTTGTCTAATTTTAGCTAAATCTTCAACTTTTTTATCTTCCCAACTCGTTGGTTTCGACCAAACTAGAGAAGGTTCAGCGGGATTTTGACAAATAATTGGCATCCAAGCTGCACCTGGAAACTCATCTTCTAACCCTTCTGTCATCAACATGGTTCGTGCTTTACGGACAGCTTGGTATAAAGATTCTTCGTTATTATAAAAAGCTTTTAAAAAGTGTTTTAAAAATCGCTGTGCAACCCGATCTGGTACGGGTTCTCGCATAACAATCAGTTGCGGTATGTTTAATTTTGCCAAATCGTAAGCAAGTTGCAACCCATCACAGGAATTGAAAATCGCTAATTTTAACCCGCGTTCGATCGCATCTTTTAACCCTGGCTTTAAATTATCAATTGTTAGATACTCTTTAGGCGGAGTTGTTCTAGTATAAATTCGTCCCTTCTCATCCTCACTCGAACTGTGTCCCGCAAAAAACAGAATATCCCAGCTTTCGTATCCAAGGCGATCGCTAACAACTTGTCGCGTCGGTTCAGGGACAAATCTGACTTCTGCATCTTGAAAACCTTCTTCTAAGTTAGCGCGTTCTTCCTCTAGATTCAGTCCTTCACTATCGCCCAAAATTACTAGGATTCTCAGCTTAGTCTTGTCGCCGACTGGGGTGACTTTTTCAACTCGGTCAAAATTGGGCGGACTCAGGGCAATTTCTACTTTAGCTTGAGTCGAAGTAAATATACTCCATTCGTGCCAAGGCAGTTTGTTGAGCAAATCATCTTTTGCTTGAATAAAAAATCTAACTTCTTCTTGTTTGCCTTGACTATCTCCTAATTCTTGCAGAAGTCTATCGTTAAGTTGTCTAAATTGAACGCAATCGTATTGATTCAACCATAATTTGACACTTTTTATGAGCTTTTGATAACCTAAGCGACATTCTTCTTGCAGTTTGGCAATGTCATTCGTGCCACTCCGCTGTCCTAGTCTTTGTCTTTCAGAGTTGCGGAAAGTCAAACACCGACGCAAATATGAATAGTTCTTTTTTAAAGACTGATAAATTTCGCAAATATTTTCTGGACTTTGTGGAAGCTGAAAATCAATTCCTGTAGAAAATGGCTGATTTTCTTTGGCAATTTGCAGGGTGACATCAAACCCTTCATCAAAACTTCCCCGGTTTATTTTTAAGAAAATTCGTTTGGCCATAGCTGTTTTTTTTGCATTTGATTAATTAGTTAAAATTGAAAATCTTCGGTAATGCTGTCCTCACCTGAAGTCACTTGAAGGCTGAACTCTTCTCCGGGTGAAAAAAAGATTTCCTGTTTAAATCCATCTCTGTCTTCATTAACTATGATTTCGACGGGTTCGCCGGAGTCAAAGAAAACAGTAAGTTTCAGGTCTTCTGGTAAATCGGTTTGTTCTTCAATCGGATAGATTCCCAGAAATAGGCTTATTGTTTGCTCGTCTTGTTTCTCTAAATCGAGAATTAAAGCGAGAGTGCGATCGCCCAGTTGAATTCGTTGAGCTCGTTGAACGGTATTTGACCTGAAACTTTCTTGAAGTCTTCTTATGCCCAATATCTCAGTAAAGGTGAGCCATCCTGCCTCAATGGCTTCAATAAAGTTATTTTGGAACCATGTATCTAAGTTGACTGGTGGTTCTATTACATAATCTAGTCTGACATCCCTAACTTCCCTATTTAGTAATTGTGCTAACTCTCCAGTTATAAATCTATTTTGAATTTGCTCAAATCCTTCGGGAGAGGTTTCAAAAAATACTATCAAACTACCCTCTTGTATTCGATTTATTTGAATCGAAATATTGCCGGGAATTTTTTCTAGGATTCTGGTGATTTCAACAATGATATCTGGTGGCATTTTCTCGAAAACCACAGGATCGATCCACATCTTTGCACCGACTCTAATTTCTTGCCCTGTTAGCGGTGGATACCACTGATTAGGATCGACTATATCTGTAGGATGCAAATCTAATACTTTAGCAATTTTTTCAATAGCATCTCGCTGAACCGGATAGTTCCAATGCGGATGACTGAGCCTTTTAACTTGATCGACATTTACAGCCGCAACTTCTGCTAATTTTTCGTAAGAGTATCCTTTTTTAGTCCTTGTATCCTGAAGTATTTTGCATCCATTATCAGTGGCTAGTAATCCACGAAGTTTCTTGCGTTTTTGAGGCATAGGTTCAATAATTTGAGTGCTGTATTTTAGTCGAGTCTCAATGACAAAGATAGATGCAGATAAATGCAGATACATAAAAATGCAGATAGATGCAAATAAGCACTGTTATTTGCACTGAATAAATCTGGTGGTCACTCTTTTGTTTCAGTACATTGTGATTGGAGACAAAGAAGTTAGGCCTAACTCGGTTGTCCCTTGTTCAAACAATTGACTTGGAGACAAGAGTATGAATTGCAAAGTCTTGATTTCACCCCTCCTCATTTGCTCGATCGCGATCGGCAACATAACTCTGGTACTAGCAGCAGTTTCAGGCGCTTCAATCGCTCGGATAGCCCTTGGGTCAGCCATGAATAACATGATACCCGAAATCTGTACCGATCGAGATGGTAATGAATATCCGTGTCCCTGATTGCTACTAAAATCTCAAATAAGTGCGATCGCCCTTTCCCTACGATCGCACTTCAGTAAAATCCACCTAAAAAACAGAATTCCCCCATACCCGACTTCTCAAAGCAGTCGGGTATCTCACAGCGCGATCGCCTTTTACATTTAATTAGAGCCACCTAATTGCTTGAGACGCTGACGAGCCTTACCAATGTAAACATTTTCATCTGGCTCATCACACTTAGCATATTCCAGACAGTTTTTCCAAGCTTTCACAACTTCTGGATCATTCCCCAGATTTTCTTGCACTTGGGCCATGATCCCATAAGTTAAACCCCGATCGCTCCGTAGTTTAATAGCCTCTTGCAAATTGTCTAAAGCTTCTTCATAGCATCCTTGTTCCTTCCAAGCCCAAGCAAGGTAGGTTAACAACCCTGCTTTGACTCTTTTGTTATTCTCAACTTTCTCCGTTTCTACCAGCTTTAAACCTAGCCCGATTTTTTCAACTGATTTCCGCAAATCTTTATATTCAATGATATACAAACGGCCCAACTTGCAGTAAGCAGCAGCCAAACCTAAGAATGCTGCATCCTGATACAGTTCCATCGCCCGATCGACTTTTCCAGCTTCTTCGTGCATCAACGCCTGATTGTAGTAAGTCACTGCATTGTCAGGGTTGATTTTAATAGCCAGCTCGAATTGTTTTCTCGCTTCTATTAATTTCCCCGCTGTTTTTAAATTTAACCCTCGATTGTTAGCATCCTTCGCCGCCTCAACAAAAGTCATTTCTCTGGCTGGTGCTTTCGGGTGCGACCGCTTCTTGATTGCTTCTTCCATCGCCAGCTTGGATGTTTTTTTAGTAACTTTTTTCCCTTCTCCAATCACCTCTGATACTAAAGCCCATAAACCCTGAGCCAGCCTTCTCTCGACATAGTTAGGGCTATAGTTAGAAATGTCCATATCTGCATAATCTACATCCAGCCAGCTTAGACGAATAATCTGTTTCTGTGCAAAATCCAGCGACTTGCCTTTTTTTTCCAAAACCCACTCATTCAACAGGCTCAACATTTCTTCAACTTCCATTGCTTTCCCCAATTAATCTATTTTTTTGCTAATTATAAAATATTTTTTGTGACTTTTGTGATTTTTGTGACTTTTTCATAAAAGTTGTGAACTTTGTGTGTGAATTTTAGCATTGTTTTGATTAGGCGAATCCTAGAAAATATGTAGAAGTAACGAGCTGTACAAAACTAGGTGTAGGTTGATTTTATCAAATTTCCCCTACAACTGTTCAATATTTTTCACAGTTTAACATCTAATTCGTTTACTGAGAGGACTATTATGGAGCGCATAGATGAATTGAGGTTGAGACTGGAACAATATTCCGATCGCACTCCTAAAGACGAATTGTTATGTAAGCTAATTTTAGGAATTTGCTCGGAATCACTGGATAGTCCGCAGCGTCTAAAATTGCTCAATCGGTTATTACGGGAACTGCAACTATTACCAAAATTGTCAAAGGTTTCTCATCCCTATTATTTTGAAGCCCTGAATAAAACTTGGCAATGGTTAGACAATCACCTTCACGAGTTTAATCCCCGACGTTCTCCGATTCAAGCCAGTCTCATCACTTGGATTAATGGTCATCTCAGGTATCGAATTCAAGATTTATATCATACCAAAAATCAAAGAGAGATTTCCTTGGAAGATTTAGAACGTCGTGGATATTATATTCGCTGTTTGGGTGGTTTCGATGCTGAGATCGAACAGATTGAGAGACAAGAAAAAGCAGATTTAGCACTAGCGATCGCACAATATATCGATCGCGATCCAGAACAAAAACTTCGCAACTGCCATCCTCGAAACCGTCCCGACTGCAACTGTCAAATTATTGTGCAAAGATTGTTCTTGCAGGAGTCGCCAGAAAAAATGACCGCGATCGCCCGACAGTTGAATATCAAGACACAGACTATTCACTCTTTTTGGAAAAGGACGGGATTCTCCAAAGTGCAAGCCATCGCCCGACAAATTGCTCAAAAAAACTCCGATCAGACAGTAGATTGCTGATTGTCTGTTGTGGCGATCGCCCGACAAAAGGATTAAAGGGCGATCGCTTCCATCCTGTGTCATCCCCAAAAACTCAAACGAATCATCGCATAAAATCTGAAATTCTTGATAAATATAGCTTTCAGCATCATTATCCCTCCCCTGCATCCCCTAAAAACGGGAATTTTGCCAAGGACTTGTAAAGTTTTGTTACAAACGGCATAAAAAATCCGGGCCACCTCTGATAGGTAAATAGCAGACGAAAATCAAGCGAATTTAACGGAATCGTTAAACTCGCCTGCTGTTGTACTGTGGCGCGGCAATTGCTTTGCTGTGCAGGCTAATTTCCAGAAAAAATTATCAATCCAGGTGTATCATGTCTACTACTTCTATCGGCAATCTCAACGACAACTATTTCTCGATCGACTTTGCGGGCAAAACTGACCCCATCGATACCTATCGCTTCAATCGACTAAATACAGGAAGTTTCCGCGTCACCGCTGAAGGTTTCAGTTCCGTTGTCGGGATGCAACTGCTTGACAGTGACGGAAAAGTTGTCAAAGACATTGCCACCAACGGCACAAATTCCGGTACATTTAGCATCGATAATTTGGGTGCAACAAATTATGCACTCAAAATTTCTGCACCTTCGCGCGATACCAACTATCAAGTTAGTTTAACACCCGATGGCAAAGTTGACCCGCTGACAGGTTTAGGCGTTGACTCCGGCTTTTTCGCTACAGATTCAACCGGACAAGTTGGCTTTGACTGGTTGCACGACGGCGGCAACTATCAAGGTGAAGTTGCCATTTTCAGCGTGCAGGGCATGGAGAAATTTACCCCCGGTTCTGAAGAATTTATCAAAGAAGCGGCAAGACGAGCTCTGAGCAATTCTAACTTCGGTCACGTAGTCATTTCTGATTCTACCGAAGGCGCAAATCCCCTATTTAACGGCGGTTTAGGAGAGGCAAACTATAACCAGGGCGCCTACAGCGGGCCGAAAACATTTGCGATGAAACCGGGCGAGGCTTTTGCTGTGATGCTGGTGCCCAACGGTACTGTGCAAGATGTCTTTAATAATCCCAATGTTGGCGGCGACAAACGCCCGCTGCTGTCGTTATCTAGCACTAATCCAGATGATGCTTGGCTGTACGGTCAAATAGCTGATGTTACTGGCACCGGCAAGGCTTTTGCGATGGAAGATCAGCGGGTTGATACGGGTTCTGATAAAGATTACAACGATTTAGTTTTTAAGTTGACCGGTGCGACGGGTAAGGCAGTGTCGATCGACAAAGTGATCGATAAGAACAAAGATTGGACTAAACTCGATGGCGGCAAGAAATTGATCGAGTATGTCACTCCAACACCGCCTGTAGCCACAACGCCACCTGTTGCGACAACACCGCCAGTTAATCCGAAACCGCCTGCTGTAGTACCGCCTGTAGCCACAACGCCACCAGTTGCGATCGCACCGCCTGCTGTAGTACCGCCTGTAGCGACAACACCGCCTGCTTTAGTACCGCCTGTAGCGACAACGCCACCTGTAGCGACAACACCGCCTGCTGTAGTACCGCCTGTAGCGACAACGCCACCTGTAGCGACAACACCGCCTGCTGTAGTACCGCCTGTAGCCACAACACCGCCTGCTGTAGTACCGCCTGTAGCCACAACACCGCCTGCTGTACCGGCAGTTGACCCGAAACCTGCTGTAGTACCGCCTGTAGCGACAACACCGGAAGTTGACCCGAAACCTGCTTTAATGCCTGTAGCGACAATACCGGAAGTTGAGCCGCAACCTGCTGTAATGCCTGTAGCAACAATACCGGAAGTTGAGCCGCAACCTGCTGTAATGCCTGTAGCAACAATACCGGAAGTTGAGCCGCAACCTGCTGTAATGCCTGTAGCAACAATACCGGAAGTTGAGCCGCAACCTGCTGTAATGCCTGTAGCGACAACACCGACAGTTGACCCGAAACCTGCTGTAGTACCGCCTGTAAGAGTAAAACCTCCGATCGCCCCACCAACTCCTTCACAACCGCCTGCGATCGACCAACAACCGCCTGTAATTGAACAACCGATCGAAACTGACCCGCCTGTTGAAACTATTGTGCAGCCAGCGGTCGATCGCACTTTTGTTGGCATCATCGATACTGGATTTGCTGCCAAGAATCCCGATTTCGATTACTCTAAAGTGACGATGGGGCGCGATCGCATCGACAAAGACAGCAATCCGTTGTTAAATGCTGGAGAAGGGAACGAACACGGCACATTTAGCTGGGGTTTAGTAAGCGCAATTCAAGGTAATGACATCGGGATTGATGGCTATAACGATCAAGCGAATGTTTACCTAAGTCGGGCGATTGGTTCTGGGGAATGGGATTTAGCTTTAACTGATTTTGTAACTGAAGCGAAAGGACAAAAAAAGAAGAATGCGATCGCCCTGCTTCCCCTCGATTTAACTCAAAAGAATGCTGACGGTAGCATTACTACTCGCTACGAGTTTACAGCGCGAGAACGTGCAGCATTGGAAAATGCGCGTCAAAATGGAGTGCTGTTAGTTGTAGCGGCGGGTAATGATGGCGGTGTGATGTCGGTTTTGGGTCAATCTTCCCAGGAGTTTGACAATATTATCACGGTTGGTTCGTCTGATGGTTTTGGGCGATCGGATTATTCCAGCTACGGCTACGGTTTGGATATTTTAGTGCCCGGAGGTTCGATCGACAATCCTACATTATCTACGGTTGGTGATGATGTCGGTCAAATGGCGGGAACTTCTGCGTCGGCGGCGATTGCGGCTGGTATGGCGTCTAAGGTTTGGGATAGCAATCCGGCTTTGAGTAGTCGCCAGATTATTGACATTTTGACTGGAAGTGCGATCGATTTAAAGGAGCCCGGATGGGATCAAGAAACGGGTTTTGGGGTGGTGAATTTCAATAAAGCTGTGCAAGTGGCGAAGGAAACAGCACCGCAAGCTTATATTCCTGCACTTTTCTCGAATCCTACAACTTGGGGTTTGGAGGGACAAGTTACGCCATTAGAAAGGGCGACGGCTGATCAGTTCAATGGCAAATCCTATGATTGGGTGTCTTACACTATTCAGGATGGAGATAATTTAAGCACAATTGCGCTCAATACAATGGGCGATGGTTCTCAAGATGCTTACAACTTCATTGCTCAACACAACCGTATTCCCAATCCCGATTTGATTCTTGCGGGGGCTGTAATTGAAGTTCCCAAAGAGGCATCTGCACCTGTTGACAATCCAGGCCCAGGCACAACCGATCCAGGCCCAGGCACAACCGATCCAGGCCCAGGCACAAGTGATCCAGGCTCAGGCACAAGTGATCCAGGCTCAGGCACAAGTGATCCAGGCCCCGTCATCACCGATCCAGGTACTGTCATCACCGATCCAGGCCCCGGCATCAGCAATCCAGGCCCAACGCAGCCATCTAATTCAATTAATCTCAACGGTCACACGGTTGGTGGCAATTTCTACCCAGTTTTCCAGAATTATCAAGGGACTTTGGGCAATCCCATTTCTGATGTCACCAACTATAATGGTGCAAGTTATCAGAAATTTGAGAATGGGTCGATCGTCAGCAGCCAGTATGGAACCTTCCCGCTTTACGGTGGTATCCGTCAGACATTCTTAAATAACGGTGGATTGGAGGGCTGGTTAGGTGAGCCAAAAAGTGGCGAAAAAGGTCTGGGAAATGGAAATATCATTCAATATTTTGAGGATGGTTACATTTACTGGAATGGTAGTAAGGCAACTGCTTATCGCTACGGGACAACACTACCTAAGACACCGACTAATATTGGCAGTCAGCTAGGTGTAACAATGCCTAATTTCAATCTACCTGCTTATCGTGAAAATAACATTTTTTGGCAGTCGGGATACGCACCGGCATCGACTCATCCATCCTCTACCAATTTAGGCAGTGCTCTGGGTAACTGCACTTGGTATGTCAACGGTCGTTTACAGCAGTTAGGGTACAGTACAACAGCTTTAAATAAGCTGTCTGGAAATGCCTATGATTGGGACAATCAAGCTGCTGCGGCTGGCATTTCTATGTCTAATACCCCTCAACTTGGTGACATTGCCCAGTGGGAAAGTGGTCATGTTGCGGTAGTTGAAAAGGTTAATCCTGGTGGAACAATTCTGATTTCAGAGTCGAGTTATACTCCTAATAGTGGCAGTGCTGCTGATTACTTGTACAAGACTGAAACTATTTCTGCATCGTCTCCCGATCGATTTATCCGTCTGCCTTCGAGTGCTTCGGGAAATGTAGGAAATGAGAGTTTATTTAATTCATCGACTTCTGGTAACTCATCCGGGTTCAAGTTTGAGCCTCTTAATCCTCAGCAGTCCCCTAATAATGATTCTCAGGTTCCCATTCTTAATTATTGGCGTTTTGACAAAACCATAGAGTATATGTACTCTGAGATGAAAAGTAATCCTTTGAAGTTTGTACAGTATCAAGCTAACTTGCCTCTACCTTCATTGATACTGTGGAATAATTTAGTAAGTGATGGTCAGGCTTGGGATCATAAACCAAAATTGGAGAAAATGCTGAATTTAGCGGGGCCAGATGGTAAGCGTGGAAATCCAGGAACACCTGAAGCCAAAGATGATGATTTTTACTTTCCTATTCGGGGTGACTCAGAGCATGAATACTTTTACGACATCTGGTCTAATATTCATTACGGCTATGTGGGCAGTGCAGTAGGTTTTGACCGCAACACTCTTCAATTAGGCTCTTTTGTCAATGATCTGTCGAAGTTTAGAAATCCTTTTGACCTCAGTAGTGATGAAGCAAGCATAGATATAGGCATTGACCTATGGAAAATATATAAGCTTGACTTAACTACTGATCAACTACGCGATGCTATACTTGCAAAAAAAGAGCTACTTGACAAAACAGAGCACCTAATAAATGCAGTGTAAATTGGCATTGCTATGTTCATACAAGTATTTCAGGAGAATAATCGCTTTTTCTAAGGACAATTCAGAAAGGTAATCGCTCGTTATACGGTCAAAAAAGCGATCGCCCTTTTGGAATTATCCGAAAGGATCTAGCCTTTTATTTGAGACCAAAGAGCAATCGCCCTCAACTAACTCTCACCAACAATAAAAGCGATCGCCCTTTTGGAACTATCCGCAAAGGGCGATCAACCTTTCTCTCTGAATAGCGCTCGCCCTCGCTCTAACTCTCACCAAGAATAAAAGCGATCGCCCTTTTGGAACTATCCGAAAGGGCGCTCTCCTTTTATTTGAGACGAAAGTGCGATCGCCCGACGCTAACTCTCACCAACAACAAAAGCGAGTTCCCTTTTGGAACTATCCGCAAAGGGCGATCGCCCTTCCGTTTTTGCATTCAACAAACAAAAAATTGCCGATTCAGCCAATTATTGCTAGAATAGTCACAAAAAATTATTCTTATTAATCAATGAACGACATCTCTATCTGCTTGCCAGAAGACTTACTCACATACATCAATCAAAAAGTGCAAAACCCCAGCGCTTTGATAGAATCACTTTTGCAACAATGGCGAAAACAGCAAGAAAACCAAGCTTTAGCAGAAGCTTGCCAGCTAGTTGACGAACTCGATTTAGGATGGGATGAAGAATGGCAAACTCAAGCGATTACCGACTGGGAAGTATCTGGATAGCTAGATTCGATCCGTCAGTCGGAACAGAAATACGCAAAACGCGACCGGCATTAGTGATTTCTGGTACGCTGTTTAACGAGCGCCGCAGCAAAGTGACGGTTTTGCCATTTACCTCAGCTCGTCCTCACGATCCTCGGATTTCTGCTGCTGTGATATTTGTACCAACATCCCCACAAAATGGTTTAAACGCAGACAGTTTGCTAGTCTGTGTCGATCCAATGACTTTCGACAAAACGAGATTAGTACAACAACTCGGTCAACTCGAATCAGAACTTCTTTCCCAAGCTCAAGAGATTTTGCAGCGCTATCTAGAATTATAGCGATCGCCCTCAACTAACTCTCACCAATAATGAAAGCGATCGCCCTTTTGGAACTATCCGAAAGGGCGATCGCCCGTTATACAATCAATCATGGCGATCGAGCACAATCTCTTCCATGCACAGCCAATGAATCCAGCCGCACAGCAACTTCCCGATCAGACAGGAAAAACACTGTCAGAAGTCATCATCATACTGGCAAGTTACGGCTTTCAATTTCAAACGAGCACAAAAGGCAGCTATCAAAGCTTTGAACACCCAGATGGCAGTATCATTCATATTAGACCAAATGGTGAAATAGTGCGTACAGGGCCAAAGATACGCGGGACGGATAGCAAAACCTACCGTCGCAGATACAATCGAGAAGGAAATCAAATAAAATTTGAACCAGGGGCTAACACACATAGTACCGGAGAAATGGTGATTCTATGACAACGGCGATCGCACTCAACCTCAAAACCTTTTTAGAAGACTTAAAAAGTGCAGATTTAGTAGGGGTTTCACTCCGCCCCCAAAATCTGGGATTGCGTTTAGACTTCACCTTTGGCCCAGAAATGGGAGATGTGGCGATCGAGTTCGATCGCATTCTTCACCTAGTAATTTCTCGCCCCATCAATTCCGATGATGAACATTACTGTTTTTGGGTTGGAGAAGTCCAACTCAGAAAGCTTGAAGAAAATGCTGAAACTTTCTTGTCTTCTTTGTCATATCCCTTCAATTTTCCTCCTAATTTAGATTTAGCTTCTTTGAGCCATTTTCGGTTAGAAGGGGATATTTTTATTGAAATAATTTGCGAATATTATAAAATTTTTCAGGAATTGAAAAATTAATTCCTGTTTTTTAACATTTCTGAATCAAAAGAACTATCTTCTTTTCTCTCCCAGATTCAGATTCAACTATCCCAGAGAACAATGACTCAGACTCTCAACATCCAACACTTACCACCAGAAGCTATTCATTCGCTGATGACCCATTTGCCTGATGATGTGAAAGTCGCTCTGATGGAAAAAGCTACGCAGCTAGAATGCTCTCTCGAAGCAGCGATCGAAATGGCGATCGCTAGTTTTCTAGACTCAGAAGCTTTCAGCTTTGAAGATTGCCTATTATCGCAACGTCTTCAGGAATCAGAACTGGTAGAATCTCCGCAAAGGAAATAGGAGGCGAGATCCCTTTTGCAACTATCCGAAAATGGATCTCGCTTATTGACTAATTGCAGAGAATAAATAATTGACTAAGTAAATTACCTTTAGCGTAAAATCTATAGCATACATCTCACACACGTAAACATGGCAAAACTGCCCATAGAAATTGCCGAAACCATCTGGAACCTAAAACGGCAATTATTGGATATTATCGATGATGCTACAGAAGCCGAATATACTCTCTTTGAACAATTCGGAGAAACCGACAGAACAATCGACTATTTAGAGCAGCTAAAAAGCGTAGCACAGCAAGCAGATGAGCGATTTTCCCAGTTTTCACGCTTTGCAACGACGCTTAGCTAATGCACAACCAACAGCAGCTTCTGATATGCTAAGATTAGTCACAGAAGTAATTACTTATACCCAAGCCAGACTTCCCGCATGGGAACGCAGCATTGAAGAAATTAAGATTGAGTGGAGATTATCATGAACGAACCAGGATATGTACCGCCTCCAGATGTCGATCGACGACTCCTCGCCAACTTACGTCGCAGTCGCTTGGAAATGGAAGAATTAGGTTGGAAATTAGAAGAAGTTATTGCCAAATTAGACGAAGAGAATCGACAAGTTCAACAAAAACGGTTACAAACACTTCTCAACAGTCAGTAGTTATTATATGTTGAGAACCTTAATAAAGGCGATCGCTTTTTATTTGCAATGAATTCGCGATCGCGTTTTTTGGGATAATTAAAAGGGAGTTAGCTTAATTATTACCTATAATTCTGATTGACCTATCCCTGAGATATTAGACATCCAAATATTGAAGCCTTCCAGTTTTTTGGATAATCAGTTTCTTCTCAATTATCGTAAAATTATAACTCGTCATATTCCGCATCCTCTGGGTTATCCCAAATTTTAGCAAAAGCTGCTTCCGAGAGTTTAGTCGCACTATAAGTTAAAAGACTATCTTCACTTCTAGTTAAAAGGAAGTCGAGGAAATCTTCTAATACCGTAATTTTATCCGGCGGTAAGCTACGGATTTTTTCTATAAGCTTGGTTTCGGAACTTTTAGCGATACTCATTTTCTTTAACCCAATACAGTTCAGTTAAGCCCGATCCCCCCTAACCCCCCTTAAGAAAGGGGGGGACAAGAAAGCTCTCAAAGTCCCCCTTCTTAAGGGGGATTTAGGGGGATCTTCGGGTAATAAACAGTGTTAACTTAACCGTATTGTTCTTTAACCTGTTTATTGAAAAAACAACATACATTCTTCTAAACCAGATATTCACCTCAAACTATGAAAAAAATCATCATTGGCATCATGGGCCCCGGCGACAGTGCCACATCAACCGACTTAGAAAACGCCTATCAACTCGGACAACTCATCGCCGAAGCCGGATGGATATTGCTAACTGGCGGCAGAAATGTGGGCGTGATGGATGCCGCCAACAAAGGTGCAAAATCTGCTAACGGTTTAACAATCGGTATCCTTCCGGGGAGTGACACTCGCGACATTTCCGAAGCTGTAGATATTGCCATTGTCACCGATATGGGAAACGCCAGAAATAACATTAACATTCTTTCTTCGGATGTCATAATTGCCTGCGGTATGGGCGCGGGTACTGCTTCGGAAATTGCCCTCGCCCTTAAAGCTCACAAGCAAGTTATTTTGTTAAATCATAGCCCTGAAAGTCAACTTTTCTTTAAAAATTTAGCACAATTTAACATCTTTGTGGTAAACAATGCTGTAGAGGCTATGAATCAAGCTCGCAAAATTCTAGTAAATCCCAGATGAAATCCCAGATGAGACTAAGCAAATTCAACTTTTGTGCGATCGCAATTTTCCTAACTTTGGGCATTTTCGGCAGTACCAAAGCAGACGGAGGAATTGCACAGTTCAGTTTCAGCAACCAATCCACTCAAACTTTAGCACAAACCCTCCCTCCTCCTCCCCCTCCTTCTCCTGCCAAATTACCTGTTATCGAACAAGAAGGCCCGCCGATTACTAGCGAATCAGTGCCGGATCAAATAGCTTTAGCCACCCATTTGCAGCGCATCCAAGCTAGAATGTTCGGTGCTTACTGGTGTCCTCACTGTCACACCCAACAAGAACTTTTCGGCGAACCAGCATTTACCGCGATTACTTACATTGAGTGCGATCCCAGAGGTAAAGATGCTAAACCAGATTTGTGCAAAGCAGCCAATATTAAAGCTTATCCCACTTGGGAAATTCGCGGTAAATATTACACCGGTAGGCTATCTTTGGAAAAAATTGCTATCTTATCCGGTTATAAAGGCAATAGCAATTTTCAGCCACAAGTTCCCTCTCCTTAAATATATCTAAATTAGTTTGCGATCGCACTCGCCCACTAAGAAACCGGGTTTTTGAACCGAGATTGACGGTTTTGGGCAAAAATTTTGGTTAAAAACCCGGTTTCAGGCCACCCGTGCGTCTAGGAGTATAAATGTAAGGCGCAGAAGCACCTAAATTTATGACTTTTATGAAGCGAACTTCTGAATAATATGAATTGACATCACAGCGAGCTGGTTATTAAATTGTAATTAGGCGGACATACAGATGTGAATTTCAGACTAGCAGTTATTCAGGAGACTGAAGCAATGCAGTTACAAATTAGGAAAAAACAAATAATCTTAGTCAGTTTGGTATGCTTTTCGGCAATGGCATTTCCCGTAACTAGCCAAGCTGTAACAGCACAAAATTTTTTACAAAATCCGACTGCAAACAGTCAATCTCAAAACACCCTGCCTTTGGCTCCAACAGTACCAGATCGAGGAGCAAAACCGTCACCAATACCTGCTCAATCGTCAGTTACTAGCAATAGTATCTCCACAAATATGGCGTTAATATTTTTGGGAATATTTAGCTTGGTTGGGTTATTGATAGTCTTGATGATTTTATTTGCGATCTTTAGTATATTTCGCAGGTTATTTTCTGGGAAATCTCCTTCCCGCTCCCCCTCCCGCCGCTCTTCTAATTATAGTAACAGGAATTACAGCAGAGTTAGCAGCAATTACAGCGGTGGCGGCGATTGCAGCATTAGTAGTGGCGATGACAGCGGTGGCGCCGATTACAGTAATATGAGCAGCAGCGATTACAGCATTAGTAGTGGTGATGACAGCGGTGGTGGCGATTACAGCATTAGTAGTGGCGATTACAGTAGCAGCAGCGATTACAGCATTAGTAGTGGCGATGACAGCGGTGGCGCCGATTACAGTAGTATGAGCAGCAGTGATTACAGCATTAGTAGTGGCGATTACAGTAGTATGAGCAGCAGTGATTACAGTAGCAGCAGCAGCGATTACAGTAGCAGCAGCAGCGACTCCGGGGGGGGCGGCGGCGGTGGAGATTACTGATAGTTGTAAGCTGCTCTTCAGCGCACCCTATTTGATAGTGAATTCGGTCATTTTTTATCGAAATTGCACAATAAGATTGGTTTCTAGTGAGGACTTTAGTCCTCAGATGAATGCGGACTAAAGTCCTCACTACGAACCTTTTTTGTGACTACCTTTTTTACTTGCTAGTCAGGACTAAAGTTCTTAGATTGATGCGGACTAAAGTCCTCACTACGAACCTTTTTTATGACTGCTTTTTTACTCAGAAAAATAGTCTTCAACTATTTTCAAAATTCGGGAGGCAGCTAAACCATCGCCAAAGGGATTAATTGCCATTGCCATTGCGTCATAAGATTGGGGATCACTCAGCAATTCTGCGGCGGCTGCTGTAATTGTATCAGAATTTGTACCGACAAGTTTAGCAGTTCCGGCGGAAATTGCTTCTGGTCTTTCTGTGGTTTCTCGCAATACTAAAACAGGCTTTCCTAAACTCGGTGCTTCTTCTTGCAATCCGCCGGAATCTGTGAGGATTAAATGACTTCTCTGCATCGCTCCTACTAATTCGGCGTAATCTAATGGTTCTGTTAAAAAGATTCTCGAATGGTCGCCTAAAAGTGCTTTTAATGGTTCCCTCACTGTGGGATTTCGGTGTAGAGGTAAGAGCAAGGCTGTGTCGGGAAATTTATCTAAAATTTGAATAAATGCCCTGGCAATTCCTGCTAATGGTTTACCCCAATTTTCGCGGCGGTGCACTGTTGCTAAAATAGTGCGATGTTGGCTCCAATCTAAGTTGGGAATGTTGCATTCTGGTTCGCGTTTGGCGACAGATAGCAAAGCGTCGATGACTGTGTTGCCTGTACGGTGAATTTCTCCCAAAACGCCCGATCGCACTAAATTATCTTCAGCCAGCGCTGTTGGGGCAAAATGCAGCCGTGTGAGCTGCGAAATCAACCGCCTGTTAGCCTCTTCGGGATAGGGATTGAACACGTCATCCGTCCGCAATCCGGCTTCTACGTGACCTACGGGTATTTTCTGGTAAAATGCAGCTAAAGCAGCCGCAAACGCTGTCGTTGTATCGCCCTGAACCAACACGATTCCCGGCTGCAACTCTTTGAAGCAAGCTTCCAAACCCTGCAAACTCCGGGAAGTGATATCTGTCAAGCTTTGTTGGTGCTGCATAATTTCTAAATCCCGATCGGCTTTGAGGTCGAACATTCGCATCACTTGCTCGACCATTTCTCGGTGCTGACCGGTTAAAATTACTTGGGTGTCAAAGTTTGGCGATTTTTTGAACAGTTGAATTACTGGGGCTAGTTTAATCGCTTCCGGGCGAGTTCCTAGGACGATGCAAACGCGGTGTGTGGCTTCGGGCATGGTAAAATTGGGTAGTTGAGATTTGCGCCGCCTTTCAAGGCTGGATATTTTAGATCGGGTTTAAATCGTTGGTCAACAAGATTTATTTTTTTCTGAACCGCAGAGGGCGCAAAGGAGGAGAAAAGAGAGAGATAAAGTTTTTTTTGGGGAAAATTATATTGTTTCTGCTAGCATCGGAATCATCATTTTCTGAGTACAGTGCTAGCGTCCCCGCTCGCTTCCTTTGCACTTGCGAGCGGGGACAGCACTGTTGGTACATTTTTATTTGTTAATTTATTATGCCATATCGATACATTTTATTTTACAAACCTTACGACGTTTTAACTCAGTTCACTGACAATTCAGGGGAAACTAAACGCAGCACTCTCAAAGACTATATTTCGATTCCCGATGTTTATGCTGTGGGAAGGCTCGATCGCGATAGCGAAGGTTTGCTACTGTTAACCGATGACGGACAAATGCAGCACCGACTCAGCGATCCGAAATTCGCTCATCCCCGCACTTACTTGGTGCAAGTCGAACGGGTTCCTGATGCAGGCGCGATCGCCCTTTTGCAGACAGGTGTCACAATTCAAGATTATCGGACTCGATCGGCAAAAGTGCAATTATTGTCCGCAGAACCTCAATTACCGCCCCGCGAACCCCCCATTCGATTTCGCAAAAACATTCCGACAGCTTGGCTGGAAATGACTCTCACCGAAGGCCGGAACCGTCAAGTGCGCCGGATGACCGCAGCAGTTGGGTTTCCGACGCTGCGGCTGGTGAGAAGCGCGATCGGGCATTTGCGTCTCGAAGGCCTCAAACCAGGTGAATGGCGCGAAATAACTCCAACAGAAATCAAATTATTTTAAGACTTGCACATAACAGCATCAGGAGCGTGCATTGCGCACCCTAATTTCTGGGAGGTAAAATAAAACGTTCCTTTCCATCCCGATCTTTTTGCACCCGAGCCCCCAACTTTACAAGAGCTTGTTTTGCCCTTTGACGCACCAACTTATCAGTTGTTTGATAATAAACCGTACTCCAAGCAGTAAACCGCACCGGCACGCTATCGGGATCTCGGCGCAAATACTCAGCAGTTGCTCGAAAAATCGGCGCCAATTTCTTCCCATCCGGGGTTTTTTCCAGCCACTCAGCGGCCATTTCGTGAGAGCGAATTGACTCGGGAATGTCCCCCAACAGCAGCAACTCATCAAGACCTTTTGTTCGCCACACTATCCACGCTTGGGGATGAATTTCCGGCGAAAGGGCGTTAGTACCGCGCTCGATCAACTTAACAGCAATTTCCGGCTTTCCCTGATAAAAAGAAACGGCTGTCGAAAGAAACAGATAGATGTCAGCCCACCTGGGGTCGCGCTGCGTAACTATGTCAAAATAATCTTCGCTGAGATTGTAGCCCGTCACATCTCGTGCTTCGTCGTCGCCAAAATACTGCAAAAATTTGAGAAATGTCCAATCGGCAATTAAATTGTCAAACCCAAAACTCGGGAGATTTTTGAGCATTTTTAGCCGCAGGGCTTCTTGCTGGGCTTCTTGCTGTGCGGCTTGCTTGAAACTGGCAGCAGAAATTGCAGAGAGCGGCTTTTGCCCCTCAACGCCAACCGGGGTCATTCCGCCTAATTGCGCGTTCGACTGCATGGTAATCACACCCGCTAGCGCTGCTAAACCGATAGCTGCATTAACGAGCAGGCTCAACCACTTACGCGAAAATTGTTCGATTTTAGCTTCCACGGCACATTTAAATCCCAGTTTTAAATTAAGTTTATTAAAATACAGTCATGATTGGTTGGCGATCGACTATAAATCTCGTTAAACTGTCCAAAGGGATGCTATGGCCTCCACAACATAGTTTAAGTGGTAGTTTGAGATTTTTTAGCAATCAAAAATCTCAAATCAAAAATCTAAAATCGAATTGAGCCAAAATTCAAATGAATCAAGCCCGCAGACGCTTTTCTAAGTTACAGGCAGCCCTGTTCACTGGGGCGATGGCAACAACCGCTTCGATATCTTTACTCGTTCCCGGCCTGAGCCAATCAGTCCGCGCCGAGCTTCAAGATAGCCCCAAAGCTGTCTTAGACGAAGCTTGGCAAATTGTGAACCGAGATTATGTCGATCCCAGCTTTAACAAGACTGACTGGCAAGTTACCCGCCAAGAATTGCTCAGCAAAAATTATACTTCTCGCGAAGCCGCCTACACCGCTCTCCGCAATGCCCTAGAAAAATTACAAGACCCCTACACGCGCTTCATGGACCCGAAACAGTACGAAGCCCTGAAGAATCAAATCTCCGGGGAACTGACAGGGGTGGGGATGAGGCTCGAAGAAGACGAGAAAACGAAAGCGATCACGGTAGTCGAGCCGATGGAAAATTCCCCGGCCCTGAAGGCAGGGATTCAAGCGGGCGATACGATTTTGGTGATTGACGGCAAAGCTACCAAAGGCATGACTGTCGCGGATGCGGCTCAGGTAATTCGGGGCGCCGAAGGCACGAAAGTCACGCTGCGGATTGCTCGTCAGGGCAAAAGCGAGTTTGACATCACTTTGACTAGGGCGAGAATTGAGGTAGCAGCGGTTCGCTACAGCCTCAAGAAGGAAGCCAACAAGAATGTCGGTTATATCCGCTTGCAAGAGTTTAGCTCCCACGCGGGCGAACAAATGCAGCGGGCGATTAAAAAGCTTTCGGAGCAGAAAGCTGACGCTTTTGTGTTGGATTTGCGGGGTAATCCCGGCGGGTTGCTGTCGGTGAGCATTGATATCGCCCAGATGTGGATGGATTCCGGGGCGATCGTCCGTACAG
The DNA here is from genome assembly GCF_036702665.1 of Microcoleus sp. Aus8_D2. Lineage (NCBI taxonomy): Bacteria > Bacillati > Cyanobacteriota > Cyanophyceae > Oscillatoriales > Microcoleaceae > Microcoleus > Microcoleus sp. Aus8_D2. Next base: position 88,403 of record NZ_JAUBUN010000030.1, read on the forward strand.
TCTATCGTGCGGGAGATTCTCAGGAAATGCGAGCCAACCGCACTGCAATCACTGACAAGCCTTTGGTGGTGCTCGTGGACAACAACTCGGCCAGCGCCAGCGAGATTTTGGCCGGTGCGCTGAAGGACAACAAGCGCGCAACGGTGATGGGCGGTCAAACTTTTGGCAAAGCTTTGGTGCAGTCTACGCATCCTTTGTCTGACGGCTCGGGATTGGCGGTGACGATCGCTCACTACTATACTCCCAACGGTACGGATATCAGCCACAAGGGAGTTACTCCCGATGTCAAGGTGGAAGTCACCGACGAACAAAAGCTGAAATTAGCGAACAAACCGACGTTAGTTGCGACTAAGGACGATCCTTGCTACGCGCAGGCGATCGCACTTTTGAAAACGAGCGCTGCGTCAGCCCGTCCCGCTGCTGGTAATGAGGCTCTTGCTCCTCAAAAGTAGTTGAAACTGTCAGTCAATAACCATCAGTTTTCAGATGAAACCCGCAGCGGCGGGTTTTGTTTTTGTAGTTTGAGCGATCGCAGTTTTCCACCCACATTTCGCAGATGTGATATCGTTTTTGCTAGCATGGGAATAATAATTTTCGGAGTGCAGTGCGAGCGAGACGCTCGCGATCGGTGCTTGCGAGCGAGACGCTCGCACTCGTGTATAATTCCGATGTTACCGTATTTGATATGAATCACCTTACTGGTATTTGGGAAAAATCACAGCCCCCAAAAATTGGCCTAAATTTTCAAAATTTAGTTTCTACTTTTTGTGAAAATAAGTAGACAATATCTCAAGTTAAGTCCCGGCTTTTTTTAATGAGAATAACTCGCTCAATTCATCAGGCAATACACCAAAAGAAATCCCTAGAATGCTTGACCAAGATAACAATTATATTCGCTGATGATTCATTTTTATTAACCAGTAAGCTGTTGTACATTTAAATTGTATATTTGAATTCCCGATTCCCCGATCCCCATCGCACCCTCGAACATCACAGACTATCTAGGCGCAGCAGCTTCATTGCTGGGCCCGCGAGCGTTTAGCCGATCGAACACGTATCGGGAAATTGCCGGAAATGCTGTTTCGTCCTTGGCATAAGCCGGATGGTCGGCGAAAACGACTAAGATATAAATCGCGCGATCGTCTAAAGTTCTGACAAATGCCGCTTCGCTGCGAGAAGTAGAGGTATAGCCAACTTTGGAACCAAAATAAATATTAGTTGGTAAAGATTCGCCCAAAAATCCTTGTATCGAGTTGCTAGGGTCACTTTTCCAAGCCTTGGGGTCTAAATCTCTCGTCAGCAAGTAAGCCATTTTGCGGCTGGCGAGGCTAGAAACCGCTTGCCTAGTATAGATTTCATATATTAATCTGCCGGCTTGGTCAGTAGTTACTTGATTGCGAATCGGCACAGAAGCATCGCCCCGCAATTGCAAATCGCGACCGACTGGCTGTTCTTGCCCTAAATAGTGTATGGGATAATTTTTGGTAGTTATACGAATATCAGTGTAGCCTGCTGACTGGAAAAATGTGTTAATTTTCCTGCGCTTTTGCAGCCATGTTTGCAACTCTTCTCCTGCGAGTCGTCCGCCGGATTGTGTATCTGTAATTTTGTCTAAAATTCTGCTAGCTGCATCGTTGTTGGAGATGCGAATCATTTGTTCTAAATCATTTTTAAAGGCAGATTCTCTTTGCGCAATTATGCCTTTTTCTATGGCTGAGTAAAAGGCTGCCATCCAAAATAACTTGGCAACGCTAGCAGGAAATCTGAGAGTTTGATTTTGATATCCAGCAAAGCTGTGATTTTGGGGATTGCTGACATCAAATAAGCTAATCGATAGCTTGTCTGCGGGCAATCCTTTGCTGGTGGCAATGTTCACAGCTTCATCAACAATCCCTTGCAATTCTTGAGAATAAACTGGATTGGGAGGTGTTTTGATGTTGTAGGTGAAGGTAGGATCGCTTTGACTATCGACTACATTTTGGGATGTTGGAATTGTCGGTGGCGAGATAGCCTCTTGAGGCAAGATGACGGGTGGTTCTGGGGCGCGGCGAGTTCTGAAGGGGATTGTCAGGAGCCAAAAGAACGCGATCGCGCCTGCAATTAAACACAAAATGTTGCGGTATTTGAGCCGAGACAATTTTGCCTTCAGTCGGCGACGAGATGGCACTGGACGATCGCTGGTTTGGCGTCGGGGTTCAACTGGACGATCGCTGGTTTGGCGTCGGGGTTCAACTGGACGATCGCTGGTTTGGCGTCGGGGTTCAACTGGACGATC
>NZ_JAUBUN010000030.1:90777-92622 GCF_036702665.1 Microcoleus sp. Aus8_D2
GCTGGTTTGGCGTCGAGGTTGGACTGGGCGATCGCTGGTTTGGTGTCGGGATTGGATGAGACCTCTTGCATAAATCTTTGATCGATCGATCAACCGCAGATACAAAGCAGATAAACGCAGATCAACGCAGATAACTTTAATAATTGAGAGCGACTTTTGCCAGAGGTCTATGGCGCGTCGGGTCTGGATGGGGCGACGGGACCCGACTGGACGCTCGCTGCTTTGGCGTCGGGGCCCGACTGGACGCTCGCTGCTTTGGCGTCGGGGCTGGATTGGGCGTTGGGGCTGAACAGGGCGGCGTCGGCGGTCTACTTGCATTGCAGTGTTGTGGTATCAAACTCGCACGATCAGTTTATAATAGGTCGGCGTCTAAATGACAAGGGTGTCGATCGAGTCGGCTGTTGTCAATTTTATCGGTCTGCTAGGCTGATTGACAGTTCTAATAATTGTAAAGGTTTCAGGATAGCACTCAGTTGAAGCAAAATCCTTAGAAAAACATGAGAAATTTTTGGAGTCTGGCTGTTTTGGGATTTGCGATCGCCTGGGTGAATAATTATTTGATACCTGATGTTTGGGCATTGCAGTCTCAACCTGCTGTCGCTGTTGTCGATCGACAAACAGAAACACACGGCGCGGATGTAGCGGCTGAGTTTACTGGAGACAGCGAAAATCGGGAACCAACAACAAATAAGCAAAGTGTTTCTAGTTTCCTCAGTCTGTTTCGGGACTTGAACAACTTACCTGAAATTTCCTATTCCCAATTGCTGGAAGTGCTGGCGAGACGACCAGACTCAGACAATACTGCGAGAGAAACCGCTATACTACCCGAAGACATAGCACGTTTTGAAAATATTGTACAGTATGCCAAACAGGAAAATTTGCCCGATCGCCCGATCGGAGAAATCGTCCAGGCGATCGCCGATAACTTCCTAGGAAAGCCCTACGCCGAGGGTTTGCTGGACAAATCCGGCGCCGAAAAGTTGATCGTAACGTTGAATCAATTTGATTGCGTTTTGTTTGTCGAGACCGTTTTGGCTATTTCGCGAGGCGTAGCAGTAAAAGATTACGACTACCAAAACTTTGTAAATCGCATAGAAGACCAGCGGTATTTAAACGGTAAAATCAACGGTTATTGCAGCAGATTGCACTATTTTTCGGAATGGATTAACGACAATCAAAAACGGCAAACAGTGGAAAATATCACAGCTCAATTGGGCGGAGTACCCATGAATAAAACACTAAATTTCATGAGCTTGCACCGCAGCAGTTACCCGCAAATGGTGAAAGACGAAGCGACTTATCAGTGCATAGTCAGCCAAGAAACAGACTTAGCCAAAACTACGGTTAATTACATCCCGACAAATCAGATCAAAAGTGTTTATTCGCAGTTAAAACCGGGGGATATTGTGGCCGTAGCCACGGATGTCAAAGGATTGGATGTCACCCACACAGGTTTTGCGTACAGGAATGCAGACGGGAATCTGGGTTTTATTCACGCTTCGCCGGCTGGGGCTGTGACGGTGGCTTACGACTTGCAGAGATATATTAGCAGAGTCGAAAGTGCGATCGGCATTGTAGTAGCAAGAGCAAAAACACCTAATTAAATTGGTTCGTAGTGAGGACTTCAGTCCGCATTCATGAAGGACTGAAGTCCGAACGATCAAACCCGATCGAGGTTTGACATAATTAAATTGGTTCGTAGTGAGGACTTCAGTCCGCATTTATGAAGGACTGAAGTCCTCACTACAAACCCGATCGAGGTTTGACCTAATTAAATTGGTTCGTAGTGAGGACTTCAGTCCGCATTTATGAAGGACTGAAGTCCTCACTACAAACCCGATCGAG
>NZ_JAUBUN010000030.1:92722-97179 GCF_036702665.1 Microcoleus sp. Aus8_D2
GTTTGACATAAAAAAGCAATTTATATAATTTTCCGCTTCAGCCAAACCACCAAAACCCACCCCAAAGTACATCCCAAAATATAGCCAATAAAATCCTCCCACGAAAAGCCGCTACCGAGGAACAAACGCCCAAATAATGTAGCGCGAATAGCTTGCAAAAAAGGAGGTTGCCACAATTGGCTAAATTCAATGATACAGTTAAAAATAAAAACTCCCCAAGCAATTTTAGTCGGAGAAACTTGGGGAAATATCAAAACAATTAGCAGAATCAAGAAAATTTGGTAGAGAAAATCACCAAAATAATCGTTAAAAAACTCTCGCCCAGGCCCGGAATAGAATTCACTGCTTAAACCGACGATCGAAACGGGGATGATGGTCAGGATCAGAGCAAATCGATAGTTAAAAAAGGGATGCGCGCGATTAAAAGGTGATGCCATTTTAGGTATTAGTAGTAGGGTGCGTCAGTTGGCACGATTTGAGATACCCATTGAAAATCTCTGTGCTGACGCACCGTACAAACTATTGGCTATTCACCAAGAATGGAACATGATATTATTCATCAAATCTAGTGTTATGGAACAATTTCGTTACGAGATACCTTACTATTTCTAGCAGGATTTGGCGTTAATTCTGGCGGTGAGGCTTGAACAGTTCCCCAGTCATTCAAAAAGCTTTTGAGTAAAACCTCTTGCTGAGTGCGAAATGCCTCGACATTTGCCCCGCGATTCATAATCACAAACCACACAGTTTGTTGTTTTTTAGTTGGCAGCGCGCCGCCCAAAGCGCTAACATTATCCAACGTACCAGATTTAACAACTGCTAATTTTGGCAGCGGTCGTTCTGAGAGTATTCCTTTATCTTTACCAACAACAGTTAAGACATCAGCAACTGTCATGCTGTAAGGTTGAAGATACCGTTCTAGAGCGATAAACAACGCGCAAGCAGCCCGAGGAGAAATGCGATTTTCGTCGCTCAATCCCGAACCGTTGACGAGTTGAATTTCTGCGGGATCAACTCCAGTTGCTGCTGCTGCTTTTTGCGCGACAATTTTGGCGCCACCGACAGTATCAGCCAGCATATCTGCCATCAGATTGTTGCTGTACTGATTCATTTTTTTGATCAGTTCGGTGAGGGGCAAAGAATAGTGTTTGACTAAGGGTACGCCGCTCGGAGGTGCTGGCAAAACTTTGACAGTACCGTCAATTGCTATTTGGGGTTTGGGAGTATTGGGAGGGAGTGTTTGATACTGGGCCGCGGCTTCGCTGGGCCAGATTTCACTGTTCAATGCTTGTTTGAGAAATTCTCCTGATTTGAGGGGATCTAATTCAAAATTCATGTAAAATTTATCGACAATTATCAAACTGCCAGTGACTCGCTTGATGCCTTTTTGATTTAAGATGTTACCGAGGGCGATCGCCTCTTCCCAAACAAACAACGGATCTTCGCTGCCCTGAACAATTAAATCGCCTTTTAAGACTCCGTTTTTGATTGTGCCGTTGGTACTAATTAAGGTAATAAATTGATGTTCCGGCCCGAATTGTTGCAGCGCTACCAGAGATGTTGCTACTTTGGTAATAGAAGCGGCTGACAGAGGAACTGTACCTTGATGATTGGCTAGCAATGTATTGCCCGATTGCATCCAGATACCTTGGTCTTCTTTAGCAGAACCTTGGGCTGTCAATCCGTTGAGATATTGCTGGATTTTGGTATTTGTGGCGGTTTCGGGATTGTTGACAGAAACTGTTAACGGCTGACTTGGTTTAACTGGCGGCGCGGAAGATTCGGCTACAGGAGAGGGAGTTGCAAGTTGGGGTGATTCCGTAGCGGCGCATCCGGTGATAATTGCGAGAAGGGCGATCGAACTTACAGCAGTCAAGTAGCGGTTTTTCAGCATTACCTTAATCTTTTCCATCAAATTTACCATCATCTTTGGGCACACCCGATGGAAAGTTTAGCACTCTTGCCGCGCCTCTTCCTTCAGGGATCTTCCTTCGCGCGCTTCGCGTCTTCGCGGTTCGTTAAATTTCGTTAAATATAGATATCCTGGAAATGCTTCGGGATTTTATCTTCAGCGCCTGGGGCTTTCACCCCAGGCCGATCGCAATCGCAAATTCAAGGGTAAACTGGTTTATCCAGCCATATTGCCCATACTCCCCATACTCAGCGGCACCATTTCCCCGTGCATCGTCAGGCCTAATAACATCGGCTCATTAACTCGAATCAACTCTCCTGTAAGCGCGCAGCGTTCCTCCTGCTGTGCTGTGGCGTTAATGCTGGCTCGAATATCCGATCGACAAAACATCTGACGATACTCTCCAGACTTCTGCTGTACGTAATTCCAGAGCAAATCTCGAATCAAAGCTTGATAGCCTTGATTCCCAGCAAGCTCTTTCAATCTCTCCTTGAGCTCTTTTTCTAGCCGAATGCTGGTGACTTCCATTTCGGTGGTTGAGGTTCTAGGTAGGGTATGCATAATTTTTCTCCGTGACGGGTGGACATATCTGTAATATCAGTGTAGTATGTTTAAAGCTAGATTTAAAGGTCTCAGATCACTTTCTGCCTACTGTGAAATTTTTCCCCACCTATTCTACTTATCAACTCAAGTGCGATCGCCCCAGGGGTCGCGCTGAGTCCTCACGGCAAGTCTTTCGGACGGGTTTGGCGAGCCCCGCAGCGACCTCGTGGGCTGGGACAAGCCCAATTAAACCCGGTTATAGTGGATTAGGACTAATTGCAGAAATTAATTACAACGAGGTAGACCGGGACGGTCTGGGAGTGGCACCGCCACATCACAAAGATACGCGAAGCGGGGGGTACAGCTAACGACTGTACCAACAATAAGATGAAAATTTGCCTTTAGCAGTTTTTCTGGCCCCCGCTTCACTCGTAAGAGAAGCGGGGGCATTTAATTGGAGATTGGAGCAATTTGGCAAGGCTTGGGGAACGAGCGAAAACTAGATGTAGCCAATGCTGGGAAGCATTCCAAATCTAAAATCTAAAATCTAAAATCTAAATGAGGAGGAGCAAGCCGTGACCGTAGTAACTGATGTATTGAGGCAATCTGTTGTGGTATTTTCTCAAAATTACCTACCGATGAGCCGTGTCAACATCAAACGGGCGATCGTACTTTTGGTAACAGGCAAGGCTGAACCTCTGGATTTTAGCATCGGCAATGGCTATCTCGTGCGATCGCCCAACACCAGCATCCACGTACCCGAACAAATCCGCTTGACTTTTGGTAACAGGGAACGGCTGTGGAAAGTTCCGCCGGTCAACCGCCGGGAAGTTCTGCGCCGAGACGCCCATGCTTGCCAATACTGCGGCAGCAACCGGCATTTGACGCTGGATCACGTGATGCCTCGATCGAAGGGCGGGCCGCATACTTGGGACAACGTGGTGACTGCTTGCGAACGGTGCAACTCTCGTAAGGGCGATCGAACTCCCATAGAAGCTGGAATGTCTCTGCGAACCAAGCCGAAGGCTCCCATACACCCCACTGTTGCTTTTGCCGAAATGTTTTGGCACGAATACCAAATTGGGGAATAGGTCATTAGTCATTAGTCATTGGTCATTGGTCATTAGTCATTGGTCATTGGTCATTAGTCATTGGTCATTGGTCATTGGTCATTGGTTATGGGACAACATTCTCGATCGAGATCGAGTAGAAAACATTTTATTACTCGATCCCAGATCAGCTCTGAACTCAATGCCCTATCCTTCGTCTGTGTGTTTAGAATCATCGGGAAATCCCGATTCCCAACGAGCGATGACCAATAACAGATAACAAATGACAGATAACAAATGACCAATGACTAATGACCAATGACTACTGACTACTGACAAATTTTCAATTCCAAATTTAGGGCTGTCAATATGCTGAAGTTGACTTACACTGAAACGGGCTTTAACCTGGAGCGTTTGGCTCAATCTCCCGAACAGTTAGTGGCGCTGCGAGTTGTGCTGGCTATGCGAGTTGGTCAAAGCATCAGCGTCGAACCGAGCACTGCGGCATTTTTGCTGCCCGCGAATTTGCCGGCGCTGTCTCTGTTGGAATCTGAGGCCCGCCGAGATGATACCGATTCGATCGACCTTTGTGTTGCTGATGCTGATTTTGTGGAAGTGACTCTGCGCGGTACGTGGATTGGAGAGGCGTCTGAGGGCGCCCAGGGGGTGTTTGCGACTGTTTTGAGCGATCGGGCGGAGCGGTTGTTGCTCAAACTCTGGCTCGAAACTCAGGCTGCTGCGGAGGTTGTGGGGGAAGTCGGCGATTAATATCGGGTGTTTGGGCATGGGGCATGGGGCATGGGGCATGGGGGATGGGGCATCTTGCCCGCTCGCGAAGTCGAAGGGTGGGCATGGGGGATGGGGGATGGGGCATTAGTCATTGGTCATTTTACCCGCTCGCGAAGTCGAAGGGTGGTCATTGGTCATTGGTCATTTTACCCGCTCGCGAAGTC
>NZ_JAUBUN010000031.1:0-14808 GCF_036702665.1 Microcoleus sp. Aus8_D2
GCCCCATGCCCCATGCCCCATGCCCCATGCCCCATGCCCCATGCCCCATGCCCCATGCCCCATGCCCAATGACTAATGACTAATGACTTCTTCTTAAAAGTGGCCTCGACGAGCATGAAAATTGTACTCGAAAATATTCACAAATCCTACGGAAAACGCAATGTAGTCAGTCGCGTCAACCTTTCCGTAGCCCAAGGAGAAATCGTAGGACTGCTCGGCCCCAACGGTGCCGGCAAAACCACAACATTTTACATCGCCACCGGATTAGAAAAACCCAATCAAGGGACTGTTTGGCTCAACGATTTAGACATCACTAAATTACCCATGCACCAACGAGCGCATTTAGGCATTGGCTATCTCGCTCAAGAAGCCAGCATTTTCCGCAACATGAGCGTGCGCGACAACATTTTGTTAGTCCTAGAACAAACTCAAGTGCCGCGCTGGGAATGGAAGGAGCGAGTCGATTTTCTGTTGGAAGAATTTCGCTTACAAAAAATAGCATCCAGTTTGGGAATTCAAATCTCCGGGGGCGAAAGGCGGCGGACTGAACTGGCGAGAGCCTTAGCCGCTGGGCGAGACGGGCCGATGTTCCTATTTTTAGACGAACCCTTCGCAGGTGTCGATCCGATCGCCGTTGACGAAATTCAGACGATAATTGCCAAACTGCGCGATCGTAAAATCGGCATCCTGATCACCGATCACAACGTCCGAGAAACCCTCGAAATTACCGATCGAGCCTACATCATGCGAGACGGCCAAATTTTAGCCTCCGGGGCTGAAGAAGAACTCTACAGCAACCCTTTAGTGCGGCAATATTACTTAGGCGACAACTTCGTGCGATAGTCTTTTATAGCAACCCCAAGAGGGCGCCAGACAGATTCAGTAGGGGCGGGTTCGCCTAGATATAAATATCCCAGCCCAGATATCTATAAACCCGCCCCCCCCACGACTATATTCAAAATTGTTCTAACCATCCGCCCCCCTCGACTATAAAAACACAACCCAGAATTTAAGAATTGAAAATTTAAATTTTAGCTTGAGGAGCCAACGGCAAAAACGCCAAAGTATGAAAATAGCAATGTCCAAATCTTTCAATCCCCTCAACAGGCTGCCGAGAATATCAGTAATGGACTGGTACATTACCAAAGAACTAATCGGCCCATTTCTGTTTGGCGTCGGACTATTTACATCAGTCGCCGTCACCGTGGGAGCCTTATTTGAATTAGTACGCAGAGTAGCAGAATCAGGCCTCCCCTACGGCGCAGCCATGGAAATTTTTCTGCTGCAAATTCCGTACTTTGTAGTATTAGCTTTCCCCATGTCAATGCTGCTAGCAACCTTAATGAGCTACAGCCGACTCTCCAGCGACAGCGAACTCATCGCCCTTCGCAGTTGCGGAGTTAGCGTTTACCGATTGATAATGCCCGCAGTCATTATGAGTTTAATCGTGGCCGGCTTCACCTTTGCTTTGCAAGAATTAGTAGTACCAGCCGCCAGCTACAGAGCCACTTTAACTTTAGACAGAGCCCTGAAGCGAGAAAAACCGACATTTCAAGATCGAAATATTATCTACACAGAATTTCGCAAACCCGAAAAAGGCGGTGAAGAAATCCTGTCGCGCTTTTTTTATGCAGAACAGTTTGACGGTCAGCAAATGAAAGGCTTAACAATTATCGATCGCTCCACCCCAGGCCTCAATCAAATCGTTTCTTCAGAATCTGCTACTTGGAATCCCTCAGAAAACACCTGGGATTTCTTCAACGGTACTGCTTATCTAGTAGCTCCTGACGGCTCTTACCGCAATATAGTTAGGTTTCAACACCAACAGTTGCAACTCCCCCGCACGCCCTTAGATTTAGCTGCTAGAGTGCGAGATTTCAAGGAAATGAATATTGCCCAAGCTTTAGAGCGTTTAGAGATAATTAAAAACAGCGGCGACGCACCGCAAATTCGCAAACTGCGGGTGCGAATTCAAGAAAAATATGCTTTTCCGTTCGTGTGCTTGGTATTTGGTTTAGTGGGAGCCGCTTTGGGAACTCAACCGCGCCGATCGGGTAAAGGAACGAGTTTTGGTATTAGCGTGGTGGTCATTTTCACCTACTATGTATTTTCTTTCATCACCAGTTCGATGGGCGTGAAAGCTGTTTTGACTCCGATTCTGTCCGCTTGGTTGCCGATCGCCTTTGGCTTAGGAATCGGCGGGTTGTTGTTAGGACGTGCCGCATCTCGGTAAGTTTTACCAATCAAATTGGGAATTGGAAATTGGGAATTGGTAATTGGGAATTGGTAATTGGTAATTGGGGAAATTCACAGTCGTAGGGTGCGTCGCCTCAGAAAAATCTCTAACTCAATATCGACAATCTCATAGCGACGCACCTTATACTATTTCTAAAAAGTCTTACTACAAAAAAGTGTTATAGCCTTTCTCAGAAAGATGAGGTACTTGACGGGCATAGGGCATAGGGCTATGGGCATAGGGCTATGGGCATAGGGCTATCCTCACCACGCTTGAGAACCGCTATAGGTTTGTTTCCACGGGCCCTGTTTATCAGGTGCGTCGCTGTGAAATTGTCTGTCAAATTCAGGGATGCTCAAGGGCGACACACCCTACAACTCAACCCTGTTTGTCAGGTGCGTCGCTGTGAAATTGTCTGTCAAATTCAGGGATGCTCAAGGGCGACACACCCTACAACTCAACCCTGTTTGTCAGGTGCGTCGCTGTGAAATTGTCTGTCAAATTCAGGGATGCTCAAGGGCGACACACCCTACAGCTAAGTCATCCGTCAAATCCGTTAAATAATCCGTTGCCGAACTTCCTTCATTTAAGGATTAGCAAAAGTATTGATTTCGCCGCCACCAATATACCGTCCCGGAGTCAAAGAGCGGGGTGTAGAAAAAGGTTGCGGTTGAATTGGCTGCGCGTTCTGATTGGTGTTTTGGGGAACAACTCCAAAGTTAGCCTCGCCGGGCAAGTTAAGGCGACTTGGTTGAGGTTGTTCAAATTGAGAATTCGCTGAATTTGGAGAGAATTGAGGGCTAATTATCTTGCTTCCCCCGATCGCACTCGTGCCAGGGGACTGCCCGAAATTGGGAATTAGCGGTATTGGCTCCGGTGTGGCGACAGGAGGCGCAGCAGGTTGAACGGACGGTGCCAAGCCGGAGCCGGATAAATTAGTTTGGTAGGGATTTTTGGGCAAAGCCACAGTTGGAGCCTGTGGATTAATTGTGGGGATGACTGATGCTCGGGAATTTAACCCGGCAAATGATTCAGGAACTGTAGCTGCTGGGTTTAAGAATTGTTGAGAGTCGCTAATAATTGTATTTGTGGGAGCCGCAAGTGGGGAGAGTGTCGTGGGAACATTCACAGGATTTGCTCTCCCTTGAGCTGTAGCCGTCGTTGGCACCAAATTTGTCGGATTTTCCCCCGCCGCAGGGGAAGCCGGTCGATCGAGCAATTTAGCCGAGTTTGCACTTTTGAGATCCCCCGCCGTTGCCGAAGTGTTAGCAGCGACGTATTTTTTCATAGCTGCTTGCAGCGGACTCAAAGGCAGAGGATTGTCGTTTTGTTTCCCTGAATTACCGCTAAGAGAGGCCTCCGGTAAACTTCCTGCCGGTGTACCCGCAGACTCAGGAGCGACGATCGTTTTTATCCCGTACACGGGCACCGCAGTGCCAGATAAACTCAAATCAGATGTCGCGTTTGAACTTGGCAATCTAGAATTTTGTGGATTATTATTGACTGTCGAAACCGCAGGATATGCTAAATTTGGCAAGGGCAAAAATCTGCTGCTTGCCACCTGCTTAGGGGCTGAAGATTGCCTGGGAATTGCTAAGCCGCGACTGCGAATTTCGTCGAATAAACCTTTGCTTTTGACTGCTGATGAATTTAACAAGTTCTGTTCAGAATTGGAGCTATTGAACTGATTGACTAGCACCGGCAAGCTGTCGATTTCAGCAGCAATGGCACTATCTTCAGCAGACAGCCCGGGGATCGAATCTGGATTGTTTGAGTCTGCTGCTTCTTCGCCATCTATGCTCAACCTTTCTGGATGTACGGAGACCTCCCAGATAAAGAACCCCCCCGCACACAGCACCGCTAGCGGTGCCCAAACCGCCGGTTGCGTCCAGTGGCGGAACCGCGCTATCAGATAGCGGACAGATGTAGGGAATCGCTTAAAATTTGACATAGTTTTGGATCTATCCGAGCGTGCGGACTTCAAACTATTTTTCATAGTCTACCACATCAATCTTGAGGATTTTTGCTGTTTCGTGGTAAGTGCGATCGCACTTGTGATTGAAACTCGCGAAATATCTAGCAAAAGGCAGAAGGCAGGTTTTAGTTATCATCGCCAGAGAAGGTTTTAGTTATCGTCGCCAGAGCAGGAAGTTGCAATATAATAACTCCTGGAAAGTGCAATGCGAGAACGTCCTAACCGTCGGGCGCGGTTGCAGCGGATGCATGCAACAGGTGAAACTCTATCCAGCACTGAGAGAAATCAGTCTTGCCAACTCAAATAAAGCGGGCTAAGAATGATAAAATCCGACTTGACGTGGTGTTGAGCCTGCCGGGGGGGTTAGCCGATCGACCTCAAAGCAAAATATCAAAACAAAATTGGCAATTGCTGAGAACAACACGAAGAGGAAAGTTGAGAGAAATTTGATGCAAAAAGTAGTAGAAGTATTAGCAAATCGGGAAGAACTCATAGAGCGCTCGCTCCAGGTTGTGCTGTCGAAAATCCCAGCAGCGATCGCCGAACGCGGAATTTGTACGATCGCCTTGGCGGGCGGAAGCACACCAGAACCGCTCTACAGAGCGATCGCCACCCAAGACCTGCCCTGGGACAAAATTCACGTTTTCTGGGGCGACGAACGCTACGTTGCCCCAGATCACCCGGACAGCAATCAAAAAATGGCGCGCCTCGCGTGGCTCGATCGAGTAAACATCCCCGCCAGCAACATCCACCCCATGCCCACAGGCGCGGCTGACCCCGCAGCCGATGCCTCGGCGCACCAAACCGAATTGCAGCAGTTCTTCAAAATATCCGACGGGGAATTTCCCGCTTTCGACATCATCCTATTGGGCATAGGAGACGACGCCCACACAGCCTCTCTATTTCCCGGCACAGCAGCCTTGCAAGTCCGCGACGCCCTAGTAACTGTCGGCAACAAAGACGGTCAACCCCGCATCACCTTTACAGTCCCCTTAATCAACCGCGCCCGGTGCGTCATCTTCATGGTCGCAGGAGCCAGCAAACAACCCGCCCTCGCTCAAATTTTTGCCCCCGCAGCCGACGAAATTACCTATCCAGCCCGACTCGTTCAACCAGAGGGCGAACTTTGGTGGCTGCTCGATGCCGCCGCAGGCGTTGCAGTAAAATAGCCGAGACCGCAGGCGCCGTGCCAACACAGCCGTCAGTATCACTAACGGACGATCGCCCATCACCGCCAACGTCACGGCGCGAGCGGACTTGCTAGTATTAGCTAAGCAGTATAAGAATTGTGGCTGTTAAAGTTAAAATTTGACCATATACACGACTATTTTTATGAGGCTGATTTGAAAATCTGGCCGAAAGCAAGGAGAAATCGATGATTGTCTGTCCCAATTGCAATCACCAGAACCCCGAAGGGGCCAGCCAGTGCGAGGCGTGCTACACGCCTTTACCCGTTACCGCCAGTTGCTCAAACTGCGGTGCAGCGGTTCAGACAGATGCAGCATTTTGCGGTCAGTGTGGCTTTAACTTGCGTCCGGGCTCCATAGTTCCAGACGTTGAGGTGACAGTACCGTCCGCCTCGGCTGTGGGCCCCACAGTGGTATCGCCACTGGTGCCGGATTTAGCGCCAATAGAACCCCTGATGGCAATGGAACCTCTCGTTACCCCAAATCAGGGGCCGAATTTGGAAAAAACTCCCGCCATCATTCCTACGATTCCAGAACCCCCGCCGTCGCCATCGGTTGCTGTTACAACTGAATCGGTGGCAACATCACCCCAGACCTCTCCCCCGGTTCCCGACCCACAGCCAGCGGGTGTGGCTAAAACTCAACTGCAACAGCAGTCGGCGCGCCTGATACACGTTCAGACAAATACGCAGATGGAATTGCCTCACAATCTGTCTGTGATTCACATCGGCAAGCCAAATGACTTAGTGCCACCTGATATTGATGTTTCGGGATTTGCTAATTCTGAGATAGTTTCTCGGGTACACGCAAATCTCCGGGTGGAGGGAGATGCTTGCTACCTAGAAGATGTAGGCAGTTCAAACGGCACTTACGTCAACAATACTCCGCTGCCCAAGGGAAACCGACACCGGTTGCGACCGGGAGACCGCATCTCTCTGGGGAAAGGAGACCTGGTTACGTTTCTATTTCAAATGTCTTAGATCGAGTTTGGATTGGGCGATCGAAAGTCTAAAATCTAAAATCGCATCTTGAGGCGCTCTACCAAAACTCAATGCTGCCAATGTGATTAAGCTGACCTTGCTACATCCACTCCAGTCTATTCCCGTCCGCAGTTGGATCTTTGAAGACGAACAGGTCGTCCGGATCGGGCGCTCGACCGAAAACCACGTCGTTCTTTTTAGCGCTGTGGTTTCTCGTCGCCACATCGAATTGCGACGCAGCGGCATAAGTTGGGAACTGATCAATTTAGGTACCAACGGCACTTACCTCGATGGTAAGCCGATCGCTAAGGTTCCCATTGTGGACGGTCTGATCGTTCACTTGGCTCGCTCGGGCCCGAAAATTCAAATCAATGTCAGCCCGAATCAGTCCTCAGTCCAGTTAGGAATTCTTAGCGCCAAGCCCAGGGATGCTAAGGCAATTCACGCTCCCTCCGAGGGCGCGCCCCTGAGCACGATTCCTATTCCCGACCAAAAAGAAGTTGGCACTTCCAGGGAAGAGGAGGAGTTAACGGAGGCAGAAAATACTCGCAATTATTCGGAACAAGAAGAAGAATATTAAATCGGCATCTTTGGACGATCGACATTTTTCTTGCAGGCGGCACTCAGGAGTTGATTTATGAGTACATCACAACAGATTGTTAGGCGCAGCGAACTGCTCAACCGCCGCACGATTGACCGCCGCACGGCGGAAGAGGTCGGCCGGGTAGATCGGCTTTGGCTCGATCCTCACGTACAGCGGACGATCGGCTTTACTTGCAAGTCGGGACTTTTGGGCAGCAAAAAAACCTGGTTCGCTTGGGCGCAAGTTGATACGGTGGGCGAAAATGTTTTTGTGACCATTAACCCGGAACTGCCGGAATTGCATCAGCCGGAACAAGCTGTTTGTCCGATCGGCCTTGAGGTACTCACGGACGCAGGAAATAAGGCCGGTACGGTGGTTGACTACTTATTTGATGTCCGGACTGGTTCTGTTACCGATTACCTGTTTTCTTCGAGCGGCTGGCGCGGCGTTTTAGACGGGATTTACTTGTTGCCGGTGGCAGCTATTTCGACCATCGGCAGCAAGCGGGCGATCGTCTCTGAGGCTGCTGTATCGGAACCGGTGCAGTACGCGGAGGGACTGCACAAAAAAGTCGGTCTGGTAGCAGAGTTTTTACAGGAAGATTTCGACAGAACTCTCAAAAATGTGGCAGGCGTGAAGCGGAACACTCAAAGTCTGGCCCAAAAACTTCAAGATAAAGCTCTAGAAGTTAGGGATGTAGCTCAAGAAAAAGTTGCAGAGTTGAAGCAGCGTCAAAAGCATGAATCTGCACCCGCAGATCCGGCCGAGCCGCCAGACTCGGATTTGTTCTGAAGTGCGGCAAGCTCGATCGAGCGACTACTTGCCGATCGCATTTTTGGGGCGGCGCGCGCCCGGAAGCTCGATCGGTCTTTTCGGTGTAGCAGATTGAGGCTTTCTGTGCGAGGAATTCCACTGCTGCTCAAAGCATTGTATTTTAAAGGTATTGAATGAATAAGGAAAATGTTAGCAACTCAAAAAGACCTATGCTGTTTGATACAACCAACAAATATTTTATCGAGAAACTCCGGCATTAATCAGTGGTTAACGAATGTCTGCACAAACAGCGATTCCTCGATCGTTGACTGTCGCCCGATCGAAAACTCGAATCAGCGGTGCAACCAGGACTGGTCTGAGTTAAATTCTCAGGTCGAGGGGCGGGAAAATCGTTACTCCACCGCTCGATCGGAGCCGGTGGGCGATCGGCCCGGTAGCTCCATCCCAGACCCAATTAATCAAGCGCTTCGCACCGCTGTTTATCGCTGCGAAGTTCACCAGATTAATACCATCGTGTTTGGTTGTTACCGAGAAAATAAAAAATTGGCGCCAGGGAGGAAAGCTCGCAATCAAAAGTTTGTTCAGATGCCTCAAGCAGCCAAAAGTTCAAGTTTTACGGCAGAGCGACGAGGGAGTAGTGGCGCACTGACAAAGCCTTTAAGCATCAAATTTTTTGCGGTTTTATCGCAAAAAAACGCTCCAGCATCCCCGTTTCTGTCATGCGGGGGAGTGTCAAAACATCAGTGATTACCTTAACTCTGCTACATCCTATTCAGTCTGTCCCGGTTCAAAGTTGGTGTTTTGAATCCGAAGCGGTGGTTCGGATCGGTCGATCGAACGACAATGATGTAATTATTTACAGCGCTGTAGTTTCCCGCCACCACGTAGAGCTGTGGAATCACCCTTATGGCTGGGAAATTATTAATTTTGGTGCTAACGGCACTTATGTAGATGATAGACCGATCGCTCAGGTGTCCGTAGCGGACGGGATGACCATTCGCTTGGGCAATTCCGGGCCAAAAATCCGGATTCGTGTGGGCGCGACTTTGGAATCGGGCAAAATAACCAGGCCGCCGCAGCGCGAACTCGCCGGCCAAAAGGACCAAGTTTCCAAAGACAAGTCAACTGCTTGGTCTCAGGCTGGGGGAATCATCGAAGACGATGAAGAGGGAGCGCTGACTTACATCGATTTTGACTAACCCGTCGCTATCTATTATGCCTGCGAGCAAACTCCAACAAAGTTTCAGCACGGCATTCGATCGTCTAGTCTAACTAATATAGCAATCGCACCCAACGGTGATGACGTTCTTAATTGCTGAAATATCAGCTTTTATTGCGCTTTCCCTCGGACTTGTGCCTCCCGCCTGCTTCTATAATTAACAGCTTCTTTAGTACGAGATCAACCTTCTACAGATAATATTTGGGGAATTTCGCTCGATATTACCTCAGTTTCGTTGCTTGCCCACCGACTGTAATCTAAAAGCAACTGGTACATCAACCGCTGTTTGACGCTCAGTAGTACGCTCTTGAGCAAACCGTTGCCCGTTGCTTCTAAAATCGGTTTGGGCGTCAGCCAAAACGGCGGCGGTAACTCTACTTGCACTTCCAAATCCGCTTTTCCCTTCAAGTAGGCTACGCCGCTGCTTTGGTGCACGCAAAGCTTTCCTTTGAGATTGAGAGCAAAGCGATCGTTTATATAATCCACGCCACGAATTTCGCAGGCGACGGACTCCAAATTGATTGTGCCGTCAGACTGCGCCCATACCCTCATGTCTACTGTCGGTTGAATGCTCAGCATCATAAATTGTAACGGCCGCATTTTCAGGCGGAAACAGTCATCGCTAAGTTGCTCTGTGCGAGTGCGATCGACCAGAGCGTTCACCAGTCGCCTCGGCTGGCGCAGATAATGTTGAATGGGAACCCGTTCATCTGGTACGGCGATCTCAACGGATTGGGAAGCATTAAAGCGGATATACATGAGAAGATATCAAAATATAGGATTCGTAAGCATATCTTAATAAACTATAACTTTTTTAAGGTGACATCACTCGCGCACTAACTCGCGCACTCCCGCCATGTCATCCGAGAAATAACGGATAAAAGCTTTCGGGACTCAGGCTAATTTTTTCATCATACTTGCTAGCTGATGAGAGTAAAGCAAACATTTGTAACGCAAAATTGCGGATTATTATGAAAATTTCGTTAGCGAAGCCCTCGAAGAGGATCGCACATCTCGGCCCTGTAGGTACTAATGCAGAAACAGCGGCTCAGGCTTATGTCAAATGGTTGAGCCTGGAAACTAACACCGAATGCACCCTGTATCCTTATTCCACCATTTCTCAGGCACTAGAGGCATCTGCCTCCGGGCTGGTTGACTGTTCAATTGTGCCGGTGGAAAATTCCATAGAAGGTAGCGTGACAGTAACGCTAGATACGCTGTGGCGGCTGGATGCACTGCGAATTAAACACGCCTTGGTTTTGCCGATTTCCCACGCCCTGCTGTCAAATGCTCAAAATTTTAACGAGATTCAAAAAGTTTACTCTCACCCGCAAGCCCTAGCTCAGTGTCAGTTGTGGTTGGCCCAGTTTATCCCGGGCGCTCAGTTGATCCCGGCGAATTCAACCACGGAAGCGTTGCAATACCTGGAAGATAGCAGTATAGCGGCAATCTCTTCGCCAAGAGCCGCCGAACTCTACAAATTGCCGGTGCTCGCGAGCCCGATTAATGATTATCCCGACAATTACACTCGATTTTGGGTACTCGGGAGGGAGGAAGGAAAACTAGAAAACGCCCCAGCATCCCACGACTCATCAATTACATCCGCCGCCAAACCACCTGCTAACTCGCATCTGGAGGCAACGCCCGCGAATTGCACTCACACGTCACTAGCTTTTAGCGTACCTGCGAATAGGCCGGGAACATTGGTAAAACCTTTGCAAGTATTTGCCAGTCGCGGTATTAATTTAAGTCGCATTGAATCTAGGCCGACTAAGCGATCGCTCGGAGAATATATTTTCTTTATGGACGTTGAAGCGGATGCTTGTTCTACATTAGTGCGATCGGCACTAGAAGAGCTAAAAAACCATACGGAAACTTTAAAAATCTTTGGTTGTTACAGTGTACTGTCAGTAGTATAATTGTAATTAATACTTAGGGGGCTAGCGAGATGAATGCTGATGAACTTCTCAAGCGATACGCAGCCGGAGAAAGAGATTTTCATGAAGCCAATTTGATAGGCGCTTCCCTGTCAAAAGCTTTCCTTATTCATATTTGCCTCGCCTTTGCCAACTTAAAAGACATAATTCTAGCTGAAGCATACCTAAGTGGGGCTAACTTAATTGGTGCAAACCTCGAAAATGCTTGTCTGCTGATGGCGGATCTGAATGGGGCAGATCTCAGGGGATCAAAGCTAACTCGTGCCAGATTGACAGGGGCTGACCTGATTAATGCAAACCTGGCAAATGCCAACTTGGGAGACACGAAAATGATTGGTGTCAAATTAACCGGGGCAAACTTGTATAAAGCCAACTTGATGGAAGCCAACCTCATAGATGCTTGCTTGGATGAAGCCAATCTCGAAGGAGCAAATCTCAGTGAGGTAAAACTGCGGGGAGCAAGTCTCAGAAGAGCCAACTTGAGAGGAGCATTTTTGTGTGAAAGTAACCTTCAGGATGCGGATTTGAGAGAAGCTGATTTGCGCGGTGCTAATTTGAGCGGGGCATTTTTGTGCGGCGCTAACCGCGAAGGCGCTAAGTTAGATGAATCCACAATTTTAAGCGGGGCTATTCAGTTTTGCATCAGACAAGTCTGAAATTAGCCAATATATCCGCGCAGAATCCGACAGCTAAGGACTAAAAAATATAGTATTCATTTGGCTAAAAGTGCAGTTAATTTGCTCCTGTACCTTAGAAAAATGAACCTGCATCTTGAGTATCTCTTTCTTAGAATTAGCTTCAGTAATCTTACTTTCCAAAGCTAGCAAGTTGCGGTTGAGAGTTTCTACTCGCACAGTTTGCTCGTCTAAATCAATTTTTACTTCTGCTACTTTATCCAACTCGATCTGCTTGCGCACCCAGGCCTGGCGAACCAGGTTTTCATCGCCTTTCTGAAGAGCTAGCAAAGCTCGCTGCTGCCACTGATTGGCTTGAGATTCAGCTTGATTGTATTGCCACTGAATGCGCAGTTGGGCGGAAATCGCGCTGCTAACAGCTTGGCGCATTTGCTTGAGAGGTTCCTGAATTTCTAAGATTAACAAATCCCACAGATTCATAAATTCGCAGGTAAATACTTCGCGTTCTACAGAGGCTACTAATGCTTCCAAAAGTAACAAATTTGGTTGCATCTGCTGCATGGTTGTCTCAAATATTAACTGTGCTTCTGATAACTGTCGATCGCTATTTTTATCTGAGACTGCACTGGGTGAGTTCTTTAATATTTTTTGACTTTTGTCTGCCCCTGTTTCTGAATCTAAACTTGCAGGTACAAAGGCCTGTAATTTTTCGCGGGCGATCGCACTCAGCCTGTCTCGCACCAAATCGCAGGCCGCCCGCTGCACTGGCCCTGTTTCGCTTTGACAAATTTTGATGACTATTTTTAAGCCTGCATCGCCGTAATTGAAGGCTTCCTTTAGCGCCGCAATCCGATGTTCGCTGACAGAACTAGACAGTCGGTGTTTCACTCCAGCTAGTCCGCCGAGTACGACACCGCCTACAGGAGGTGGCAGTTGACCGCCTCTAACTGCATCGTATGGTTTCGGTTGGTCGAGATTTTCTAACACAAGCATTTAATGCTATAAAGAACCTATCCGAACCTGTTTGAAGTTGCGGATTAAACTGATACCAGTTCCCCAAAAGAATTGAACTGTAGGCCCGCAATCCAAACCCTTAGTTCATCATTCATTCCCAATTCTTAAATCGAAAATCGCCAATCAAAAATGGTATGATTTGTATCTAATTCTTGCTTCAGTGCAGGCAAAACCGATCGTACTTTTTGCCTGCGCCAATTGGCTAGTTGAACGTATCTTTCAGTACAGTCCTTGCTGCCAAGTGATTGCGAGTAGAAGTCAAAATCTCGGTTTCGCGTTCCAATCTCGCAGCAGTATCTTGCAATTCTAAAAGAGTTTGCTGTTCTGTCGCTGCACCGTAAAGATAGCTGGCTACCCAGTAGGACAGTTCTGTGGGCAAACTGGGAATGTCTTCCGGTAGGTCGATCGGCTGATCCATCAATTTGCTAGACAGGCGAACTACATCTCTCAGCAGTTGTTCGACTTCTTTGCCCAAAGATCGGAGGTCTTTTTCTGGCGGTTCGTCTTCAATCCATTCTACTAAACCGACTAAATAGGGTTTTTCCCGAACGGCGTCGAGGACTCGGAACCGCTGCTGTCCGAGAGTCATGATTTTCATGCGATCGTCCGGGAGGCGCTGACAGTGAATGACTTCGGCGCAACAGCCAACGGCAGAGACTTTGTTTTGGTTCGGGTCCCACATGAGCACACCGAAACGGCGATCGCCCTCCAGAATCGTATTCATCATAATTCGATAGCGAAACTCGAAAATTTGCAGCGGCAGGGGTCTACCAGGAAATAGAACCACTTCCGGCAACGGAAATAAGGGGAGTTCGCGAACTGCTACAGAGGAGGATGCCATTGTCGCTCAAAGGTGACGGTACTTGCGCTTCTTTATTCTTACTTTAACTGATTTGAGTCATTCCGGGCGGGGTGAGGGGCGATCGGGCTTCGGACGGGGATGGGAGCCACGGCTGGCGATCGTCAATGCTGCCAGCACCCGCTACGAGCTTAAAAAAGCCGTCCTGCCGTCAAAATGATCGAAATTATGTTTTTGCTTAACCAACGATGTCAAAAGCGATGATATAGCGTTTACCTAAAATCCCAGCATATTGTCGATCGGGATTTGGATGGAGGCTTACACGAGCTGCGGTGCAATGGCAACTGCCATTAGGAAGATTTATTTAAGTGGACTTTCCGGATGTCTGCCACCGATCGCAGTAAATACTTATATAGGCAGATTTATTCAATAAGTAAGACAACCAACGGGACTGACTCAAGAGCAGTTTACCCCAAAACTCGGCGTGGTGTTTTCTACCCAGAACCATTTACAAATCACCAGAAAAAATACGGGCCCCTGACTAACATGATTAATTTCAACATCCAAAAGGCGATCGTTTTCATCGATGCTCAAATTGTTGACTGTCAAAGATTGGCAGCAGGAGTATCAGCAGGAACAGAAGTAATTATTCTTGACGCTACAAAAGATGGCATTAGCCAAATTACTGAAGAACTTGGAAATCGCCGCGATATTTCGGGAGTGCATATTGTTTCCCACGGTGCGCCCGGTTGCGTGTATTTGGGAAATGCCCAACTCAGCCTAGATACTCTGAGCAAGTATGCCCAACAACTGCAACAGTGGTTTGTCGCAGGTGAAAGTGCATCACCGAGCTTGTTTCTTTATGGCTGTCAAGTCGCCGCAGGAGATGCCGGTACAGAATTTATCGCCAAATTACGGACTTTGATTGGCGCAAATATTGCGGCCTCAGCTAACTTAACTGGGAATGCTGCATTGGGCGGTGACTGGGAGTTAGAAGTCGCTCTAGGAGAAGGCAAGTTTGCCTCTGCGTTTACTCCAGAAACGATGGCAAATTATGCTTTTGTATTATTGATATCTTCTTCTTTGTCAGAATTAGAAAAAAGTTTGGCAGATGCCCAAATTAGCATATCTGCAACCGCAAAAAAAGCCCTCCAAGATATCCTCGATACTTTAAAACCATTAACTTTTGAGATTCAAGCAGATTCAATTACAGCCACTTATAACGGTTCTGGCTCTCTAGCAGATATATTGAAATCTGTGGGACTTCCTACCACTACAGCAAGTCCGATATTAACTGGCTTAATCAACAATCCCCGCTTAATCATAGGCGCTTTAAACACCGACAACCCCACTTATAAGTTCTCTGGAGCAATCAGCGGAAAAGACGTTACCTTCGAGTATCAAAAAGGTCAAGAGTTAAAAGTCGCCTATACCGGAGATATTTCTCTAGCTGACCTGTTGAAAACTGT
>NZ_JAUBUN010000031.1:14908-39831 GCF_036702665.1 Microcoleus sp. Aus8_D2
TCCCAGCTTGACAGTGGACAGCAGCAAGCCCACTACCGCTTATAAGTTCTCTGGAAAAGTCAGCGGACAAGAGGTAACATTTGATTATCAAAAAGGTCAAGCTTTAAAAGTCGCCTATACCGGAGATATTTCTTTAGCTGACCTGTTGAAAACTGTTGGAGTGACCGACACCCAAGGAAGTGCGATATTAACCGGCTCTATAACCGCTCCCAGCTTGACAGTGGACAGCAGCAAGTCCCCTTCCGCTTATAAGTTCTCTGGAAAAGTCAGCGGACAAGAGGTAACGTTCGAGTATCAAAAAGGTCAAGAGTTAAAAGTTGCCTATACCGGAGATATTTCTTTAGCTGACCTGTTGAAAACTGTTGGAGTGACCGACACCCAAGGAAGTGCGATATTAACCGGCTCTATAACCGCTCCCAGCTTGACAGTGGACAGCAGCAAGTCCCCTTCCGCTTATAAGTTCTCTGGAAAAGTCAGCGGACAAGAGGTAACGTTCGAGTATCAAAAAGGTCAAGAGTTAAAAGTTGCCTATACCGGAGATATTTCTTTAGCTGACCTGTTGAAAAAAGTAGGAATTACTGTAGAAAGCAACGTTGCTATTTTAAACAAATCTATCTCGGATGCCAGTTTAACAATTAGCAATCAAAGTGGCAAAAGTACCAGCTATAAACTCACGGGAAAAATCACTGAAAACCCAATTGATTTGGAATTTTCCAAACAACAAATTAAAATTACCTATCAGGGAGAGACCTCGCTAGTTGATATCGTCAAAGGAGTTCCGGGTGTAGAAACAATTGCGACAGCATTATCCGTACCTATAAGCAATCCCAGCTTCGGAATCGGGCAACTTGATACCAGCAATAAAACTTTTGAAATCTCTGGAATTGCCAACTTCAACAAGGGCGATACAGGTATCGCAGCATTCATTGACAAGAAACTGGGAATTCAACAATTAAACCTAATCACAAAGGTAGATTCAAACGGAGCCAGCCTCAAAGGAAAGTTTGAAACAGATATTCTGCTATTTGGGGATAAGAACTCGCCGACAGACTTCAGTGCCACCCTCACCGGCGCCGCCTTGGGACTAGCGGTTGACAAAAAGGCGAAACCCAGTTTTGGTATTGAGGGAAATATCCTCCTCAAAAACTACGATCCTGTCCAAAAAAATGAACCGCCGTTAACACTTTTTGGCGGACTTAATCTCGATCCAAAGTCCCTCACAGCCAGCTTTGAAGTAGGTTCAGATACGCCTTGGAAAAACCCCTTTGGGTTGCAGAATTCAGAACTCAGAAATTTATCGTTTCAGCTTGGCGGCAGTTATGTATTTCCCTACATTGATAATGTTGGACTCTCTGCAGATTTGAAATTGGGCGGTTTGGATGTCAAATCTGCTGTATTCATAGCTCCCAAAGAACCAGATAAATTTGGGATGGAATTAACCGTCTATCAACCCATTGGCTTAGTGGACATTTTGTCGGTGCCCCTTAGTGTTGCAGGAGTTGATAACTCAGGTTTTGTCGGAAAAACCAAGAAATTTTTGAAAGATGTCTTAGATGTTACCATTGTATCTATCGATGGTCCAGATGAAGATCTCTTAATCGATCCCCTCATCAAGTTTGTGCCGGTGACAACTACGTTTGGGAAGACTACCTTAACCCAAGGAATTGCACTCAATGGCAAAGTAAATGCTTGGGGAAAAGAAGCTACTCTAAATTTCGCCGCAAATCCCTTCTCTAGCGATCCAAGTTTAAGCGGAAGTTTGAAGATTCCTGAAATTAACTTAGGATTTTTGAAAATCACTGGTGGCAACGATTCTACATTAGATGTAGACCTGAAATTAAACTCGAAAGAGCAATCATTAAAAGCCGATGCCGGTTTAGAACTTTTTGGCAAAAAAGTAGCCAACTTCGATTTGAGTTTTAGCCCAAAAGAAATCAGCCTCAAAAACTTTCAGTTGGGTTGGCCGGGCGTTTTAGAAATTAAGTTAGATAACTTTACCTTGAATCCCTCAAACCTGAGCGGGTCAGCATCCGGTGGAATTAAGCTTTTTGGCCAAGATCTAGCCAGTGCCAGCTTCTCTCTCAACAACGGCAATCTTTCTATATCCGGTAAGCTAGGGATTAGTGTAGCAGGCTACAACTTTGGTATTGATGTTGGGTTCACTTTAGGAGACGAAAATCGCATTCGTATGGATGTAGATTTCTTGAAAACCCGGTACAATATCGTTGATTTATCGTTAGATCCGTTTGTCGCTCAGTTTAAGGATATCAGTAGTTTAGGGACTAAAATTAAAGACGAACTATTCGGGGCTGTAGGCGACGTTGTTGGCTATGCAAAAGACCTTTTGAAGGACGGTTTAGCTGGAGTCAGCAAAGTAGGAAGTTATGTTGTTGATGCCGCTTCAGATTTGTATAAAAGCGCTGAAAGTTTTGTGTCAGGTCTATTTACCAGCAAATCTGTGAAGTTTATTGGGGGTGATGGCAATGAGGAGATAGATGGAAATGATAACAACGATGTTCTCTTTGGTAATGGAGGTGATGATACCCTAGCCGGTCGTCTTCGTTCTGACGTAATTGATGGGGGGAGTGGCAACGATCAACTCTATGGCGGAAACGATCCAGATACGATCTCTGGTGGCGATGGTAATGACTGGATATACGGACAAGGACACAGCGATAAGCTCTACGGTGGGCCCGGCGACGACTACATTGACGGAGAAGGAGATCCAAAGCAGAAGGATTTTGGAAATGATGAAATTCACGGCGGATTGGGTAACGATACTGCCTATGGTGGAAACAATAACGATCGTATCTTTGGGGATGGTGGCAACGATAAACTCGATGGTGAACTTGGGGAAGACTACCTTGAAGGCGACGCGGGAGATGATAGGATCAATGGTTCCGGCGGAAAAGACACACTGATAGGAGGGACAGACAACGACACACTGATAGGAGGGACTGAAGACGATCGGCTTGAGGGTGAGCAGGGGAACGATTCGCTCCAAGGTGAGGATGGCAACGACACGCTCGAGGGCGGCACTGGCAGCGATTTGCTTTTTGGTGGCCAGGGGCGCGATAAAATGTCCGGTCAGGAAGATAACGACACGCTCATCGGAGGAGGGGAGGACGACCTCGTTGAAGGCAACGGTGGGAATGATTCACTTATTGGTGACGGGGGAAATGATACCCTAAGGGGCCAGCAGGGCAACGACAGGCTCGATGCCGGCACTGGCAACGATTTGCTTTATGGTGACGATGGGAATGATACCCTCAGGGGTCAGCAACAAAACGATCAGCTTCGTGGCGGGTTTGGCAACGATTTGCTTTTTGGTGGTGACGAGAATGATACCCTCTATGGTGAGCAAGACAACGATACTCTTTCTGGTGGGAATGGCTCTAATCATCTTGATGGAGGAGAAGGTAGTGATTGGGCTGACTATAGCTTTGACAACGATGGAATTACAGCTAATTTATCTCAAAAGACAGTCATATCCCGACCAAGAGTGGTACAAAAGTACACATCAGACTTTTTAGACCAGCTCCGTAGGGACGGGCTCGAGATCCTAGAGTTGCCTAGGGAAGATTTTTCAGATCGCTTAATTTCCATTGAAAACGTAATCGGTTCCACATGGGACGATAACATCTCCGGCGATAGTCAAAATAACATTCACTTAGGTAGCGATGGCAACGATAGCCTTTTGGGGGAGGCCGGCAACGACACTCTTAATGGTGAGAACGGCAATGACATTCTCTCTGGTCAGTCAGATAACGATGTCCTCAAAGGTGGAAATGGTAAGGATACTCTCTACGGCGAGGATAACGGACAACAGGGAAAAACCTATGACGGCAGCCACGACAATGACACCCTAGAGGGTGGAAATGGCGACGACTATCTCGATGGTGGAGTGGGCAATGATTTTCTCTCTGGTCAGCCAGATAACGATCTCATCAAAGGTGGAAATGGTAACGATACTCTCTACGGCGAAGACAACGGACAACAGGGACAAATCTATGACGGCAGCCACGACAATGACACCCTAGAGGGTGGAAATGGCAACGACTATCTCGGTGGGGGAGTCGGCAAGGACTTTCTTCGGGGCGATGCGGGCAATGATACTCTCTCTGGTGGCCCTGGCGACGATAATTTGTCTGGCGGTAGTGGGGACGATATCTTAAGAAGCGGCGGCCTAGAGTTAAGCGATTTAGGTAACGATACCATTGACGGAGGATCGGGTAATGATACCTTGATTTTGAGGGGTAAAAAGGATGACTATACGTTTACCGAGTTAAATTCTTCCAGCGGTAAACAATGGCGAATTACTCGTCAAAATAGTGTAAAAGTTGTCATCGACGTGGAGAATTTTGAGTTTAATAATTCGTTGTCTATTCTGGACAGTTCAAGTGGTGTTGTCGGCACTTCTGGTACTAACTCAGGTAGCAGCTCAGGAACTAACTCAGGTACTAACTCAGGCAGCAATTCGGGGAGTAATTCAGGTACTAACTCAGGTGGCAATTCAGGTACTAACTCAGGTACTAACTCAGGTGGCAATTCAGGAGCTAATACAAAAGTACCATCTAGCTCTTTCGGGGAGCAGTTGTTGCGGAAGGCGTTCCGCTTTTTATTCAACGGCCCTTTAGCAGATGCCACAGTCTTCATAGATACCAACGGCAACTTGAAACCGGACGAAGGCGAACTGCAAACCATCACTGACGACAACGGAGAATACAATTTTGACGAGTCTAAAATTGCTGCATTAGATGTCAATGGAGACGGAAAAATTGACTCGAAAGAAGGACAAATTGTAGGAATTGGCGGCACCGACACTACCACCGGCCTGCCTGCAACATTACCCCTAATTTCTCAAGTCGGTTCTGCCACAGAAGCGACAAGCACGACACCCTTAACCACCCTCCAAGCAGTTCTTTCCAGCCAAGGAATTGCGGCGGAACAAGTCGAAACTTTGCTTGAAAAAATCTCAGGACTGCCCTTAGCTTCCCTGACTCAACCCTTAGACAACTTTGACCCCTACGCGGCGATTGGAAAAGATGATACCACCGGCATTAATATTGCCTCTGGTCACATCAAAGTAATGAATTTGTTGCTCAACGGCACAGCATTCCTCAAAGCAGCAAAATATCAAGGTTCTGATGCGGAAATTCAGGTGATTGTTGCTCTGGGTGAAGTGTTGCAAAAGGTTGACACCTTTGACTTAAGCAAGGGCGATGACCTGCAAAAACTCTTTACTCAATTAACCGAAAAACACAATCTCTCTATTGCAAGCGAAGCTGTAACAGCAGTCTCCGAATTAGTTGCCCAAAGCAACCACTTAGTTGACGACTTAGTAGGACAGGCGCTGACTCGTTCTGTTTCAGACGTTCTACCCAGCATCAGCCCAATCAAAAAAGCGGTCTACAGCACCCTACCCGAAGTCACCCAACAGCTAATCGAAGGAAAAATTACCGCCCAAGCATCCCAAACTAAACTCCAAGAATTACTAAAGGCAGACACGTTCTTAGTGCAGTACGCACTGAACGAAAAGCGTACTGTGAAAGTAACCGCCAGCCCAACCATCACCGAAGGCGATAGCAACAGCCAAGGACAATTTACGATCGCCCTCGGTGAAGCTGCCCCGGCTCAAGGGCTGAAAATCCTCTACACCCTCTCCGGTACTGCCACTCTGGGACAAGATTACAGCACCAAAGGCGGTTTATTTGGGGAAATTAACATCGCACCCGGAGCGACTGAAGCTGTTATCGACCTCTCGGTGTTAGACGATACCCTCCCAGAAAAGCCGGAAGCCGTAACCCTCAACCTCAAATATGTCGGCACTGGCTACGCCTTCGACCCGGTGTATAAAACCGCTGTCCTGCAAATTGCCGATAACGACGAACAGAACAGCACTAATAGCCAAAACGGGACGCGCCAAACCGGAACCTTCGGCAACGATACCCTCACCGGAACCGAAGGCGACGACAATCTCTCTGGCCATGAGGGTAACGATGTCCTGCAAGGACTGGCAGGTAACGACCAACTGACGGGCTCTGCTGGCAGCGATACCGTGGTAGGTGGAGAAGGTAACGACAAATTAGAAGGCAACTTTGGTGCAGACATCCTCCAAGGAAACGCCGGAGATGATGCGATCGCAGGCGGTGCAGAAAACGACACCCTGGAAGGAAACGAAGGAAACGACCAACTGCAAGGAAATGCCGGCGATGACCAACTGAAAGGAAACACCGGAAACGACTTACTCGAAGGCGGTCTCGGCAACGATACCCTCGAAGGCAACGAAGAAAACGATTGGTTAGTGGGTAACGCGGGACAAGACATCCTCACCGGCGGTGCGGGAGTAGACTTACTCAACGGCGGAGACGGTGCTGATGTCTTCTACTTCAACGCACCCTCCGACGACGGCGACTTAATCCTCGACTTTGACCCCACCCAAGGAGATAAAATCCAAATCTCCGCCGCGGGGTTTAATACTCAATCCCTAGCAGACTTTAGCTTCCTCGCCGGGACCCTGCAATTCAAAGGACAAGAAATCGCGCTGATTCAAAACAACGGACAAACCTACAATAACTTTCCTAACTTAGGTGAAATCGTTGAAATTGTAGACGCACCTACAGGACAGCCTGCCCCGACTGCCCGTGAAATTTCCGCTCAAACCAGTCCCAGTCTGGCAAATTCCGACTTAGTAAAAAAACCACAAACTACCATTCTTGATGATGTTATTAAGCGCGGTAAAATTAAACTCGGCACGTCTGATTTAGGGGCAGAATTTGATTTTGAATTTTCTCGTACTTTAGCAGCCGCGTTGTTTGGGGATGCTAGCAAAGTAGAAAAGCTACAAACTAAGGATGAAGCTTTGAAAATGGTAGCGGATGGGACTGTAGATGTCGCTTCCCAACGCACTACCCACACCCTCGGACGCGATGCAACCCTGAATATCGATTTCAGTTCGCTGTATTTCTACGATCGCCAAGCGGTTATGGTTCGCAAAAATAGCGGCATTGAGACCGTTTCAGACCTCAAGGGTCGTACCATTGGCATTCTTGAAGGCAGCACCTCATTAGGAAATTTACAAAATGAGCTCAGCCCTCAAGGGGTTGAATTTATATCTAAATCCTTTGCCAATATTGAAGAAGCGATGGCAGCCTACGATCGCGAAGAAATCGATGCCTTCTCGATCGACAGTTCCATAATTACCGAGCGACTCAAAAATCTCTCCAATCCAGAAAATCACCGCCTGTTAGACGTAGAATTCTCCAAAGAACCGATCGCCATAATCTTGCCCGAAAATGACTCACAATGGGCCGATGTAGTGCGGTGGGTCAACAATGTCCCGATTCAAGCGGAAGAATTTGGAATTAGCTCTGAAAACATCGACCAATTTATTGCGGCTAATACCGATAATAATCCGAATAATGACTCCAGCCCTGCCATTCGTCGTTTTCTGGGCTTAGAAGGCGATTTAGGAGCTTCTCTGGGGCTTCCCAAGGACTTCGCAGTAAACGTTATCAAGCAAGTTGGCAACTATGCAGAAATATACGATCGTCACTTCCCTGGGGTAGAGCGCGATCGCAATCTCCTCTGGAATGAGGGAGGTTTGTTGTATTCTCCACCGTTCTCTGGTACCAAGATTGATGCGACTTTAATTGATAATGACGATCGCAATTTGCTGGCAGATGTTTTGCAGCGCGGCACCCTGAAGCTAGGACTTCCCGGTAACAACCCCGGCTTTACGGTGAAGGATGCTAATGGCGAATTTGTGGGTTTTGATGTTGACTTAGGACGTGCGATCGCTGCGGCTTTATTTGGCGATCCTACTAAGCTTGAAATTCAGGTTCAGTCGTTTAAGGATAGTTTCGCCAATACAGCTAATGGTGTGGTTGATGTCTCAGCAATGGGAATAACTCAAAATCTGGTGCGCGATGCGAGTTTGGGTGTTGATTTTAGTCCGACTTATCTTTACACCGGACAAGGAGTATTAGTCAGGGATAATAGCGGTATCAGTGTTTTACCGACTCTCAACGGTCGCCGAGTTGGTATTTTGGAAGGAGCAACTTCTTTACAAAATCTCCAAGATGCTTTAAGCAAATACGGAAGTACGTTTATCCCTGTTAAGTTTGCCACAAACGATCAAATGTTTGCGGCTTACGACAAAGCAGAAATAGATGCTGTCTCAACAGACCTGACTATTCTCAGTGCCCGAATTCCTACCTTATCCAATCCCGCACAGCATCGGATTCTCGATGAAGTTCTTTCTAAAGAACCTTTGGGCTTAATCACTGACGAAAATCAATCCGAGTGGGCTGATGTAGTACGTTGGGTTTATAACACTTTAGTTCAAGCTGAAGAATATGGCATTACTTCAGCCAATATCGATGAGTTAATCACCAAGAATACTGACTCTAACTCCGCGAATGACTCTAACTCCGCCATTCGCCAATTCTTAGGCTTGGAAGGGAATATAGGTAAAGCGCTAGGTTTGCCAAATGACTTTGCTGTGAAGGCGATCAAAGCAGTAGGGAACTATGGAGAAATGTACGATCGACATTTCAATTCCAACGTTCTCCGTCGCGACAGTAACGCCCTTGCTGCTGACTTTGGCTTGCAGTATTCGCCACCTTTTTCTGGTACGACTGTGAACAATACAGTCACGGGCACTGAAGGCAATGACTTACTCAATGGCAACGGAGAGGACAATTCCCTCAATGGCAATAAAGGGAACGATACTCTCTATGGCGGTCAAGGCAATGATACCGTTTGGGGCGGCAAAGGCAATGACATTCTGTTTGGCGGTAAAGGCAATGACATTCTGTTTGGCGGTAAAGGCAGTGATACTCTCAATGGAAATGCGGGTGACGACTTGCTCAATGGTGGCAAAGGCAATGACATTCTGTTTGGCGGTAAAGGCAATGATACTCTCAATGGAGGTGCGGGTGACGACTTGCTCAATGGTGGCAAAGGACGCGATATTTTTGTGTTAACACCTGGAAATGGAACTGATGCGATCGCCGATTTTACTATTGGCCAAGACTTATTAGGATTAGCAGGCGGGCTCAAATTTGAGCAGTTAACTATTACCCAAGGTACAGGCACTCAAGCCGGGGATACCCTGATCCGTCTTGCTAGCACTGGGGCAGTTTTAGCATCTCTGGCTGGCTCATCAGCTAGTTCTATTACTCCGGCAATGTTCACCTTAAACTAATAACGAACTTTCATAAAAAAGAAGGAACAATGTATTTTTCCATTGCTCCTTCTTTCCGAGTTTTCGATGAGTCAATCTACAGCTTGACTTCGATATCTACGCCGGCTGGCAAATCCAGTTTCATCAAAGCGTCAATTGTTTTAGCAGAAGGCTGATGAATGTCGATAATGCGACGGTGCGTGCGGGTTTCAAAGTGTTCGCGAGAATCTTTGTCTACGTGGGGCGATCGCAGCAAGCAATAAATCCGTCGTTTTGTGGGTAGGGGAATCGGGCCGATCGCAGTGGCTGCTGTCCGATTTGCTGTATCTACAATCTTTTCGCAGGATGCGTCGAGAATTCGGCGATCGAAAGCTTTGAGGCGAATGCGAATTTTTTGCTGTGGAATTGTTGCCATTTTTTTTGTTGAATTTTCTAGGTTCAGTTTATTTTTAGTTATTTGTTACTTGTTATTTGTTACTTGTTATTTGTTATTTGCGATGCCCTGAGCGAAGTCGAAGGGTTGTTTGTTACTTGTTACTTGGTATCGAATATTTAATCTATCATCAATAACCACTAACTACTAACCAATCACTACTAACCACTAACTACTAACCACTAACTACTAACCAATAACTACTAACTACTCACTAAATAGCAGAAAAGCCTATTGACATTTGGCGGCTTTTCTGCTACTTAGGCTGTTAGCGGATTCCTACTTGAGGATTTTGGAAACAACGCCGGCGCCGACGGTGCGGCCGCCTTCACGAATTGCGAAGCGCATTCCTTGTTCGATCGCGATCGGGTGAATCAGATCGACAGTCATTTTGATCCGGTCACCAGGCATCACCATTTCAGCTTCCGAACCGTCATCAGCAGTGAACTGCATGATTGTACCGGTTACGTCAGTTGTACGGACGTAGAATTGAGGGCGGTAGCCAGAGAAAAAGGGCGTGTGACGGCCGCCTTCTTCTTTTTTGAGAATGTACACTTCAGATTCAAACTGAGTGTGAGGACTGATGGATTTTGGCTTGGCAATTACCATGCCTCTTTCAATATCAGCCTTCAAAATACCCCGGAGGAGTAGACCCACGTTGTCGCCGGCCAAGCCTTCTTCCAAGGACTTGGTGAACATTTCCACACCAGTCACCGTAGTGCTGCGAGTGTCCTTAAGACCAATCACTTCGACTGTTTCGCCGACTTTGACTGTGCCGCGCTCAATCCGACCAGTAGCCACAGTACCCCGACCAGTAATCGAGAATACGTCTTCTACAGCCATCAAGAAAGGCTTGTCAATTTCGCGTTCTGGAGTAGGGATGTAAGCATCTACTTCTTCCATCAGCTTGTAAATCTTGTCAACCCACTCATTTTCGCCCTTGATAGTCTTCGGATTAGCAAGCATTGCTTCGAGAGCTTTCAATCCCGAACCGGTCACGATGGGGATGTCATCGCCAGGAAAATCGTAAGAACTCAAAAGTTCGCGAACTTCCAGTTCTACCAATTCCAACAGTTCAGCGTCATCCACCATGTCTTCTTTGTTCAAGAAGACAACCAAACTGGGAACGCCAACTTGCTTAGCTAGCAGGATGTGTTCGCGAGTTTGAGGCATGGGGCCGTCTGCCGCTGACACTACCAGGATGCCGCCGTCCATTTGAGCAGCACCGGTGATCATGTTTTTCACATAGTCAGCGTGTCCGGGGCAATCCACGTGGGCGTAGTGACGACCTGTGGTTTCGTATTCTACGTGAGCGGTATTAATCGTAATACCCCGTGCTTTTTCTTCGGGCGCAGCGTCGATATCGGCGTAGTTCTTAGCCTTTGCTTGACCCAGTGCAGAGAGAGTCATCGTAATCGCCGCGGTCAAAGTGGTTTTGCCGTGGTCAACGTGACCGATTGTGCCGATGTTTACGTGGGGTTTAGTCCGTTCAAATTTTGCGCGTGCCATTCTCGATCTGTTCCTTGTTTTTTTTAGCGATTTTAGACTTGAGATTTTAGATTCTAGATTTTGGATTCAATCCAAAATCCAAAATCTAAAACCTTAAATCATTAGTTCCCTTTGTTTTTCGCGATAATGGCTTCAGCCACATTTCGCGGCACTTCTTCGTAATGGCTGAATTCCATTGTGAAGATGCCTCGACCTTGGGTTTTCGAGCGGATGTCAGTAGCGTAACCGAACATTTCTGCTAGTGGAACTTTTACAGAAACTTTGGCAATGCCCTGATCCGTCTCTTGACCCTCGATCTGACCCCGACGTGAGTTGAGGTCTCCGATGACGTTCCCGATGTAATCTTCGGGAACTTCAACCTCTACTTTCATCATAGGCTCTAGTAGCACTGGCGACGCCTTCATGACAGCTTCTTTGATCGCCATTGAACCGGCGATCTTAAATGCCATTTCTGAGGAGTCTACGTCGTGGAAAGACCCGTCTACCATAGTAGCTTTAAGGTCAATCACGGGATATCCTGCTACAATACCTGATTCGCAGGCTTCTTTCATCCCCTGTCCTGCCGGGCCGATGTACTCTTTCGGTACAGTGCCACCGACAATTTTGGAGACAAACTCAAAGCCGGTTCCGACTTCGGTGGGTTCTAGTTCGATCACGACGTGACCGTACTGACCTTTACCGCCGCTTTGGCGGATAAATTTACCTTCGGCGCGGACGGCTTTGCGAATGGTTTCGCGGTAGGCTACTTGCGGCTGACCCACGTTGGCTTCTACCTTGAATTCCCGCAGCATCCTGTCTACCAGAATTTCCAGGTGCAGTTCGCCCATGCCGGCGATGACTGTCTGGTTGGTTTCTGGGTCAACGTTGACTCGGAAGGTGGGGTCTTCTTCCGAGAGAGACTGGAGGGCTTTGGAGAGCTTCTCCATGTCTTGTTTGGTTTTGGGTTCGACAGCCACGGAGATGACTGGTTCTGGAATAAATAGGGATTCCAGAATCACTGCCGATCCGTCTTCGCAGAGGGTGTCGCCGGTGAAGGTGTCTTTCAAACCCAAGGCTGCTCCCAAGTCTCCGGCCCGGAGTTCCTCAACTTCTATGCGATCGTCCGCTTTCAGGACAATTAAGCGAGAAACTCGCTCTTTTTTGTCTTTGGTGGAGTTGAGGACGTAGGTTCCTTTTTTGAGGATACCGGAGTATACCCGAACAAAGGTCAGGCGGCCGTAGGGGTCTGCCATGATTTTGAATGCCAGGGCTGACAGGGGCGCGTTGTCGTCTGCGAATCGCTCTGCGGTGTCGCCGTTGGGCAGCAGTCCTTGAATTGGGGGAACTTCCAGGGGTGAGGGCAGGTAGTCGATCACTGCATCTAACAAAAGCTGAACGCCTTTGTTTTTGAAGGCCGAACCGCACAGCATGGGGACGATAGCTCCGGAAATAGTTCCTTGGCGCAGGGCCGAGCGGATTTCGGCTTCGGTTAGTTCTTCGCCTTCAAGGTATTTTGCCGTGAGGGCGTCGTTGGTTTCTGCTACGGACTCGATCAGCTTGGTGCGGTATTCTGCTGCGAGTTCTTTTACCTCATCGGGGATTTCTATTTCCTCGATATCGGTGCCGGTGTTGTTGTTGTAGATGTAGGCTTTCATTTGCACTAAATCTACAATTCCCCGGAAGTTTTCTTCGCTGCCGATCGGGATTTGGACGGGTACGGCGTTCGCTCTCATCCGATCGCGAATTTGACCGTAGACTTTGTAGAAGTTTGCGCCCATCCGATCCATTTTGTTGACGAACACAATCCGGGGTACGTGGTACCGATCGGCTTGGCGCCACACTGTTTCCGATTGGGGCTGCACTCCGCCTACCGAGCAGAATACTGCGATCACTCCGTCGAGCACTCGCATCGAGCGTTCAACTTCGATCGTGAAGTCTACGTGTCCGGGAGTGTCGATGATGTTGATTTTGTAATCTTTCCAACTGGTGGTGATAGCGGCGGCAGTAATCGTAATTCCCCGCTCTCGCTCTTGCTCCATCCAGTCAGTCACTGCTGTCCCCTCGTGCACTTCACCCATTTTGTGAACCATGCCTGAATAGAACAGAATTCTTTCTGTTGTTGTTGTTTTGCCCGCATCAATGTGGGCTGCGATGCCGATGTTGCGAGTTTTTTCTAGCGGGACGATACGTGCCACAGCTATCTCCTTGATTTTGTGTTGCTGTTATAATACTATTATACTACACAGAACCCGATCTTGCACTCCCAATCGACTTACAACATAAGTATATTGAGTTTATTGTTACATTTTAATATTTTTTGCAACATTTGTTTACAAAAATATTAACGATGCGACATTGAGGATTCAGAGAATGTGTGAATTTTGACTTTGGGAGTTTTGAGTTTGCTTCACGAATGGCCGGCAGCATTGCCCCAGGAGAAGCAATCTCAACAACTCAAAATAGACACTTTTTAATCGATCGCCCGATGCTTTCATGCCGCACGATCGACCTCTGATCCATGCCCGAGTTGGCAATTAGTACCGGTAGTGAGCAAAAGCCTTGTTAGCTTCTGCCATACGGTGTGTTTCTTCGCGCTTGCGAATAGCACTGCCTGTTTCGTTAGCTGCATCCATCAGTTCGTTAGCCAGTTTAGCTGCCATCGAGCGGCCTGTGCGGGCGCGGGCAAATCTGATCAGCCAGCGGAGGGCGAGGGTGGTTCCGCGATCGGAACGTACTTCCATCGGCACTTGGTAGGTGGCGCCACCTACCCGGCGGGCTTTGACTTCTACCAGGGGTGTAGCGTTTTTGACTGCTTTTTCAAACAAGTCTAAAGGCTCGGCTCCCGTGCGTTCTTGGATTGTTTTTAGGGCGTCGTAGACTATGCTGGAGGCCACGGATTTTTTGCCGTGCTGCATGATCCGTCTCACCATCATGCTTACCAACCGGCTGTTGTAAGTTGGATCTGGTGGAACTGGACGTTTTTGAATAACTGTGCGGCGAGACATAGTTCTATTTGCGATTTTTGATTTTGATTGATTGAATTTGGGGTTTTCGGCTCAGATATCCATCGATGACGATCGGATTTATTTTTGCTTCCTCACCCCGACGATCGGGCGAGCGCCCTGTTATTTTTTCGCTTTAGGACGCTTGGCCCCGTACTTGGAACGACCTTGCTTGCGGTCTTTCACCCCGGCGGTGTCTAATGTACCGCGAATGATGTGGTATCTAACTCCGGGTAAATCTTTTACCCTACCGCCCCGGATCATTACTACCGAGTGTTCTTGCAAGTTGTGACCGATCCCGGGGATGTAGGCTGTCACTTCAAAACCAGATGTCAGCCGTACCCGAGCCACTTTCCGCAGCGCCGAGTTAGGTTTTTTCGGGGTGGTCGTGTAGACTCTGGTGCAAACTCCGCGGCGCTGGGGGCAACTCTTGAGAGCTGGCGATTTGGTTTTTTTCTGCGTTTGTTCCCGTGCTGAACGGATGAGTTGCTGAATAGTGGGCATGAGTTACGGCATTTCTAGCTTTTTGCTGAATATAGTGATTTGGCGGCATCCGCACTGAAAGTCCCTTCCCCTCTGGGGGGACGGGATAAATGAAAATAATTATGGGTAAGTGAGGATACCAGACTCTATATAGTACACGACGCGGCTTTTTTTGGCAAGGAATTTGCCGCAGCAGGCGATCGAACTTCCTTCCGGGCTGCAAGGAAAGGAGCAGGCGACCACAACAGGCGAATGGTATGTGACATAATATAATTTAGGCGCAACTGTGATACAGTCCACAGCAGTCTGTAAAATTGGTGGCGATCGAAATATCGCAGCACCATTTTTCGGAGATGCCCATCAACTGAGTGCGTGCGATCGCATCACAGTCTCAGGGAGATCGACATCACATAAAGTTATATAAAATTGCCGGATCATCAGAAATATACATTGAGTTGACCTCAGATGAAAACCAAAGCTTATATTCCTGAATCTACAATTTCCGAACTTTACTTGAACATTTGGAAATCCGGTAAGATCGATCGGACGGTGTTCCACCAAATTCAATACGAAATTAATTCTCAGAGTTTTAAATGTTACGAAGAGCGAAAAATTGTCAGCAGGCTGCTCTATGCAGTGCGGCGGGGATGGGTGTCAGTCATGGACTGAGTTGATTGGGAGTGTCGAGATTACCGCCTTCATGCAAGCGCGAACAACGCACGCGGGGTGAATGAGTTTTGAGTTTTGAGTTAAAATCTCATCCATAAAATCAGAGAGATTCAAAATAGATGCACCGCTCTTGAAAGGCAATATTCAGGTAAAAGGACAGGGTATGTTTAATTCTACAGAACTGCTGATCGAGGCTTTCATTAAACAACTAGAGAACGGGTACAGCCGCACTTACGGAGGCTACAAATCCGACTATGCTGACATTATTGCCTGGGTGGGGGCAATGGCGTTAGAAAACATCGCCAGCAGCGACGCCCTTTATCACAATGTAGAACACGCCATTTGCATTACCTTGGTCGGTCAAGAAATTTTGCGGGGAAAACACATTCGCAAGGGCGGAGTATCCTGTGAAAATTGGCTGCACTTCATCATTTCTTTGCTGTGCCAAGATATCGGATATGTCAAAGGAGTTTGCCGAGAAGACCAAGCATCAGCAGGATTGTATGCTACGGGAAAAGATGGGATGAGAATTGCACTTGCTCCCGGTGCAACAGCAGCCAGCTTAGCTGCTTACCGAGTTGACAGAGCAAAACTGTTTATTGACGAGCGATTCGGCAACCACAAGCTAATTAATGCTGACATAATTAAGCAGAACATAGAACAGACTCGTTTTTCGGTGCTTGACGGCAACATTGACGAAGATGCAGTTAATTATTCTAGTTTAGTTCGCGGTGCTGACTTAATAGGTCAGCTCAGTAACCCGCAATATTTGCAAAAAATTGGCGCGCTGTTTTACGAGTTGGAAGAAAGCGGTGCTACTAAACTTTTGGGCTACCGACATCCGGGCGACTTGCTGCAAAGCTACTCAAAGTTTTACTGGAGCGGCATTTATCCTCACATCAGCGAATCTCTCGGTTATTTGCAGTTGACGCAGGAAGGCAAACAAATTATTGCTAGTTTGTACGCTAACATATTTCGGATGGAGCACCAACGTTCCGATTCTGAGGTTGCTCGATCGCAAGTCAGTTGACCGCTTGACAGTTGACCGCTTGACAGTTATCAGTTGACCGCTTGACAGTTGACCGCTTGACAGTTGTCAGCTTGTCAGCTCGCTTAGAGAATAGTTGTCAGTAGTTATTGGTCATTAGTATTCGTAGGGTGTGTCGGTTGCGAACAATTCCTAAATTTAACCTATAATCCAACACGCTTGGGTTAAGAGATTGCAATAGGTAAAACCTATGAAAAACATACACTGCGATTGCTTTCATAAAAGATCGCGTTCATGTATAGCGTTCCTCTCTTCGGAAAAGTCTTCAATGAACCGTATTGACCTAAGGATAGGTGCGGACACGCACGCTAAAAAGCCTGAGAGCAAATGCTCTCAGGCTTTTCTAGTTATATTTTTAACTGCTTGTGGCATCTGGCGGGCTAGCTCAAGCAGAGGATTTGGCTTCCTCGGCTACTTGCTCGTTGCTGGGCAATTCCAGGCAATAACCCGCGCCGTATACGGTTTTGATGTACCGAGGATGGCGGGGATCGGGTTCCATCTTGGTTCTCAGGTGTCTGATGTGTACGCGAATAGTTTCGATGTCGTCGTCGGGGTCGTAACCCCACACTTCTTTGAGAATTTCACTGGGAGAGACTGTCTGACCGTGGCGCTGGAGCAAGCAGTGCAGCAACTCGAACTCTAGGTGAGTCAGTTTGACGGTTTTAACGTACCAAACAGCTTCAAACCTTTCGGGGACAAGGGTCAGCGGGCCGTAATTCAGGATTTCCGAGTGTTTGGCAGCTTGGGGGATGCGGTCTGTGCGCCTCAGCAAGGCTCGCACTCGCGCCAGCATCTCTTCTAGTTCAAAGGGTTTGGTCAGGTAATCGTCGGCGCCGGAGTTGAAGCCTTCTACTTTGTCTTGAGTTTGACTTAAGGCGGTCAACATCAAGACGGGAATGTCGGCTGTGCGATCGTCCCGCCGCAACCGCTGACACACAGTGAATCCGTCTACTCTAGGCAGCATCAGGTCTAGCATAATCAGGTCGGGCAGCAGTTGTATTGCCAGTGCCTGACCTTTGATGCCGTCTTCTGCCTGGGTGACTTCGTAGCCAGCCATTTCTAGGTTGACGGCTACGAGTTCGGCGATCGCCGCGTCATCATCAATAACAAGTATCCGAGGCATCATCATTTATCTCACCGCTAACCAGATGGCGGAGGCTACAGCCTTCTGGGGGTTCCAGGTAACTTTAAGGAGCAATTTTTTAATTTTAAGCTTCATTAAGGATTATAAGGTTCATTAAGAACTTTCAGAACTCTGTAAATATTCTTGTACTAATTATAAGCCCTCTTGAGCGCATATCAGAAAACTGTTCGCCAAAAATCTTGCTGGGGGCTGATTTTTGGCCGGCAAGAACAGCCTCTACTTTCTTCTGGGTGCGCCTGCGACTTCGAGATCCCTGTTAACCGTTAAGTGTTAATTTTTGTTAAGTTAAAAAAAATTGTTTTTTTTGAGGGTTGCCGCTTGCTTTTTTGGGCTGTTGACGGTATTATTAAATAATATAAATCTAACTATTTTCAATAAAAAAAGCAATATTCCCATTATCAAATGGTATCATAAATAAGTCAAATAATCAACCCCCAACCTGAAACTTGAGGATTTTTTATCCAGTGGGGGATTTTTTCCGCTCGCCCTGGAAGTAGCGAAACAAAGGATAAAAACGGCTCGGACAGCTAGTGAGGGGGAGCTGGCTGACTATTTTGGCTGGGAGCAGTCGCTTGAGGGCCTAATTTTTGGAAGTAAAGACCGCCGACGGTTAGTAAGAATATTGTATAACCAACAGCTTGCAAAAGATAGATGCGATCGCGGTATCCAAAGAGCGCTTTGAGAATCACTCCCGGAAATTGCCGATCGGGCAAAACAGCTTCTGCATTCCACACCAGCGGGCCTAAAATACAGGAGTGGACTGGCGCAGTGCGATCGTAAAAAACACAAATTGCTGCATACTGGCGATCGATCTGAGACAAAATAGCAGCAGCTTGGTCAAAATGTTTCAGCGCCGACACCGCCAAACCCGCGACAATTAAGAGCAACAAGATCCCCATCAACTTGAAAAACAGGCGGATCTCAATTTTGACGCCCCACTTAAACAGCAGCGTGCCAATAATTGCCGCACCAGTTAAACCGCCCAAAGCGCCCAAAGCTGGACTCAAACCCTGTTGGAATTGAGCGCTGATAAATATAACTGTTTCAAAACCTTCGCGAAGTACGGCGATAAAAATTAAGCCGAATACGCCCCAGCCGGCATTAGTATTTTCTGTCAAAGCTGCGGTGAGTGCGCCTTCGACTTCAGCTTTGAGAAAGCGGGCTTGCTGAGTCATCCAAATTAGCATCCAGCTTAGCATGGCGATCGCGAAAATTCCCAAACTACCTTCTAGAAATTGCTTGATTGCTGGTGCGTAAGGCTGATTTGATGTTGAGAGTGCTGCGAGTAATCCATTGAATAAAACACCGACAAAACCGCTAGCAGCAATCCCGGCTGCGATACCTGTATAAACCCAAGAATTGAGGTGACTTTGTTCGGCTTTTTTCAAGCAAGCTAGAACTATTCCGACGACTAGGGCTGCTTCTACGCCTTCGCGGAGGGTTATTACAAAAGTTGGGATGGCTTCAGTAAAGTTCATTAGTTATTGGTTATTGGTTATTAGTTATTAGTTATTGGTTATTGGTTATTGGTTATTGGTTATTGGTTATTTCCTACATTGCTCCTTCTGAATTCTCATTTATGACTAACACTCGATAATTAATCCGTGTATAGGTGTCAAACTCTCTTAGAGTGGTTTTTTTCTTCATTTTTCCTTCGAGAGTGCAAGCCACTAGGCTGGGAGGCTGAAGCATTTGGACATAACATCACAATGTTTGTTAAAAAAATGTCGCCCAAATGCTTCAGCCCTACATCTCACTCACAAGCAGGAAATTATTTGTTGGAGATTTCTTTGTGGTTATTGTTTCTTGGTTGTTATCATCAACAACTAACAAATAACCAACCAGCAACAACCAATAACTAAATCAACTGTAATCCCGCAGCATTTTTTTGAGTTCTACTTGGTGCAATTCTTCTTGTCCGATCAGGGTGCGGGCGTATTCTTCGAGATAAACGCTGGAGTCTGTGACGACTTCTAGTAAGGATTTATACTTTTTAAGCGCTTTTTTTTCGTGATTTAAACTTTCTTCCAACAAGTCTTTGATGGAGTGTTTGTAGGTTTCTTCGATCGGGGCAATTTTCTGACTGGGATGCCCGTCTAAACCTGTTAAAATTTCTCCGGCTTGTTGGGCGTGGAGTAGGGATTCGGTTGCTTGTGCTTGAAAAAACTGCACGATGGGAATTCGGTTTGGCCCTGTCACCATGAGTGCATAGTGGGTGTAGCGCACTACTCCTGCTAGTTCCCATTCCATGATGGTGCATAACAGTTCCTGGGTTTTTTTATCGTCAAGTTCTTTCATTTGTTGTAGAAGTAGAATGCTTTATAGAGCGCTATTCATAGTATCACATTTTTAGTTAACAAGCAAAAGCAAGGTGCACGCCGTGCACCTTACTGGATAAATGTTGCAGTTGAGTTATGGGTTGACTTCTAAAGTTCCAGCAGGAGCAAATACTACTGTGAACTTTGCGACTGGTACTGCGCTGCTGCTGGTAGTTTCGGCAGATTTGAGCAGATTTGGCAGGGGAGTTTCTTTACTGAAATCCTTGGCTGGTTGATTTAGGGGCTCGAAGTTGCCGATCGCCCCGTCTTGACTTGCAGTGACTCGATAGACTAGATTTTGAGTGAATGTGGGGTTAGCTTGCCAAGTCTGATTGATGCGATCGTACACTTTTAGAGCTAACTCATCTAGTTTGGTGCGATCGGTAATTTCTGCTGTCTGATTAGTGACCTCAACCGCCTGAACTTCCTGCTTGCCCGCTGACACGGGTACTGCTTGGACAGTCTTATCTGTAGGGCTACTTGCAATAGCCGTTTCAGTAGACTTATTAGTGAAAGGCACAACATCGGGAGACTTTTCAGGCAGTTTTTTCTGACTGTTAACAGCTAAAGCCGAAGGTATTGTGCTGCTGGTAATAGCTGGTTCCGTCGGTTTACTCGCAACAGCATTATCGGGTTTTTTACCCTCAATTGTCAAAGACTTGACGTGAGAGCCGAGAAACTTTTCTTTTTGGCTGACGCGCCACATGGAGATGGGAAAAGTCACAAAGAAAAGAGTCAAAACTCCCATACTAATCCAAACAATTTTGTGCATCTCCTTGGCTGGGAGTGGCTTATTTTTTGTTTCCATTGACAACAAACCTCACATTACTTAAGTTAACGGTAAATAGGGGAAAAGAGGATGCCATGACATAGCTGTCGCAGCAACTAATAAACTAAACATCCAGAAAAATATGGTGCGGCTTTTAATGTTCTTGTTCTTCCATAAAATATGGAGAATTGACCAACTGACAAGCCAACCGACAAGCAACATAGTTTCTTTACCAGTGTAACTGCCGATGTTGCCCCACAATTCGTCACCAGTTTTGCTGCCGGGAATCCAAGTACCGAGGCTCCAAAGCATTTCGTTTATCTGTTTTGATGTGTCGCCTAAATGGTGACTCACCATCATTGTGAAACAACCAATTGCCGCACTAATTACTGCGGCTGCCGCCGGCCCGGAAACGCTAGGCGCAGTTTCTGCTCCCTCTGCTAAACCACCGGGAAAGTGTTTTAATTTGCTCCAAAACTTCCCGTAAAAAGGTTCTTCAATTGCCTGCTTTTGCCTGGATAATTGTCTAGTCATCCCTAAAATCTCCTAAGTTTGGTAATTGGTAATTAGTCAGTGCTAATACTTTCAAATAACGATTAACCG
This sequence comes from Microcoleus sp. Aus8_D2, assembly GCF_036702665.1. Taxonomy (NCBI): domain Bacteria; kingdom Bacillati; phylum Cyanobacteriota; class Cyanophyceae; order Oscillatoriales; family Microcoleaceae; genus Microcoleus; species Microcoleus sp. Aus8_D2. The sequence goes on from NZ_JAUBUN010000031.1 coordinate 36,053, forward strand.
CTGACTACAGAGCGTGAATTTTCGCAACGCCAAGCCCGCTTACCATGCCTCCCATTGAAAAAAACATGATTGCCATCAAAGCCACGCAGGTAGCTGTTAAAACTGGGCGATTGTGCTTCTCTAAAATTGAGTCGCCGTAGTTCCACAAAATCCAGGTACAAGCTACTGCTAAAGGCAATGTAAACAGCACGCTAAATTCGTGATATTCCATCAAAACGTACTGCACTAGAGGAGAGTTTTCTTTCAGCGCTGCCCTTGCTCCACCGAAATCCATGCCTGCTCGATACCGCATATAAGCCCAATTGCCAGTAGCAATGGCCAAAAAACTCAAAAGAGTTGACCAAAAAGCTAATGTACGCATTTGCGGCAAGATTTTAGGGACACCCCGCAGCAAGGGGAAAGCTAAATGTCCCGTGTAAACCATCACTACCATTGCAAACATTGCACCCATGCCGTGAATGGTTCCCATCAACCGTTGCCAATGGCTGGGATGCAGTAGGTTGACTAAAGGTAAAAATAGAAACATACCAGCCGATAAAAAACTCAGTCCGTAAATAGAAACTTGAGCGATATCTAACTGTCTGGGAAATTCTGATGGAACTAAATCGGTAGTTGAGTCTGGTGCTGATTGTTGCACGGCTGGCGGGCCTCCTTGAGTGTGGATTGTGCGGATAAGTACTTGAGAATAGTTGCATTAGTATTTTCAGGTTCTTGAGAATATAAGCCGTGCAGGAAGAGTCGATCGCACATTCACGCGATCGACAACCGCCAAAACACCACTTCAGACATATTGACTGCAATAATATCTTGGTTTTTAGTTTCTCAAACACCAAAAATCCTTGCTATGGCTAGCTTATAGCTAATTTTGCTGCTTTTATTGTTGAACAACTAATGCTATTTATTCTCAAGAGTTGAGAATAAAACTAATTATTAGCTTTCCTTTATAACTTTATAATTTCTTAAGATTTTGGTCGGAGCTTTGATATTGATACATTCCACAGCTAAAAATTATAAGTTTATTGATAATTATTATCAAAAAGCTGGCAAATGCTGGCTGTAGCTACAAAATACGATTAATTTTTAAGAATTATTTAATCTCCGATCCCCACTCCTGAAAATTCTGGCTGTTAAGCTGGAAGCTTTGCAGGATAAGCGATCGCCCGCCACGACTTCCCCGATCGCCCCCGCACCAATGCCCCCATAGGGGATTGTAAAGTTTTGTAAAAAATACTTGACTAAAAGGTTGGCACTTCTCTCATTTGGGATATATCGATGCACATACCTGATGGTTTTCTTTCACCGCCAGTAGCAGTTGCCACCGGCATAGCAAGCGCAGCAGTAATTGCAGTTGCCCTAAATCGAACCCGCGCCAGTCTTGGGCTGCGGCAAGCCCCTATCATGGGATTAACTACAGCTTTCGTGTTTGCAGCCCAAATGATCAACTTTCCCGTAGCCGGTGGCACCAGCGGGCACTTGTTGGGAGGGGCGCTGGCATCCGTGGTTTTGGGGAGCCCTTGGGCGGCAACTTTGGCGATGAGCACAGTTTTTATTATTCAAAGCGTCTTGTTTGCCGATGGGGGGATCACCGCCCTGGGTGCCAATATTTTTAACATGGGGCTAGTTGGCATTTGGGTGGGCTGGTGGCTGTTAAAGCCGTTGCAGCAACTATTGGGAGGTTCCCGGAATCGTTTACCCCTCGCTGCGGGCATCGCTGCCGCCCTGAGTGTGGTTGCTGCTTCTGTTTGTTGCGCGATCGAACTGGCAATTTCTGGTACTGTACCGCTGAATATCGCATTGCCAGCAATGGTAGGCGTACATATTTTAATTGGTATTGGCGAAGGGGTAATTACAGGCGGTGTTTTAACTTATCTTGTGAAAGTCCGGCCGGATTTATTACCAGGAGAACAGCCACAATTGCAGAAATGGTTAGCGCCAGTAGTGGGAGTTTTATTAATCTCCGGTGTGCTTTCGCTGTTCGCTTCAAGTTGGCCTGATGGGTTAGATTCGGTAGCCGAAAAATACGGCTTTAAAGATAAAGAAGCTGTGGCGATCGAAAACCCAACTCCTTTAGCAGATTACACAGTTAAAGGATTAGAAGAACAGCCTATCGGTACTAGCATTGCTGGACTTTTGGGATCTGCCGTCAGCTTCGGTACGGCTTTTGGTATTGCTCAGTTGGTAAAACCTAAAGATGTTTAAACTCTCCATACCTTTTCGATTGCGGCTGTCTTTGACAATTGTCATCGGCATTGGTTTTATGAAAACTGGGGCTTGGCTGTGGCTGGGGATTTATGGGGCGATCGCACTTTTTTGGTCATTTTCGCTGAAAGCCCCGCTGCGAACCCTAGCGCAACTGTTGGGAGCAGAATTGCTGTTTCTCTCGCTATTAGTGCTGCCCCAAGGTTGGGAACGCGCCAGTTTTCTGTTGCTGCGTTCCCTAATTTGCCTGCTAATTATGAACAGTTTTCTGCTAACTTTGCCACCCCACAGTTTCGGAATCGCTCTCAAAGGATTGCCTCTACCAGCAGGTTTGCAAGAGATTGTACTTTTAGCCGGACAATACTTAGAAATTCTGCAGGCGGAAGTCAACCGCATGAAAAGATCCGCCCAACTCCGAGGCTTGTCCGGTACCGGAGGATGGCTGCGCTATGCCAGTGCTTCTATGATTGGGGCGCTTTATTTGCGAAGTCTCGATCGCGCAGAAAGAGTACACGCAGCCATGATGATTCGCGGCTATCAAGGAAGTTTGCCATCCGACTCAAGATCTACACCAAAAGAGCGACTCTGGCTGACAGTGACAATTTTAACCGCAGCCGGATTGACAATAGCTTCTTATGGTAATTGGGCATAGGGCATAGGGCATAGGGCATAGGAAATTGATTAATTCATGCCTCTATCTTTTTCCTTATCCCCTCCCCTCTCTGCGCTCTCTGCGCCCTCTGCGGTTAAAAACTCTTAATCTAAAAATCGAGGAAAATAAAAATTGACTAATCTCAAATCACCGCCAACCATCGAAGTGCAAGACTTAGTATTTGGCTATACGGAACAAAAACCTGTATTGCGGGGACTTTCCTTTAGTTTGCAACCGGGAGAAAGAGTTGCTTTACTGGGCTTGACAGGTGCTGGGAAAAGCACTTTGCTCGAAAATTTAATCGGCTTAAAAATGCCTCAATCTGGGGAGATTAGAGTGCAGGGAACTAAGCTGGAAGCGACGACTTTATCGCAGGCGCGGAGGCTGATTGGATTTTGCTTTCAAGATGCTAACGACCAGCTATTTATGCCGACTATTTTGGAAGATGTCATGTTCGGGCCGCGCAATTATGGGGTGCCGCCGGGTGTGGCGCGCGATCGAGCTTTAGCCCTGTTAGACGAATTCCGTTTGGTCGAATTTGCCAACCGTTCGGCCCACGAACTGTCTGGCGGTCAAAGAAGGTTAGCAGCATTAGCCGCAATTTTAGCATTGGAGCCTGCCATTTTAATCTTAGATGAGCCGACCAACGGGCTAGACCCCTCGTGGCGCCGTCATTTGGCTAAGGTTTTGTCGCAATTGCCGATCGAGGTAATTTTGATCGCCTCCCACAATTTGAATTGGATCGGGAAAACGACTCAAAGGGCGCTAATCTTGGCTGATGGGCAGATTCAGGTCGATCGACAAACTGAAGATTTGCTGAAAGATCGATCGACTCTTGAATATTACAATTTACCGCCAGATTGGTAATTAGTGATTGCTTCGTCGTCAGGACTCAATTCCTGGGATGAATGCGGAAGGGAGTCCTCAC
>NZ_JAUBUN010000031.1:39931-74193 GCF_036702665.1 Microcoleus sp. Aus8_D2
TACGAACCTGAATTCATTGCTTTGTCGTCAGGACTCAATTCCTGGGATGAATGCGGAAGGGAGTCCTCACTACGAACCTGAATTCATTGCTTTGTCGTCAGGACTCAATTCCTGGGATGAATGCGGAAGGGAGTCCTCACTACGAACTAGGAGGCAATTTAATGGACATGATATGACATTTAGCTGTAATTAAAGACCGAACTTACGCACGGCATCGTTGTACAGATGAATAGCTACATCGCGTAGGATTTGTTCATTTTCAATCTGACTTCCTAACTTCTGTTTAGCAGAATTGATGCAAATGTGCATCAATTATGCTGAACTTTCGACATAAAGTGCGAGATCCTTTTGATGTTGTTCAAAACTAACCTCGACTTCCCCCGGCATTCGTACCGATTGATAATTAGCCGATTGGTCTAAATTAATCGACATTTTTTCCGGCTTTCTCCTTTGCACTTCCTCGGCAAAACCCGAAGCAATTATCCCCGCAGGCAGTGCAAAAATTCCTATACCCAAAAATGCTAAGATAGCTCCTAAAAATTTGCCTAAAGGAGTGATCGGATAAATATCGCCGTAGCCGACAGTAGTTAATGTCACAACTCCCCACCACATTGCATCGGGGATGCTTCCAAAAGCTTTGGGATGCGCTTCGTGTTCAACAAAATACATAACGCTAGAGGCAAATATTAACAGGATAAAAACTGCAAACGCCGTGGCGATTAACTCTTCTTTTTTTGCGTACAATACTGCTCCCATAGTTCGCACTGAGTGTGAATAGCGACTCATTTTGAGCAGCCGTAATAAACGCAACAGACGAATTAAATTGATGAAGCTTAAATGGGGAAATAATAGCAATGCAAAAAAGGGCAATATTGAGACTAAATCTATGAGGCTTAGTGGTGTCAGACCATATCTCAATCTTCCCCAAAGCGGGTGACTATATCTGCGATCTACTGTACATACCCACAGCCTCAAAGCATATTCTATTGTAAAAACTAAGGATGCAACAATTTCGATGTTTTCCAGAATGCTTTTTTGTTCTTGGGAGAAGCTGGGGGAAGTTGAAGCAATAAAAGCTGCAACATTTATCAGAATCAAACCAGTGATAATAATGTTACCTACAAGGCTGTATAAATTGCTACTTTCTGAGGTTTCTAAGATTTCATGAATTATTGGTCGGAGTTGTTTATGCACCTGATTTTATCCTAAACAATTAGCAATGAATGCTCACGCTTTACCATAGCTTAAGAAGTTTTTTTGCAAACGTCAGCAGTATTTGCGAGGAGGGCTAAAAATCTAGTTGCTTCAGAGATGGTATGGTTGCGAAACGCCATATTTCTCATGGAAACTCGGTGGTTTGGGGCAATGGAATTGTATTAAAATTTAGAGTTAATCTGGAAGAAATTGCCAACTATTACTGGATTTGCAGGCAAAAATCATGAAGGTAGCCGTATTCAGCACGAAATCTTACGATCGCACTTTTTTGACAGCAGCCAACGCCGACAAACACGAGTTGGTGTTTTTTGAACCTCGTCTGAACCTGGAAACCAGCGTTTTATCTGCGGGATTTCCGGCTGTCTGCGCGTTCGTTAACGACTCTTTGGACGCAAAAACCCTCAGCGCGATCGCCAAAAATGGTGTGCGCTTGCTGGCGCTGCGATCGGCCGGATTCAATCACGTCGATTTAGCAGCAGCCCGCGATTTAAGCTTAACTCTTCTCCGAGTTCCGGCTTATTCTCCCTACGCCGTCGCCGAACACGCAGTCGCGATGATTTTGTCTCTCAACCGCAAAATCCACCGTGCATACAACCGTGTCCGCGAAGGCAATTTTGCCCTAGACGGCTTGTTGGGTTTTGACCTCCACAACAAAACGGTGGGCATCGTCGGGACTGGCAAAATAGGCGCACTAACTGCCAAAATTCTGCACGGATTCGGGTGCCGCCTGCTGGGATACGATGTTTCCCAAAACCCGGATTGCGTAGCCCTGGGGATGGAATACGTGGCACTCCCGGAACTCTTCGCCACTTCTGATATTGTCAGCCTCCACTGTCCGCTGATACCAGAAACTTATCATTTAATCGGTGCAGAGGCGATCGGGCAAATGAAACCGGGGATGATGTTGATCAATACCAGTCGCGGTCAGTTGATTGACACTAAAGCTGTTACCAAAGGACTGAAGTCTGGTAGAATTGGCTACCTCGGCTTAGATGTTTACGAACAAGAGACGGATCTGTTTTTTGAGGATTTGTCAAATCAGGTGATTCAAGACGACGTATTTCAGCGCTTGCTGACTTTCCCCAACGTCCTGATTACCGGACATCAAGCTTTTTTCACCGAGGAGGCGTTGCAAAATATCGCCGAAACCACGATCGCCAATATCACCGACTTTGAACGAGGACGCACTTGTTCCAATAAAATCGACCTCGGTGAATTGAAAAAATGAGTCAAAAGAGCGATCGGGCAGCGGTGGCAATTGTTTAAAATCAATTCATATCGTTATTTTTGCTTGCAATTTGTGAAGCTCTGCCTTAGCCTCATCAATTAGTGGCAGCGCGAATGCTGTGCTAATTGCCGGAGAATTATACTGGCAGTAACTCAAAGCCTGCAATTTTACTTAACAACGGAGGAAGTATCCAATGACACAAGCTAACTTTTCTGACGACACACAAACAGTCACTGAAGTCGTCACAGTAGACGTGGTGACGGAAAAGCCCGGGGTGATGACTACAGTGACAACCACAGAAACACCGACAAGCCAGTTACAAGATATTAAAGACCAAGTTCTCACAATTTTGTCGGAACTTCCAGCCTATGCCTCCAATTTTTTTACTGAATACCAAAAGCCCTTAGTAACTGTTGGTTTATTCCTGGCAGGTGCTATTAGTATTAAGGTAATGCTGGGAGTTTTAGATGCTCTTAATGATGTCCCTTTGGTAGCTCCATTTTTTGAGTTGATTGGCATGGGATATACCGGTTGGTTTGTTTACCGCTATCTGCTAAATGCTTCTACCCGCCAAGAGTTGTTAACAGAAATTGATTCTTTAAAAGAACAAGTTGTAGGCAAAGATTCTTAAATGAAGGAAGTACGTCCGCTTCTTTTGTAGCGGATGTAACGGATGTTTAGAGTATTGGGAATTGGGAATTGGGAGATGGGGAGATGGGAATTGGGAATTGGGAATTGAGAATTGGGAATTGGGCAATTCTCCCCCACTCCCACTCCCCCTCTGCCACTCTCCTGAAAGGTGCAGGTTTTCCCCAGGCAAAACCCAGCAAACAAGCGACTGTGCAAAGGTTTTACGCTTTTGCTTATTAAAATCTCAAACTCTTATGGGATAAGGCTTTTACCAAAAAACCTACACCCGTCAGCTCCCACTCTCCCCATCTCCCATTCTCCCATTCTCTCCAACTCTCAATTAGGATGGCAAACTTGTTGCAAAGTGGCGGTAAAGTCGGGGTAGGAAATGGCAGTGGCTTCGGCGCGGTGAATGTTGGTAACACCTGTGGCGTTGAGGGCTGCGATCGCCAAACTCATCGCTATTCTGTGGTCGGTATAGCTGTCAACATCCGCGCCAGTTAAAGGAGTTCCCCCGGTAATTTCTAAACCGTCGGGTAACTCGGTAATTTGGGCTCCCATGCGGTTGAGTTCCGCAGCAGTCACAGCAAGCCGATCGCTCTCTTTGACTCGCAACTCGGCCGCATCTCGAATTATGGTAGTACCCGATGCAAAGGCCGCGGCTACTGCCAAAATCGGGATTTCGTCAATCAGCCGGGGAATTAAGTCGCCAGCAATGGTGCATCCCCGCAATTGACCGGAACAGCGAACCAAAATATCCGCTACGGGTTCCCCCGCCGCCTCTCGCTGATTTTGCAGTTCAATGTCGGCGCCCATCATCTCCAAAGCTTCCAAAATGCCTGTACGAGTTGGGTTGATGCCGACATTTTCGACTACGAGCTCGGAACCAGGGACGATCGCCCCAGCAACTAGCCAAAATGCCGCCGAACTAATATCTCCCGGTACAATCACATTCTGTCCTTGCAGTTGCGCTGGGCCACTGACTGTGACGCTACAAGTTTCTGGATCGACGGTTAATTTTGCTCCAAACGCCCGCAGCATCCGCTCGCTGTGATCCCGCGACAGAGCGGGCTCGGTGACTGTAGTTTCTCCATCCGCCATCAAACCGGCTAGCAAAATGCAAGATTTAACTTGAGCTGAGGCGATCGGAGAATGGTAGTGAATCCCTTTTAACTGCTGTCCGAGTATCCCTAAAGGAGCTAAAGAATTGCCCTTGCGGCCCCAAATTTGTGCACCCATTTGTTGCAGCGGTTTAATGACGCGCGACATGGGGCGCGATCGCAAAGAACTGTCACCTGTTACCGCATAAAAACGCGCCGGATGAGAGGCTAAAATTCCCAACATCAACCTCATCGTCGTGCCGGAATTACCCGCGTCCAAGACTTCCACAGGCTCCTGTAACTCGCCAATTCCGACGCCCCTGACTGTCACCAATTCTGTGTTGAGTTCAGAAACGGAGGCTCCCAGGAGCGAGAAACATTTAGCAGTGCTGCGGGGGTCTTCTCCTAGCAGCAGTCCCTCAATTGTAGTTTCACCGCGGGCGATCGCACCCAACATCAAAGCTCGGTGAGAAATCGACTTATCGCCCGGAACTCGAATCCTGCCTCGCAGCGACAAGCCCGAGGCAGGTTTTTGAATGCTTAAAGTTTGACTTTCGCTCTGAAGCGAAGTAGTTATAATGGCAGCTTGCATGAGATAGACTAGGATGGGACGGCGTTAGCTATCCTACCCTTTTCCCAGTCCTAAGTCATACCATTTTAGATTTGAGATTTTTCGATTTGAGATTGGGGAATGACAGACTGCATAAGGGTTTGGATCGCGAGCCTACAGTTCCATTCTTTGGTGAAACTGCGATCGGCGACAGGGGAGAGCAGATGCAACTGCACGGATTTTACCTTAATTTCACAATTACTCTCCGTATATCTGCTGAGATTTCAGGTTCAGCTCTCAGTTATCGATCGGATGATTGACTTTTGACTGAATAATTTTATATGTGCGATTGTGAGTTGTAGATTTTGCATTTTTTTAAGCAAAAGCTCCGGAATTTGGAACCCCGATCATCTAAAATCAAAAATCAAAAGTCTAAAATCTCAAATCTCAAACGACCCGAACCACAATAACTCCTACACTTTTATTTATGCTGACGCATCACCGCAAGCCTGTAAGTTTATCGCTGGTATCCACAGATTTACCTTTGTGGTCAGTTGTTGAAACCGCTGGTACGCTGTATCAAAAAGACCGCGATCGCTTTCACTTGTTGTTGCACGAACCAGCAATACTCGATCGCCAATTTGCCGACGAATCCGACGAATCTGCCGAGCAAGTTGCTATTTTGCCCACAACCACAAAACCCCGGTTGCTCTGGCTCGAAGTTTCGCCCTATCGAGTCATTATGACCATGCAAGGAAACGGCAAATACAGTTACCGCCACTGCTGGGAACGCGGAATGTACGGCCTGAGCCGTTATTGGCTTCAGGGCGAATCGCTGGCGACTCCCGAACAGTTGCGGCTCCGGAACTTCACCCGCAACTTGACCCTGACAGGAAAGCCGGAACCGGAACACCTGCGGTTAGAATACGAGTTGTGGTCGGAAAAAGTACAGCTCGGTTCCTATATTTTGAATCTAGAAATTCATCACTAAATTTGGTCAGTAGTCCTGCCGTCATCAGTCATCAGTCATCAGTCATCAGTCATCAGTCATCAGTCATCAGTCATCAGTCATCAGTCATCAGTCATCAGTCATTTGTTATTCAGTAGGCAATGGCAAAAAAACAATAACATCTTCCACGGTCTTGTAGATACTATTGTTTTTTTGGCGATGACTTACTTAGCGATCGCTCTTACAATAATTAATCAGTTTGCTAGTCAAAGCGTCTTGATTTGCGGCTGCTTGATTCGCCCGCTGTCCGGCTCTGATAATATCTGCTTGAGCTGTTTTGATTTGCTCTCGACCTTCTATACTTGTAGGAGCCCGGTTTCCTGCCTCAAGGGCTTTGCCTATGTCGCCGAGTGCTTGACCCATTTCCCGGAAAGATTTAACTGACGGCCCCTGAATTTCTTTGAGGGTTGTATCTGTGATTCGCAGAGCCTCAAGTTGTTTCGATGTTTGGCTCAAGTCTTTAGCTAAGTTCTTGGTCGTTGCAGCATCGTTGCTGTCTTTCTTAATATCAATGAGAGTGTTGCCTTTGGTGACAATTTGAGTAAATTTAGTACACTGGACAGCTCGGCTCTCGCTGCAACTAATCGTCAGCGTACAGCAAGCAACAACTATTAGCAAGATGGCAATCTGTTTGCGAAAAAAGTACATGAATCCTCGGTTGCAAAAAAAGTAGATTCTGGGATTTTGTAGTAGAGTGTGTCAGTCGATTTTAGATTTTCCATTTTTCGATTTTAGATTGACTTGCAGCATTGAATCTGGGTTCTTCAACAAAAGCGTTGCCCGAAAAGCCGGTCGTTGGGTCTAAAATTTGGGAATCACCACTCAAGGCCCTGCGAGGGGCTGTATCCGTTTTAGGGCGGGTCAGCGATTGCCCGATCGACTGTCTAAACACTCCTCCAGCATTTAGACACGCTCTGGTAAACTAAACTATGTACCTGTTTAGGAACTATGGTCAAAAACAGCAATAACCTACAGAAGGGCAGCATTTGGGGATATCTTACCCTGCTTTTGCCTATTTGCTTGACGGCGGTTGCCAGTTTCGAGTCGGGAACGATGTTTTGGGCGATCGCCACCACAGCGGGCATTGCTTGGGCTTACAAGCTCTACCAGCAGCAGCAAAAACACAAACTCGCTCATTTAGACTCGGTTTTCTACAGGTTGATCAAGGAAAATCAAGGGCGAGTTACGGCTTTGGATTTGGCGATGAATGCGAAACTCCCCGGAGAAAAGGTTAAAGAATATCTCGACGAACGAGCTCTTGAGTTTGCCGCCGATTTTCAAGTAACGGAAGAAGGCGGAATTTTGTATTATTTTCAAATAGCTCCAACTGTCACTCAAAGCGAAACACCTAATGCCACAGTAGCTGTTCAAGAGCCTCCCACAAATCGGGAAAAAACACAAGAGAAAAAACCAAATTTATTTCCGATCGCTCAAACCAAGACTCCTCAAAAGCCGAAAATTTCTTTTACCCAAACGGAACTTTCTCGCAGGTTCAAGGTTCATGCAAGTACGATCGGGAAATGGAAAGTTAAGCCGGAGTTTGCTCAGTGGAGCCGCGAAAAAGACCCGGAGGCGATCGCCTGGGAATATTCTACAGACAACAAGCGATTTTATCCCAAAGATTGAGAACCTCCGGCATTCACCAAAATATACCAAGAAACAACGTTTGATCGTTCGGACTTCAGTCCTCTCAGTTTTATGAGGACTAAAGTCCGAACGATAAAACCAATTTAATTGCGCTCGTGACCGACACGATCTAAAATCATGTTAAATTGAGTTTAACGATATAAATCAGTAAATTCGATCGCCATATCTGTTCATTTTTTCTCCTATGTCCACACCAACCTTGCGAGTAGTCGCCCGCCTCGTAGCCTTTCCCGACAAAGTAGCAGAACTTAAATCTCTGCTGCTGAGCATTATCGAGCCAACTCGCCAAGAAGAAGGCTGCATCAAATACGAACTCCTGCAAAATCAAGCAGATCCTACAGATTTTACCTTCGTTGAAGAGTGGGAAAGTGCAGCTTTACTAGAACAACATCTGGGTTCAACTCACATTCAAGCCGGCGTGCAGAAATTAGAAGGTTTAGCAGTTGCACCTCCAGATATTCGCCGCTATGAATTGCTAGCTTGATTGGGTTTGAGGTTCAATTGAATTAATGTCTGCGATACATCTTTGATCCCCCCTAACCCCCCTTAATAAGGGGGGACAAGAGTGAGAGTTGAAATTGTAGGAAATTAGGAAATTTATATGACATTAGCAACCATAAAACAGTTATTTACTTACCCAATTAAAGGGCTGACACCGCAAGCAATGTCGGAGTTTGCTTTAACAGCCGGACATGGTATTAAGGGCGATCGCGCTTTTGCACTGCTGTTTACAGATTATCTTGAAGGTGCAAAGATGCCCGCAGATAGGGCGTCTTGGATTAGTAAAAAATATTTGGCGGTTCAAAACGATTGGCCTCTGCTAGCGGCTTTGGAATGCCATTATCAGCCGGAAACGGCTGTTTTAATCGTCAAGCGTCAAGGAGTTGCTTTATTATCGGCAGAAACGAACACAACAGCGGGGCGCGATCGCATCAGCACCTTTTTTACCGACTATCTAGCCACAATTGAGCCCACAAAAGAAGCTAAACACCCGCAGCTTGCACCTTTGCGATTAGTCGGTAACATTAGTGGGGAAACTCGTTATCCCGATCGAGCACCGGTACATATTTCTCTGGTGAGTCAAGCTACACTCGATCGATTAACCGAAGTCGCCCAGCAAAATATAGACGCGGGCAGATTTCGCCCAAATATTGTGCTAGAGGGCGTTTCAGCTTGGTCGGAATTTGAGTTAGTCGGACAACAGTTTCAATTAGGTACGGCGCTGATCGAAGTAACAGCACGAATTGGTCGCTGTGTCAACATAGAAGTAAATCCACAAACGGGCGATCGAGATATTCCCCTACTCAGTTTACTACAACAAGAATTCGGTCACGCACAAACAGGAGTTTTAGCCAAAATCATCAACAGCGGCACAGTTAAAATCGGCGATAGTTTAAATTCCTAATTCGTTTGTAGTGAGGACTTTAGTCCTTCATAAATGCGGAAGGGAGTCCTCACTACAAACCTCTTTTCGTTCGTAGTGAGGACTTTAGTCCTTCTTGAATGCGGAAGGGAGTCCTCACTACAAACTTAATATTATCCTTCCTCAGAAATCCTCACCTTATTACCAATCAACTTCAGAAAACTAGCTCCAAAATGTTGAATTTCCAAAAAATTAGCATAAGCAGGAGTAGGCTTATAAACTCTAAAAGTCCGCATAATTCCCAAAGTCGCCGCACTTTCCAGCGGGCCAACAAAGCTAGTATCCCTGTCCAAAAAATGAGACTGCTTAGCCCAGTGAGCCATCTGTTCCGCATTCAAAAAATAGCAGCCGGAATGAGGATTCAAAGACCGCTCAAAAGAGATTGGTTGTTCCATAATTTTCCCCACTAACTGCGGCTGCTCCTCCACATTTTGAAACTTAGCAGTAGCACTTGGCACTAAATCACCATCAATATATGCTTTAAAAACAGCCCCTTGAGGCGATACTTCATAACGATTCGGTTGCAGCACATTTCCATTTCCACCGTGATGTGTAAACCAATTTAATTTACTAAAAAACCACGGATCGTGTAGAATTAAATCATCTTCCAAGTAACACAAATAATCGTATTTGTCAATACACGATCGCAAAACAGCTTGACACTCAAACCCCAACAGCAGAGGCTCGCATTTGGTAGCGTGGTGCATAAAAGACCTCGGCTGCACTGGCAGTTGAGGCAAAAGATGATAGCCTTGAGTAGTGCAAATAACTATATCAATTTCGTGCTTTTGAGATTTATTTGCTGGGATAGTTGCACATTCGGCAATGTCAATCATGCACTGAGATTTGCCATACAAAGCTTGCAGCGAAGTCACGCAAGCAGTTAAAGCATTGATTCGCGGTTGCGGATCGTTTCGTTGGGAAGCGTGTTTCCCGTCGCCGCTGGGATTGTAGAAGTGAGCAATAGTGAATAGGATTCGCATTTGTGTGGATTAACAATTAAAAAATTCAACAATAAAACAGAATACCGGGCGGTTGAAACCGCGTCTATACAGACAAAACCTGAGGAGTGCAGGTTGAAGACCGGGTAGTTAAAATTACGTTTTTCTCTTGGGTCCCTCGCTCGCTCGGACATCGTTTGTATAGCAGCGGTTTCAACCGCCGTCTTAATACCCGGCGGTTGAAACCGCGTCTATACAGACAAAACCTGAGGAGTGCAGGTTGAAGACGAGATGTTGAAAATTACGTTATTCTCTTGGGTCCGCCTCCGCGGACATCGTTTGTATAGCAGCGGTTTCAACCGCCGTCTTATCCGATCCCAAGCGTATTGCACAATAACCTCAATAAATTTTACCCCATTCAGTCGGTAAACAACTCCGGCAATCGCGATCGCAACTCAGCATTTAAACGTGGCAACTCGTCCCGCATTTGCAAGTACCAATCTCGCCGCTGGCGGTAGTGCCCGCACAGCAAGCGATTGTCGCGCACCCATTCGTAAGCATTCGCGGCTATTTCTTGGCGCATAGAAGTGTCGGAAATTAGCGAATTCAGCTTAGTTTCAAACTCTTTTTCATGTTTGTAAATCAATCCGGTTTCACCTTCGACAATCGAATGTTCGTACACAGTAGGACTTGCCAAAACCGCAACTCCCCGCGCCGCACATTCAATGAATTTCAAGTCAGATTTCATTTCGTTAACCGGATTGGAAACGAGCGGCAGCAGAGCGATCTCGCAACTGTACATGATTTCTTGATACCGTTCGTAACTGCAAAATGGTTCAAATTCCTTTTGCTTTATTTCCAAGGATTCAAAAAATCGCCGATCGTGGATGACTTTAACTCGAATTCGGTGTTTGTGTGCGACTAAAACTCGATTGAGCGCTGCCATAATCGGCTGCCAATCTTTTTCGCGGTTGAGCGCACCAAAAAATATCGTGACTGTAGCTTCTGCTGGATAGATTCGCGGCGGAGGTAGATAGGCTAGTTGATTGGGAAATACGGCAACATTATGATTGTAGTGCCGCAAAATTATGGCTAGCGGTTCAGTTGTAGTTTGAACGCAGTGACAGCCGCGATAGCTGAGGTAATTATTGTCTGCGTATTCGCGGCGGCGGATGGGATTGTCGTCAATTTCTGCTACTATTAAATAGTCTTGTTGTAGCAGTTCTTTGAGTTTGGGAATGTAGGCGGGATATTGCATGATTGTCCGCTGCCAGATGAAGACTTTTTCTTCTCCAGGTAGCGGGGGAATTAATTCTGCTGATTTCACGGCGGATACAGTGCGTACACCGGGAATTGTGGCGCTAAATTTGTCGGGTTCCAAAACTCGCACGCGATCGCACCCAGTAGGAGCCATAATAATGGTTTGGATCAGCAATCTGCGGGGCGGTACGGTCGATTTGGTCGATCGCACGATATAATGTTCAGCACCCGTTTCCGTAGCAAAATCGCTGGATTTGAGTTCTAAGGCTTTTACCATGGGATGCAGCAATTGCTGGAAGTGGGCAAAATTTTCAGTTTTGTGTCCCTTCCCTTGCAATTCGTAAACCTGCAATCCGGCTTCAGCAAATAATGATTTAATACTTTCTAGAGTAAACCAGTGCTGCATCTTGCTGTCGGGATTTTCCCAATGTCCCCGCAACAGATTGACAATTCGCCGCCAGTATTGAACGTTGGGAATTGTCGCGAAAATTTGCCCCTCCGGGCTGAGCAAAGCACTATACTGCTTGAGGACATCCCAAGGGTTTTTGAGATAGGGGAGCAAGTCGCCAAAAATCAAGCAATCGACGCTTCCGGGGGCGATGTCGAGACTGTCGATCGCAATTTCTTCAATATCGGCTACCGCCACCCAGTTTAGCCGATCGACTGCAATTTTCGCTTTTTCGCGATCGCATTCAATGCCAATATACTGACAGTGGGGATTGATCGGCTTGTACTGTTCGCCCCTAGAACCCGTACCGCAGCCAATTTCCACAATGACTTTAGCATCCGGCGGTAGCAGCTTCAAGAGGTCGTGGTTGACGCGATCGATCACTTTCCCTAAAATTCCTGATTAGTTTATCGTAAAATAAAACTGAACTACCAATGCCGACCGACAACCAGCCGAAGGTTAGCATGGCGATGCCAGTATACAATGGCGATCGGCACAATTGTCAAGCACCAAATTCTGGCGTTACCAACATTTCTTTTCCCTCTCTTCTCGCTCCTCTGCGCGATCTGCGTGCTCTGCGGTTCCTTTAAATCTTGTCCACCAATCCTGCAAGCATTGCTATATGTTAGCAAATATTGAGCAAAATTATAACTTTGTCTCACCCCCTACCTCCTTTAGCGCAATTGAGATTATCAATTAATTAGGTATTTTACCAAAAATTAACACCACAATTTGCTCAACAGATTAAAAACTATGAACTATAATTTAGGACTTAATATCGCCGGCTACATCAACGGCGAATTTGGCATAGGAGAAGGAGTCAGAGCCAACATCAGAGCCGCATCAGCCGCCGAAATTCCCTTTGCTATCAACAATTTCACCCGCAGTCCCCACCGCAAACAAGACACCACCTATCAAAAATTTAGCCAAGACAATCCCCACCCGATCAACTTAATTCAAGTCAACGCCGATGAAGTTGCAACCTTTATCAAACATAGAGGTTCCAACTATTTTGAAAATAAATACAATATCGGCTTTTGGGCCTGGGAACTTCCTGCATTTCCCCCGGAATGGCAGCCAGTATTTAATCACTTTCACGAAATCTGGACTTACAGCAACTATTGTGCCGAAGCAATTGCCCAAGTCTCGCCAATTCCCGTCATCAAAATCATGCCCAGTATTGCTCTCCCCGCACCTTCCCTCAGCAGAGAAGCACTGGATTTACCTAAAGATAAATTTATTTTCCTGTTTGTATTCGACTTTTCCAGCCGCATCGAGCGCAAAAATACTTTAGCGGTAATTCAAGCATTTAAACAAGCTTTCGGCGAAGATGACAGCGTATTGTTGCTGCTCAAATCTTCCAACTCAGACAAAAATATTAAAGATTTAGAACTCTTAAATTCTGCCCGGGCAGAATCTTCAAACATCAAACATCTAGACGGGTATTTGTCCAAAGATCAAATTAACGGTTTGCTCTACAATTGCGACTGTTACGTATCGCTGCACCGCTGCGAAGGATTCGGCTTAACAATGGCTGAGGCAATGTTTTACGGCAAACCCGTAATTGCCACAGGTTATTCATCAAATACAGAATTTATGAATGTGGGGAATAGCTTTTTAGTCAAGTATAAGTTAATCCCAATCGAGCAAGATTGCGGGCCTTACAAAAAAGGCAATGTTTGGGCTCAACCGGATGTCGAACACGCTGCTGATTTAATGCGGTACGTCTTCAACAATTACCAAGAAGCTCAACAAATTGGAGCGATAGCTGCTGCGGAAATTCAGACATTGCTCAACCCGCAAATTACAGGTAGTAAAATTAGAAAACGTCTCGAATATATTGCCGAGATTACCGATAACTTTCAAAACTTGCCTTGGTCAGGAACCGCTAAATTAGAGTCTGCTAAAATTAAGCATGGATTCGCACAGTCAAATCAACAAAATCAATCTAGAGTAGAACTGCGAAGCTGGCAGCCTTTGGTTAGCATCTGCATTCCGACGTACAACGGAGAGGCATTTATTGAGGAAACAATCAAAAGCGCGATCGCCCAAACTTACCCTAATATAGAACTGATTGTATCAGACGACGGCTCCACAGACCGCACAATTGCGATCGCCCAATCCTTCCAATCCCAAACATCCGCCGACTTCCGCATCATCCTGCACCGCAACTACGGCTTATCGCAAAACTGGAACTTCTGCATCGAGCAAGCCAAAGGTGAATACATCAAATTTCTGTTTCAAGACGACTTGCTCGCACCCGAATGTATAGATAAAATGGTCGCCGTCGCCCAACAAAACCCTCAAATAGGTATGGTTTTCTCGCCGCGCGGCATCACCATCGCTGAAGATGAATCTCACCCGATTTTGCGAAATGCTTCCCAATCAATCAAAGATTTGCACAAAGGTTGGTCGAATTTAAAATCAATTCAGCCCGGAAAAGAATTGCTAGCAGATAGGAACTGTTTGAGCAACCCCATCAACAAAATTGGCGAACCTAGCACAGTATTAATTACCGCCAGAGTTTTTGCAGAAATAGGATTATTTGATTCAGGATTGTCTCAGTATGTAGACTTAGATATGTGGTGGCGGATCATGGGGAATTATCACATCGGATTTGTAGAGGAAAAACTGTCGTCACTGCGGATTCATCCCGAGCAACAAACCTGGAAAAACTTCGCGGCTGGGGAAAATCATAAAGATCTCGTCAGATTTTACAAAAAACTACTAAATAGTTCTGATTACAGTTTCCTAAATCAACAAATTAAACAGACAATCCGCCAAAAGTTGGCATTAATAACCCAGCCTAGGATATCTGATTTGTCAGCACTGCTTGCTCAGTACAAAAAATCGCCATCAAACCAGTCTCTTCTGGCGGAACTGCGTCAATACCGCCAACAGCTAGCTGAATATTGGCTGAATTTTGCCGCCGAAAAATTAGAAACTGCTTACTCGCAAGCAGCGGGGAAAGCTCATAACTTGCTCCTAGATAGCAGCCTCAAACATGAGAGTTTAACTGAGTCAGAACAAAGTTTTGTCCAGCATTTATCCTCGAAACTTGCTGGAGGAGGGGAAATTACGGATCGGATTCAGTATCTCCTCGCAGCGATGCTGTACTGCGATGCTTATCAGTTGCCGCTAGAGTATAAAAATGCAGCGATTCCCCAATGGTTTTTTGACGATTTTCTGAAATTCCTATTTCAGTCTCCGACTTGCTTTCAACAAACGGGAGAGGTTGAAAGGTACTGTGAATATTTCCAGCAGCTAATCGAGTACGTCGCTGATAATATCGCCCGTTTTCCAGATGCGGAGGTTTGGCGTTATTTGGCGGCTTTTATTGCGCAAAGTGTTAGCTTTAACGCTTTGTATTTGAGCGAGGCAAATCTGCTCAATGTCTTGAGCCAGCGAGCTGATATTCTGGAATTTCACTTAAAAAATATCGGCTCTAAAATAGACTGGGATTTTCCTGAGAGAGAACCTGAACGAACTCAAATTAGAGTCGGCTTTTTGCTCGATAAAATTAGTGCTGAATTTGAGACTTTTGCCGCAATTCCAACTTTTGAATATTTAGATAGAGACAAATTTGAAGCGATCGTGTATTATTTCCAGGTACAAGATGAGCAACTGGGGAAATATTGCGAAAGTTGCGCCGACAAGCTGGTGCAACTTTCGGAAGATTTGCCGAAGCAAGTTCAAGAAATTCGATCGCACGATTTAGATATTCTGCTAATTTGCACTAATACCACCGACACATCCCAACCAACCGCGCTGCTGTGCTTGCACCGACTGGCGCGGGTACAAATGGCTACCGCCGCATCAACTCCCGCCACCACCGCAGCCCGCAATATCGATTATTTGATAGCCGGAGATTTGACATTACCCGCAGATGCAGCAGCAGAGGAGCGCGAAAAATTAATTACTTTAGAAGGCTCGGGAGTTTGTTTCAGCTATCCTGTAGAGTCAGCACCAGCCACAGTTGAACCGACTCGCAGCAGTTGGGGAGCCACCGATGAATCTGTAGTGTTCATGTCCTGTGCTCCGGCTTTGACAATTATCCCAGAATTGCGAGAAACTTGGGCAAAAATTATTGCCGCCGTACCGAATTCTATTTTAGTTTTGTATCCCTTTCGTTCCCGCGCCGAAAACTATCTGACGGTGCCTTTTTACAACCAAATTCGATCGACTTTCGGGGAATTTGGGATTGACAAAAAGCGGGTAGTTGTGATAAGGGCGCTACCAAATCGCGCAGATTGCATAAAATGTCTGAAATTGGCTGATATATATTTAGACTCGTATCTATACAGCAGTGCCTACTCCTTAGCAGAACCGCTGTTAGTCGGGTTGCCTGTAGTGGCAAGAAAAGGGCAAAAAGCTCGCGATTCGCGCCTCGCAGCAGCAGTTCTCGAAGAACTACAACTTCCGGAACTGGTAGCACATAGCGAGAACTCTTATCTAGAGATGAGTACAGCACTGGGAACCAACCCAGAACTGCGCCGGCACTATCGGGATCGAGTCCAGCAAGCAATGGTGGCGAGCCCCAAATTTCTTGACGGCCGCGCTTACTCCCATCAGATAGGCAAACTATTTGAAAGGAACCCCGTCAGGATGCCAAGCGTCAAGAAATAGGCAGCAATAGCGTTAGCCTGCTAACGCTCTGCTATCATCGGGAAATCGAGGGGTTAGTGGTTGTCGCTCTTTTCCTGCCAAAGCTAGATTAAAAGGGGAAGCGCAAGTCAGTTGGAGATAAAAAAATGACAGGACTTTTTCAAATAGGCGATAAATTACTTCAAGCTCAGGATATGCCATCGCTCCTGAAGCGGTACCAGTTGATGCCGCAATTCTTGCGGGGTGTAATCATCGACCAAGCGATCGCATCTTTTAGTTGCAGCGACGAAGAACGCAAATCCGCCGTCCTTGACTTTCTGGTACAGCACCAACTGACAGCCCCCGAAGCCAGAGAAGCTTGGCTGCGCAGCCAAAATATGACCGCAGAAGAACTTCAAGAGATGGCCGTCAGGCCCTTGCTGATCGAAAAATTTAAGCAAGCGACTTGGAGACCTAAAGTAGATAATTATTTTTTAACCCGCAAAGCCAGCCTAGACCACGTAGTCTATTCCCTGGTGCGCACCAAAAATCCAGCACTGGCCAACGAACTTTACTTTCGCATCCTCGAAGGGGAACAAACCTTTGCTGAAGTAGCCCGCGACTTCTCCGAAGGGCCCGAGTCCAAGTCCGGTGGCTTGTTGGGCCCAGTCCCCCTCTCGCAGCCTCACCCAGCAATCAGCAAACTTTTGTCCGTCAGCCAGCCGAATCAACTTTGGACGCCGCGTCCTCTGGCAGAATGGATGGTAATTATTCGACTAGAAAAGTTCATGCCGGCCCAGCTCGACGAATCGATGCGGCTGCACCTGATTAACGAACTCTTTGAAAGCTGGCTCGCCGAACAAATATCGCAAATTGGCCCGCTACAGCCCCTTTCTTCCGTGTCTTCAATATCATGACCAAAAGCAATTTTGTCAGGGGCCCCCGGATTTACCCGTGGAGACTTTAAAAAGTGTAGCATCCTGACAAAAAGCCTCGGGATTCATCTGTGGATTCAATTCTAAAATCTTTAATCTAAAATCTAAAATCGGATGACTTCTTCCGCTGTTTCCCTCTCCCAAATTCAGGATTTCTTAGCTCAAACACCTCCCTTTGACCGGCTCTCAGGAGAGGCTCTGACGGCCTTGGTGGCTAAATGCCAGCTCCTTGGCTACCGGACGGGGCAACCCCTGTTTGAACGGGAAAAAATGCCGACTCAGGTGGCAATTATCTATCAAGGTCAGGCCCGGCTGCTGGGCTTTGACCAACGATCGCAGCGCCACGTCAGTTTGCGCTTGGTGCAGTCGCAGGAAATTCTCGGCTGGGCGGGTTTGCTCAGGGGAGTTCCCTGCGAAACGGCGATCGCCTCTACAGATGTAATTGCGATCGTCCTACCTGCTGAAGATTTCCTGAGCGTACTGGAAAAACAGCCGACATTTGGAGAAGCTTTTCGCGCTCACAGTTCCTTGAGCGAAGTGTTTGAACTGTTGAGCCTGGAATTGCAGCGCCAAGCCGACGGTACATCGAATCTCAAGGAACTCACCCTGCAAGCTTGGCAAGACGCGACAGTTGTCAACGTCCCAAAGGGTAACAAAAAAACTCAAGACCTCGCTAAAGAGCTAGATGCCGATCGAGTTTGGCTCGTCAGCAGCGGTGTCTTGGGCGAGTTTCCCACCGGCAGCCGCTTTTCTGTCGAAAACGCAGCCAAATCCTTAAAAGTAGAAGGCCCCGCTGGCGCCCGCTTGGTCGGCTTCCGGGAACCCCCAGAACCCCAACCCGAGCCAGATTCATTAAATGGCACGACAGCTCCTGCTGTCTCTGTGCTGAAGCCGCCCGGTGGAAAATTCCTCGATATTAAGCCCGCCACAGATCGTCCCCCAGAACCCGCAACCGACCAACCAAAGGATGGGGGGAGATATCCAGTTTTCCGCGCCAAAGGGGCAATAGATGCCCCGCTAGCTTGCTTCCAAATGTTGAGCAAGTATTTCGGTATCAAATTTCGTCGGGAGATCATCCGCAAAGTTCTAGAAAATCAGTTAAAAACCGCTGGTATTATCAATCTGCAAGCCTGCGGTGCGATCGCCCAAAGCATCGGCCTGACTCCCCAATTGGCACAAGTGCCAGCAGAAGCCATCAACCGCATCAAAGCTCCCCTAATGATTAAATGGGAAGATAGCTTTGCCATTGTTTACAGCATCACCGAGCAAGAATTGGTGCTAGCTAGCCCAGAAAAGGGGCTGATGCGGAAGCGGGTACCTGATTTTAGAGAAATTTGGGGAGAAGCAGGAGAAGTCCTGCTGCTGCAAGCCCCGCAAGTCGAACAAAAAGAGCAGTTCAGCTTCTGGTGGTTTGTGCCGGCGCTGATGGAACACAAAACAGTATTTGTTGAAGTGTTGCTCGCCTCGTTTTTTGTGCAGCTATTCGGTCTGGCTAACCCATTAATCAGCCAAGTAATTATTGATAAAGTATTGGGTCAGCGCAGCATCGACACCTTGGATATTTTGGGTGCGTTTCTGTTAGGTGTCGCCCTGTTTGAAGGACTGCTCAACGGTTTGCGCACCTTCTTGTTTGTAGATACTTCCAACCGCATCGATGTCAAATTGAGTGCGGAGATAATCGACCACTTGCTCCGGCTGCCCCAGAATTACTTTGACAATCGGCGCGTGGGAGATCTGGTTTACAAATTCAGCATGATGGGCCAGATTCGGGAATTCATGACGAGTACAGCTCTGACAGTGGTTCTCGATGCAGTATTTTCGGTCGTTTACGTTGCCGTTATGCTCTCCTACAGCGTGCAGCTAACCTTCGTATCTTTGGCAGTCGTACCGATACTGGCCCTGATGATTGTTCTGATAAATCCGCTGGTGCTGCGCCTGATCAAACAAAGAAATATGCGTTTTGCTGACTCTCAATCTTATCTAGTCGAAGTAGTCAGCGGAATTCAAACTGTTAAGGCTCAAAATATTGAATTGAAATCCCGCTGGGAGTGGTCGAGCCGCTACGCAAAATATATTACAGCTAGTTTTAAAACAATTCTAACGGGGACTACGGCAGGTACGATTAGCAGCTTTTTAAACCAGGTGGGCAACTTAGCTCAGTTGTGGGTGGGAGCTTATTTGGTACTGAAAAATGACATTACTTTGGGTCAGTTGATTGCTTTCCGAATTATTTCCGGTAACGTGACGGGTTCGCTGCTCAGGTTTGTGAGCGTGTGGCAGAGTTTCCAAGAAGTCTCGATGTCGATCGATATGCTTAAGGATATCGTCGATAAGCCGACGGAAACTAGCGAGGAAGATAGGAGCAACATCCCGCTGCCGGCAATTCAAGGGCAGGTTAGTTATGAGGAGGTTTCCTTCCGATTCCTGGAGAGCGGCGCGCTGCAATTGGCGAATGTGAACTTGGAATTTCCCCAGGGCAGTTTTGTGGGAATTGTGGGGGGAAGCGGTTCCGGTAAGAGTACGGCGATGAAGCTGTTGCAGCGTCTTTATGCGCCGCTGTCGGGCCGGATTTTTATTGACGGCTATGACATTGCTAAGGTCGAACTTTACTCGCTGCGCAGCCAGCTTGGCGTGGTGCTGCAAGATACTTTGCTGTTTAACTGTACTGTCCAAGAAAATATTGCTCTGAGCAATCCCGATGCCAGTACGGATGAGATTGTGCGAGCTGCGAAATTAGCCGTAGCTCACGATTTTATCATGGGCTTGCCCGCTGGTTACAATACGGTGGTGGGAGAGCGGGGATCTTCACTTTCTGGGGGTCAACGGCAGCGTTTGGCGATCGCCCGGACGATTTTGCAAAACCCGAAACTGCTGATTTTGGACGAAGCTACAAGCGCCCTGGACTACCATTCCGAACGCCAAGTTTGCAATAACTTAGCAGAAGCGTTCGCCGGCCGCACGGTGTTTTTCATCACTCACCGCCTGACTACAATCCAAAACGCCGACCTAATTATTATGATGGATCAAGGTTCTGTAGTCGAGCGCGGAACTCATAAAGAATTAATGGCTCTCAAAGGGCGTTACTACTGCCTATTCCAACAACAAGAGTCATCGAATACCTAACAATTAAAAACTCACAACTAACAAGAGAAAACTAAGAAATGGCTATGAAATCGATCATGCTTTCTGAGCAAGCAGTCATTCTGGAAAAACCAGCGATTTGGTCGCGCTTGTTTTTGTGGATGATCATGCTGATGACCACTTCGGCTGTAGTTTGGGCTTATTTTGCTAGCGTAGAGCAAGCTGTCCCCGCTGTCGGCCAATTGGAACTCAAAGATGGCGCTAGAGACATCCAAGCACCTGCTACGGGCGCTGTGGTGAGACTTCACGTTGAAAATGGCGATCGCGTGGAAAAAAACCAGCCCCTGCTTACTTTCAACCCCCTCGCACCCGCTGCCGATTTAACTTCGATCAAGAAAACTAAAGAAGCGCTGGAAAAAGAAAATAAATTTTATGAAGATGTGGTGAGCGGCAAACAAGTTCAAGGCGCTCTTCCTTCTAACCTAGAATCAACAATTAAGGACAGACAGAGCCTCGCGGCACAAAATCAAGTGCTGCAAGCTTTGATTGATGAGCTGTACCTCAACAGGGGAGCCAGCGGAACTTTTGATGCAGCCCAGCAAGGACTGTATGTTAATTATCGATCGGAATTTCTGTCTCGCGTCGCCGCAGCCCAAGGGCAAGTTCAGGAGTTGGAAAAACAACTGAAGCAAGCCGAGGATGCTGAGAAATCAGCCGACGCTCAAATGACCGTAGCAGTGCAACAATTGGGTTTTGCTGAGAACCAATTAAATTATGCCAAGCAGCAGTTAGAATCTTCAAAAGAGCAAATAAAATCTTCCGAGGCCCAGAAAGAATTGGCTGACGAACAGCTAGCGAAGTCCCAACAGGTACTCAAGTCCAATCAAGGTATTCTGGGCAGACTTACCCCGCTGGTAGAGCAAGGAGCGATCGCTGAACTGCAAAAAGAAAAACAGGAACAAGACGTTTTCCGAGGCCAAAGCGAAGTTCTCAAACAGCTTGATCAAATCAAGCAGCGCGAAGGTGAAATCAACGCCCGCAAAGGCGAAATTAACACGCGCCTCGGTGAAATCAACACGCGCAAAGGCGAAATGAACGCGCGTCAAGGTGACATCCAAAAAATTACCGCTGAAGTAAAGCGCCAGCAAGGAGAGCAAGCGCGCATTCAAGAGTCGATCGCCCGCGCCCAAGAACAATTGAAAAACACCAAGGATTCCTGGGCAAAAGAACTTTACAGCAAAATTGCTGAAAACCAGAAACAAATTGCCAGCAGCGATTCTCAGCTAAGCCGCTTCAAAGTGGAAAACCTGAAAAAGCTGTCCGAGGTAAACGCTCAGCTAGAAAAAGCGCAGCAAACCCGCGATACTCAAGTTATGAAGTCTCCCGTATCCGGCGTTATCTTCGATTTGAAACCTTCTAAGAAGGAGAATGCTAAGTTGGATCTAGCAAAAGATCCGA
Source organism: Microcoleus sp. Aus8_D2 (assembly GCF_036702665.1). Lineage (NCBI taxonomy): Bacteria > Bacillati > Cyanobacteriota > Cyanophyceae > Oscillatoriales > Microcoleaceae > Microcoleus > Microcoleus sp. Aus8_D2. Next base: position 61,441 of record NZ_JAUBUN010000031.1, read on the forward strand.
TATGCCAATCCATTATTAACTCAGTGGTGAAACCCGGCGAACCGCGTCCTAAACGCTGCGAAGAAGCTTATTATGAAGCCCAGCAAACTGAGAAGCTGCTCAAGGTTTTGGACGACGAAAACGGTCTGCAAGCAGTTGTTTACCTAGAAAACAGCAACGTGGCTCTCGTGTTGGATGGTATGAAACACAAGCGGGAAAAATTGGAGCAGTATCACGGCAAACAATTAGATGGAGAAAAGATAGACTGCGAAAAAGGTAAAAGCTGCCTGTGTCCTGAGAAGGAAGTTAATAGAGAGAAATTGGGTCTTACGAAATACGAATGCGTACCTGTGGAGGTCAATGTTGAGGCTTTCCCGGCGATGGAATTTGGTACGGCAGAGGGTGAAGTGAAAGAGATTAGCAAGGATGCTGAGCCTCCTACTGAATTGCGGAAATACTACTCTTTCAAAACCAAAATTAAGCTCAAGAATCAAAAGTTTGTCTTGAACAAGGGCAAGCCAAATCAACAGGAAGTTAACTTGCAGTCGGGAATGGCTGTAAGTTCTAATATCAATATCGGCAAGCGGACTGTTTTGCAGATGTTTATCAACCGATTTACTGGCAAGCTGGATACGTTCAAGACTGTTAAGTAGTTGGTGAACCGAATTGAACAGGACTAAAGTCCTCACTACAAACGTGCCATTAAGTTTGTAGTGAGGACTTTAGTCCTTATTTGCTCAAACTATGAGGAGGAAAGTCGAACCCCTGTGATTGCTCTCTCGTCGTGCAATGACAAAAGTATATACATTTAATATAAAATGGTCGTGGCAATTGGTGCGATCGCACATTCATGAAAAAATTTATTTTATTTACGCTATATCTACTTCCAGTTGTCCTTTTAATCGGATTTGTAGCCACTTTTAGCGTTAACGTGCCCATTGATGACGAGTGGAGGTTGGCTAGCCTGTTTGAGAAAATCGCTCATGGAAGTGTAACGTTTAACGATTTTTGGGCTTTGCACAGCAACCACCGCATAGTTTTCCCCAAAATAATTATTGCACTGCTGGCGTTTGCTTCCCGATGGAATATTAATTATCAGTTGTGTCTCAGCATAGGTTTGGCTGCGATAACTTTTATCGCTACGTACAAGTTATCCTCGATGCAGGTTAAGAATGTTGGGGATAATTTGTGGCATTTAGCTAATATTTTAACTTGTATTTTAATTTTCTCCCTGGTTCAACATGAAAACTGGCTTTGGGGATTTCAATTAGCTTGGTTTTTTGTAAATTTGTGTTTTGTAGGGGCGGTTTATGCGCTGGTTTCAACTCACAAATTATTGCCTAATATTAGAATTTATATTGCTGCTGTATTCTGCTTTATTGCTAGTTTTTCCCTGGCTCAAGGCTTGCTGTCTTGGTTGGCGGCGATTCCGGCTGTGGCGGCTTTGCAGGGAAATTGGGCGCAGAAACGCAAAAGATCGATCGCCTGGATGTTGCTGTTTGCGGCAACTTGTGCTATTTACTCAATTGATTATCATCCGAGCCGGAAAACAAGTATTATTTCATTGTTGAGCAAGCCGCTGGTGGCGATCGATTACTTTTTGAGTTTGCTGGGTTCGCCAATTGTTAGATTACCTGGAATTTCTGCATTGGTAGGATTGGTAATATTTGCTAGTTTTGTGTTTTTTGTAGGGCATTTTGGAAAGAAGATTTTATCAACTGATTTGGGATTGTGTTGGGACGGGCAAGATGCCCATCCTACAATTGATTTAGGATTGCGATATCAGGCTTTGGCTTGGCTGTCAATAGGTTTGTTTTCGGTTTTGTCGGCTTTGTTTATTACGGCTGGTAGGGCTAATTTTGGGGCGATTCAGGCGCTGGAATCTTCAAGATATACGACTAATTCGATTTTGCTGTTAATTGCTTTGGTTCAGCTAGGACAATTGTTTATTCGAGAAACAAAAGCTCTGTTTAAATTCAACTATAAATTGATTTATAGAGTAGTTTCATGGCTATTAATTGGGATGATTATTGTTAATTATCAGAAGGCGATAGCCCAAACTAGCTCGGCACTAATTTACAAACAAGGCGCTCAAGATTGTTTGCAGTTAATTAACTATCTGGAACCGTCGGAGTTTTTCAATAATTCGCCGGAAAGCTGTTTGAGGGTGCTGAGCAAAAAAAGTTGGCTGGTGAGAGAAGGCGCTGCAATTATCGATAAAATAGGTTGGAGAAAGTTTGCGAACAATGTAGAGTTTATTTCTAATCCCGATCGAGTTTACGGCTATTTAGACAAACCTCAAACCAACGATAAATCCTTGACTGTCAAGAAAAATGCTGCTGGTTGGGCGGTTTTGCCAGAAAATTTGCAACAGCCGAATATTGTACTGCTATCTGTCGGCGACAAACAATCTTTTTTTGCTAACGCTTATGTAAATTTGGACAGTCCCGATATTGCTAAGACTTTGAAATCACAGTTGTACAATAATGCGAGGTGGGCGGTTGATGTGTCAGGTAGTGATTTGCCGATCGCCCAAACGGAAATTAAAGCTTGGGTGTATAATCCTGTTGACAACCAGTTTGTCCAGTTGCGCGGAGGATGAGGAGTGAAAATTTCGGTGATTATACCAGCCCACAATGAGGAGGGCTGTTTGTACGGTACTGTGCGGGCTTTAGCCCAAACGCTGGATTTAGAAGGGATTCCCCACGAAATTCTGATTGTGAATGACAATAGCACGGATAAAACCCTTGACATTTGCCAGGAACTGTCAGAAACTTTTCCCACAGTTAGATATATCAACAATCAACCTCCCAACGGTTTCGGATTTGCCGTGCGCCGGGGATTGGCAGAATTTGAAGGCGATGCGGCGGCGATTGTGATGGCGGATGCTTCCGACGATCCCGTAGATTTGGTAGCAGGATACCGCAAATTGGAAGAAGGATATGACTGTGTTTTCGGTTCCCGATTTATCAAAGGCGGCTTTGTCGTTGATTATCCCATTCACAAATTAGCAATTAACCGCTTAGCAAACTGGTTTGTCAAAACTATTTTCGGCTTGGGCTACAGCGATGTCACCAATGCTTTTAAACTCTACCGCCGAGAAGTGATTGAAGGCGTGCATCCGATTTTGAGCCATCATTTTAATTTGACGGTAGAACTGCCTCTGAAAGCAATTGTGCGGGGTTTTTCCTATACGGTGATTCCTCTGAGGTGGTACAATCGGACTGCTGGTATTTCTAAGTTGAAAATTAAAGAGATGGGCAGCAGGTATTTGTTTATTGTCTTGTATGTTTGGCTGGAAAAACATCTTTCTCGCGGCGACTACCACCGGACTATAAAGATGAATGAGTTGAAATTAGATTTGTTGCCCAAGTCAAGGACTGAAGTCCTTACTACGAACGAATAAGGACTTCAGTCCGAACGATAGAACCATATTTTAGCAAGAAATTTAGTTAATGCCTGAGAGAATTTTAATTGTGGGCGGTGCGGGTTTTATTGGCAGTTGTTTGGCAATTGGCCTGAAAAAACTTCACCCAGAATGGCAAATCATTTGTTTGGATAACCTGCGCCGCCGGGGTTCGGAATTGAATATTCCGAGGCTTAAAAGTTGCGGGATTCAGTTTGTTTACGGGGATATTCGCACGGCGGCTGATTTAGATCCCGTTGCGCTCAATGCTGATTGCATTATCGATTGCGCTGCGGAACCTTCTGTTTTGGCGGGTTTTAGTTCGCCTCAGTACGTTTTGCAGACGAATTTGCTGGGTACTGTGAATGTTTTGGAGTTGGCGAGACAGACTGGTGCGAGTTTGTTGTTTTTGTCTACGAGTCGGGTTTATCCGATCGCCCTTGTGAAATCTGTTAAGCTGTTGGAGTTGGCTGATAGATTTGCGATCGCCCCAGAACAAACTTTACCCGGCATATCGGAGCTAGGCATTTCTGAAGACTTCCCGTTAAAAGGGCACCGCTCGCTTTACGGCGCAACTAAATTAGCGTCGGAATTGCTGATTGAGGAATACAGGGAAGCATACAACGTGCAGGCAATTATTAACCGCTGCGGGCTAATTACCGGTGCTTGGCAAATGGGTAAAGTGGATCAGGGAGTTTACGGTTTGTGGGTGGCGGCTCATTATTTTCAAAAGTCGCTGAGTTATATTGGTTTTGGCGGTAGCGGGAAGCAAGTTAGGGATTTGCTGCACGTTGAAGATTTGTTGAGGTTAGTTAATTATCAGTTGGAACATTTGGCTGAATTTGACGGCGAAGTTTTTAATGTCGGCGGCGGTGTGAGCAACAGTCTTTCTTTGGTTGAAGCAACTGATTTGTGCCGCAAAATTTCAGGTAAATCGATTCCAATTAATCCGATTTTAGAAGAACGGGCGGGGGATATTCCGATTTTTATTACCGATTCTTCTAGGGTGATGGAGAAGACTGGATGGCAGCCTATGATTGGGCCGGAGGCGGCTTTGCAGGATATTTATGATTGGATTGCGGCTAATGAGGTGGTTTTGAGTTCGATTTTGTAGGGATTTTTGACGCGGCAGATGTTTTGTAGAATTTGGTAATCAAACCATTTATTCTGCGGTAGGGAAACGGCACTGCCGTCTCCGGCCTTAGGACACGGCAGTGCCGTTTCCCTACATATTTCACCTAATATAAGTAACAGGATAATCAGGGTTAGCAGGATTTGGCATTAACTGCTGATTCCTACAATCCACAAACAAATCTAAGTTTCTCCAAAATAACCTGACCAATTAGTACCTCATCACCAGTTACCAATGCCTCATCAATAGTCTTGCGCCCCTCACACTCAACGATTACAGGGCCAGTTACTCCCACAGCTTCCTGACGACTGTCCGCATATTTAACAAGTTGCTGGCCGAGAATTCGCAAACCTAATTGCTGTGCAATCTCTGCTGGAATTACGAGATTAACTGCACCTGTATCTACCAAACCTTCTGTTTCAATCTCGCGCAGTAGCCGAGGTGCAAGCAAACCTCGACGCACTAACTCATCATCAACTGCATTTGTCAGTTTCACCTGAGTCCAAACTGCCCCCATATTCTTAAGTCCATCTACTTCTAATTTCTTTAATTCTTTCATATCATTTTCTTTTTTCCTCTTTTCCTGCTAACATTATACAATGTCTTCCAACTGACACCAGATTAAGATAGCCAGGACTTACACATCAAGACAAAAGAAACCGGGTTTTTCATCTAATCTGCGGGTAACAACGAAGGATTTTCGTAAAAAAACCCGGTTTTCCGATCGCTCGTGCGATCGCGAACTAATAATTATATTGCCACACCGTCTAAAATTCCCACCATTACCTTAACTAAATCTTCTAAATCGTCAGGCACTCTAAACAAATTGATATCTTGAAAAATAGTCTGCTGAATTCGATCTAACTTCCCAAATCGCCAGACATCTCCCATTGTCACCGCGCCGTAAAGTATATTTTGTTCTTCAACGTGCGACCTAGCAATTAATTCTACAGCCAATTGCGTAAATCCTCTAGTCATATCGTCGTTTTTTGCTTCAATAACTAGCAAATCTTGATGGGATTGCACGAGATAGTCTAATTTTCCTTTTAGCCAGCTATTGACGTTGAGAGTATACTCAAATCTCAGTTGACATTGGCAGTATCGAATGATGTCTAGCAAAACTGGCGATACTAATGATTCTTTTCTAGCTATTTCGCTGCTGAGGCTGACCAGGGGAAGGATATCTTCTATCTTTTCTTGAAGCTCTGTAAGTCTATTTAACTGTTTGTTTGTTGTCGGCAAAGATAGCCTTTCCTTGATTAATGAGTAATCAAATTCTGCTAAAATCTCATCGGTTTCGTAAGGTAATTCAAAATATGAACGAAAAGTATATTCTCGACCTTCTTGTAAAATTTTTCGCTTGGCCATAATGTTTAAACTACCAATATGTATCCATGTATATTATAGCAATTATCGAAGGCTTAGAAGTTGCATATTTGCAGGTAGTCGATCGCACTTATCGACAAAAGTGCAACAAAATCTCGACAAAAGTGCGATCGACCTCAACGCCTACTCAGCAAAATAGCGGGTCAAAATCCGCATAATCTCACCGCTAATGGGCGAGGGGAGAGGCGGACTCCACTCCTCAATCTTGGCGAAACCCAAGATTTGCAGGATATCTACGATCCTGTTAACACCCTTGGGAGTGCCGCACAGCAGCAAGCGGACGGGTTTTTTGTCGGGGGGCGCGTCGGGAATTTCTTCGCGCAGCAGTTCGGGAACGGACTTTGGTGTTGGTATCATTGAAGTTATCTCCTAATGGGTTATCTCCTAATGGGTTATCTCCTGAATGTGGGAGTCCAAACCCCTGCCGCGTCTTGATTGGCGTCTAGTGTGGCAGGGGTTTGTTTTAGGTTACACTAGGTTGTATCATAGCGCCTAAAGTGATAATATGTCAACAGGTAACGTGCAAAACTAGAATATTAAAGAAAGTAGCAATAAGAAAAATACGATCGTGCCACCAAAAAACCTCACACGAGTAACCACTTACGTTCCTCCTGAAATAGCCAAAGCATTAGAGGAATGGGCCGAGAAAGACGAACGGTCTGTGTCTTGGTTGGCTGGGAAGCTGATTGAAAAAGGTATTAAACAGCATCAACAGTCGCAAACCGAAGCAAAACAGGATACACAGCAGTGAAGGGCGTTAGCGAAGCCCTCGAAGGGCGATCGCACTTTGCTCGAACAGGATTTGATAGATACTAGACTTGCATTGCATAAATCTTTGGTTAATACAGGAACCGCAGATTTCAAGCAGATGAACACAGATAGACGCAGATAGTTTCAAGATAAGAGAGTGAATGAATGCAAGAGTCTACTCATTAGAAAAATTAAGCTTGTAAACCATGCACACCATTGGTACTTTTGCGATAATTATTGACAGCGGTGGCAAGGTATTGCTGTGTCACCGCACAGACAGGGATGCTTGGAACTTGCCTGGGGGTAGGGTTGAGGCGGCGGAAGCTCCTTGGGCTGCGGTTGTTCGTGAGGTACAAGAGGAGGTGGGTTTGCTGGTTAAGGTGATAGGTGCGATTGGCATTTATGCTATACCAGTGCGATCGGACTTGGTGTTTACATTCCGCTGTGAAGTCGTCGGGGGTAGCCCGCGTATCACGGAAGAAGCAGATGACATTCAGTGGTATCTACCCTCGGAGTTGCCGGTTAACACGTTTTCCAGTCATGTGGAACGCATCCATGACGCATATGCTGGACATAGGGCGGTTTTGCTGAAGACGCAGGACTAATCTTTTGGTTAAAGATTTGGTAAAAGGAAAATTGAAGGGCGATCGTACTTTGGCTTTGGGGAGAAAGTGCGATCGCCCTTATTTGTGATAAAATCAATAAATAGAAGCTTGCAAGCCAAGGATTCAAATTTATGAACACCATCCATATTTCCTTGCCTGATTCCGTCAAAGCCTATCTCGAAAAACAAGTAGCTAGTGGCAATTATAATAACATCAGCGATTATATTTTGGAGCTGATTGTTCAGGAACAAAAGCGTAAAACCGCTAAAGAATGTGTCGAATAACTTTTACTAGAAGCTGTGGATTCTGGTGAAGCGACTCCGATGACTGAGGCAGATTGGGAAAATATTCGGCAGACTGTACGCAACAACATCGCTCACAAGTAAAATTATATCAATGACTGAAGTTAACAAACGCTCAATTGTTATCAAAGACTTAATTGAGCACGCTACCTACATAGCCCAAGATAATCTGGAGGTAGCAGAACAGTTTTTGGTAGCAGCAGATGAGACATTGTTATATTATCAACCAAATTTGTAGGGGCGGGTTCGCCAACCATTTACGATCGAAATGAATAATCTTGTAAACCCGCCCCCACCCACGAACAATAATAATGTACGGTAAATTTATTGTAAAATTTTAATCTAGATAATGGCGGATACGGGACAGAATTATGATATTTTTCGTATTTTTTGAGGTAAGATGTTAATGTATACAATCGCGGCGATCGGGCGGGTTTTTGATATTTTTCGTGGTTTTCATAGATTGTTGGCGAACCCGCCCCTACAGGATTTTCATTTTTTTTATTAATGAATTGAGGGCAGCAAAAAATCAGAAATTTTACAATTGATCCTATTTTTGGGGTCAGTTGCTATACTATAAAAAAAATCTATCGGGTGCGATCGCCTTTCCATCTTATCCCACCAACCACCTCAAAATCCCAGCATGATTATACCAAATATCGATGCAATTATCGGCGCAATTACCACCATCGCCCAGCCTTTAATCAAAGATAAGCTCGAGCGCAGCGAAACCGTCATCAAATTACTCAAAAAATTCAACCTCGACCCCGAACACCCGCTACCAGACTTCAGCAGCGTTTACGCCTACACCTTAGTAGAATACGGCGTCGGCAAACCCAAGCCAATTTTACAACTATTCCGGCAAGAAGAAATTAAACAAGCTTTTCGCCAAGCATTCGATCGCAATTCTCCGGCTATTTTGATCGAAGGAGGCGAAAAATTTCTCGATACCTACGCCTTGGGAAATGAAATTAAAGCTTTAGGGATTGACATTCGGCGCGAGTTTGCTGCTTTTTCCGCAGTTTTCATTGCAGTCACCAAGAATACCCGCAATCCCAAAGAAGCTTTGATCGAGCATCAGATTGATTCGGTACACCAACAAATTATCGCTGTTCAAGAAAGACTCGATAGACTCCCAACTTTAGAAGGAATTCGCACCGAAATGGCGCGATTGGCAGTTGAAAATAATCCAGCTTTACCAGCAGGAAATGAAACTGCTGGTAAATCCCAAGGCTTTGCTTTGGCGCAGCAAATGCGCGGCTGGTTTGAAATATTGGGCTACGATTTTGAACCGTATCAAGTTTGGGAAGATAACTATTTTGAATGGATTATTCAAATTCCCGTGAGGCGGGGCAGATTCGATCGCATTTTAATCCGCGGCATCGCCGGAGAAGCGCAAATTCAAGATGTTGAGGCGCTGGGAGAGTCGGTAGCAGCGCAAAAAACCGATGAAGGTTGGCTGGTGACGGCGCGGCGGATTTCCAAAGCAGCACGAAAGAAAGTTGACCAGCCGGAAAATCGGCATCTCGATTGTTATACGTTTGACGAACTGATTGATGTTGATGCTGATTTTAGCAGTTATATCGAATGGTTGGAAAACGAAGTTAAGCGCCGGAAAATCGATGACAAATACGTGCCTCTAGGTTGTACGAAAGCTGAGTTAGACTCTGTTAACAAGCGACAGATTGATGCGAGTTATTACGGCGAAGAGGATGGCTGGATTGACGGTTATATCGATTTGTGGATGGATGACCCGGCGAAGGAACATATTTCTGTTTTGGGCGAATTCGGGACGGGGAAAACTTGGTTTGCTTTTCACTACGCTTGGACGGCTTTGCAGGCATATCAACAGGCAAAGGACAGAGGAACTCAACGGCCTCGGTTGCCTTTGATTATTACTTTGCGCGACTATGCGAAGGCGCTGAATGTGGAGAATGTTTTGGCGGGTTTCTTTTTTACTCAGCACAATATTCGTCTCAATAGTGAGGTGTTCGACCAACTGAATCGGATGGGGAAGTTGCTGTTGATTTTTGACGGATTTGATGAAATGGCCGCGAAGTGCGATCGACAACAAATGATTAACAACTTCTGGGAACTAGCAAAAGTAATTGCTCCCGGTGGGAAAGTCATCTTAACCTGTCGCACAGAACACTTTCCCGAATCCAAGGAAGGACGCGCTTTATTGAATGCGGAATTAAAAGCTTCGACTGCCAATCTCAGCGGAGAAACGCCGCAGTTTGAAGTATTGGAATTAGCAGCATTTAACGACGACCAAATCCGTCAGGTATTGTCTCACCAAGCCGATGCCGAAACAGTGAATCAGGTGATGAACAATCCGCAGTTATTGGATTTGGCGTGCAGGCCCGTGATGGCGGAATTGATCTTAGAAGCATTGCCGGATATTCAAGCGGGTAAACCTGTGGATATGTCGCGGGTGTATCTGTATGCAGTGCGCCGGAAGATGGAGCGGGATATTAAGGCAGAAAGGACGTTTACATCGCTGGCGGATAAGCTATTTTTCCTGTGCGAACTGTCCTGGGAAATGCTATCAACAGACCAGATGAGTTTGAATTATCGGCTGTTTCCCGACAGGATTCGCCGCTTGTTCGGTGCTGTCGTGCAGGAAGAAAAGGATTTAGACCACTGGCATTACGATATGATGAGTCAAACGATGTTGATTCGCAATGCTGAGGGCGATTATTCTCCGGCACATCGCTCGCTTTTGGAGTTTTTTGTAGCGTATAAGTTGGCGGCGGAGTTGGGGGTTTTGCCTGCTGATTTCACGGAGTTGTCTCAGGCACAATTGTATTTGGATAATTCTGTTGAGTCGGTGGATTATACTTGGTCGGGGTATTTTTGCCGTCAGGTGGATGATGCAGGTGATCTTGTGCCGATTCCAGCTTTGAAGGCTTTTGTTGGTGAGAGTTTAGCGCAGATTCGTAACAGTTTTGGGCGGGAACCTTTGGCGAAAGCGGTCATGGATTTGCTAGTGCCGATGCTTTCAAAAACTGGGTTTGTTGGTGAGGTTAAGTCTCGATTATTAGAAGTTCTGGAAGCAACTAAAGGCAAATCGGAAGATGAAATTGGCTATATCGGGGGGAATGCAGCGACGGTGTTGGTGAAGATTGACAAGGCTGTATTAAAAGGGAGAAATCTTTCCCAAGCTGTGATTAAAGGTGCTGATTTTACCAAGGCTAATTTGCGTCGTGTAAACTTTATTAATGCGAATCTATCTGATTCTATTTTTACTAAAGTTTTTGGTACGGTTTTTGTAGTAGCATTTAGTCCAGATGGCAAACTATTTGCTACAGGTGATGCTAGTTGTGATATTAGATTATGGCTAGTTGAAAATGGTCAACAAATGTTAATTTTAAGAGGACATACAGACTGGGTACGTTCAGTAGTTTTTAGTTCCGATGGTACAACCTTGGCTAGTGCCAGCTATGACACAACAGTAAAATTATGGGATAGTCGCACGGGAGAATGCTTAAAAACGTTGAAAGGTCATCATAATCGAGTTAATTCATTAACAATAAGTCCTGATGGTAAAATTTTAGCTAGCTGTAGTGTTGACCAAACAGTAAAGTTATGGGATATCTTTACTGGGAAATGCCTGAAAACCTTACACGGACATACTGGTTGGGTAAGATCGGTAGCAATCAGTTCAGACGGTCAAATCATAGTAAGTTGTAGCAGCGATCGCACTGTGAAGTTGTGGGATATTCGTACAGGAGAATGCCTGAAAACTCTGCAAGGTCATACCAGTGGAGTATATTCAGTAGCCATCAATTCTCACAGCACAATCGTAGCCAGTGGCAGTCTTGACTACACAGTGAAACTATGGGATATTCACACTGGGGAATGTTTAAAAACCTTACAGGGACACACTGGACGTATACGATCGCTAGCAATTAGTCCTGATGATACAATTTTAGCCACTAGCAGTTATGACCAAACAGTAAAAATTTGGGAGATTCACAGTGGGGAATGCCTCAAAACCTTAAGTGGACATACTGACTGGGTAAGATCGGTCGCAATTAGTCCTGACGGTACGACTTTAGTCACTGGTAGCGATGACCAAACAGCCAGATTATGGAATATTAGCACTGGAGAATGCTTGAGGTTTTTACAAGGTTATCTTAGCCCTATACGTTCAGTAGCAATCAGTCCTGATGGTGCGTTTTTAGTTAGTAGCAGTGAAGACCAAACAGTAAAAGTATGGGATATTTATACCGGGAAATGTCTGAAAATATTATTAGGGCATACCAGTCGGATAAATGGCGTGTTTATTAGTCCAGACAATAAAACTTTAGTTAGTGCCAGTTATGACAAAACAGTAAAATTATGGGATATTGAAGCAGGAATGTGCGTCAAAACATTGCACGGGCATCACTGCGCAGTAAATGCTGTAGCAATTTCTCCCGACGGTAAAACCCTGGCTAGCGGCAGCGCCGACCCAAGTGTTAAGCTATGGGATATCCACACCGGAAAATGTATAAAAACTTTTCATGGACATACAGACTGGATCTGGTCAGTTGCATTTAGTCCTGACGGTAAAACCCTGGCTAGTGGCAGCGATGATAAAACCTGTAAGCTATGGGATATCAATACTGGTGAATGCTTGAAAATATTGGATAACGGGGAAAATTTAGTACGTTCTGTTGCTTTCAGTCCTGATGGGAAGATACTTGTCAGCAGTAGTTCTGACTATACGGTGAAACTTTGGGATATTGACACAGGTAAGTTGTTAAAAACCTTGCAAGGTCATACTTATTACTTAAATTCAGTTGCTTTTAGCCCTGATGGTAAAACTATTGCCAGTGGTGCTTATGACCAAACAGCAAGATTATGGGATGTCCGCACGGGTAAATGTTTGAAAGTCTTGCAGGGGCATACTAATTCGGTACGATCTGTTGCCTTTAGTCCAGATAGTATAACACTTGCTACTTGCAGTAATGATGAGACAATTAAGCTTTGGGATGCCCAGACTGGAGAGTGTCTAAAAAGTCTGAAAGATCGACCTTATGAAGCTATGAATATCACGGGTGTTACGGGTTTGACGGATTCTGAGAAGGCTACGCTTAAAGCTTTAGGGGCAGTGTGCGATGCCGATTTGTAGAGATGCGGCATCATACTAAAGAAACCGGGTTTTTCACAGATTTAAGACTGCGGCGTATCTTGTCGGAAAAAACC
>NZ_JAUBUN010000031.1:74293-94920 GCF_036702665.1 Microcoleus sp. Aus8_D2
TAGAGATGCGGCATCATACTAAAGAAACCGGGTTTTTCACAGATTTAAGACTGCGGCGTATCTTGTCGGAAAAAACCCGGTTTCTGCATAGGTTTCTTCCTAATTCCGGTAGGGGCGGGTTCACCAACCATCTATGAAACCTACAAACAATCTGATAAACCCGCCCCATCCCCACGATGATTTATATCAACATTTTATCCAGAAATTCACGGTACATTTTGATTGTTTGTTGGGTGGGGGCGGGTTTGATAGATTGATGGTTTTCATTGGAGATATCGGCGAACCCGCCCCTACGGGAATTCTGGTTAATTTAGCGGATATTATATTAGTTACCAGACAGAACTTGGAAATGCCGATCGATAAAATCTGCCTCAAGTCTTATAACTTCGACGCCTTCACAAACATTTGCCCGCCCAAAAAACGCCACAATACAGGCAATTTCAAATAAACCTTTAACAACAACGGCGAGGCCGGCCGCCCTTTTGTCGAAAACGGTAAAAATCTGGGTATCATCACATCAATTTTAAACCCCACAGTTTGTAAAAGCTCTTGCAGCGATAAGTGCGTAATCGGTAATTGATGGTCGATAAAATCGTAGTATTCTTTGTAAGAGTATTTAAAGTTAGGCTGAATTACCAACAACGAACCGCTAGGCTTGAGCGCGTCAAAGCAAAACGAGATAATTTGTACGAGTTCTTCCTTGTTGCGGAGGTGTTCAAAAAAGTTTGAGATAAAAATGCGTTCGAACTGTTCGGTAAAAGAACTATACTCGCCTAAGTTAAGCACATCAATATTCAGCACTTTGACATCATCATCAGCAAATAACTTGGAATCGGGATTCAGGTCAATCAAACATTTTTCTCCCGCACCAATTTGATTGATAAACTCGCAGTAGCCGCCCCCAATGTCTAAAACCGCTGATTTTGGAGGAACATAATCTTGTAGAAATTCGTCAATTAAAACTTTCCAGAGTGCCACCTTGGCTTGCATTTGTCGGGAATCAAAGCGGTTGGCGTATAACTTTTTGAGATATGTGTCAGTTTTCATAGTAAGATAGCATAGACTGAGTATGAGTTTATCACGCGATACAGCCAACTATGAATGTTATATCTACTGAAATACCGGACGTTCTGATAATTGAGCCGAAAATTTTCGGAGACGATCGCGGTTTCTTTTTTGAGAGTTTCAATCACCAAGCTTTTGTCGATAAAACGGGCGTGACGGCAGAATTTGTTCAAGACAATCATTCCAAATCTTCTAAAAATGTGCTGCGCGGTTTGCACTACCAAATGCAGCAACCTCAAGGCAAATTGCTGCGGGTAGTTGCGGGCGAAATATTTGATGTGGCGGTGGATATTAGAAAAAGTTCGCCGACTTTCGGGCAGTGGGTGGGCTGTTTGCTGAGTGCAGAAAATAAGCAGCAACTTTGGGTTCCTGCGGGATTTGCTCACGGTTTTTTAGTAGTATCAGACATTGCTGAAGTTTTGTACAAAACTACAGACTACTATGCACCGGGACACGAGCGGTGTATTGTATGGAATGACCCCGATTTGGCGATCGCCTGGCCGCTAGATGGTGCCGATCCAATTTTATCACCTAAAGACAAAGCTGGACAAACGTTGAAAAGAGCTCAAGTGTTTTAATAATGAAAATTTTACTCGCAGGCGGCAACGGACAGCTAGCTCAAGAATTGCAGCCCATCTTATTATCTGTGGGAGAGGTGATTGCAGTCGATCGCACTTCCGTAGATTTATCCCAACCCGAAACCATCCGTCAAGCAATGGCTGACATTCAACCGGATGTAGTCGTGAATGCCGGCGCTTACACAGCGGTAGACAAAGCTGAAAACGAAGCAGACTTAGCGCACGCAGTCAATGGTATTGCACCGGGAATTCTCGCACAAGAATGCGAAAAATTGGGCGCAAGTTTGATCCACTTTTCCACTGATTACGTATTCGACGGTAGCAGCGGTTCGGCTTATCTCGAAACAGATGCTACAAATCCCTTGGGAACTTACGGTAAGTCCAAATTAGCTGGCGAGGAAGCAATTCGGAAAGCGGGAAACCGACATATTATTATTAGAACTGCGTGGGTTTACGGTAACGGTGGAAAAGGCAACTTTGTCAAAACCATGCTGAGATTGGGCAAGGAAAGGGAAGAAATTCGAGTAGTAGCAGATCAAATCGGAAGTCCAACTTGGACGGCAGATTTAGCTGCTGCAACTGCCCAAATCATCCCTCTGCTTGGGCTAGAAAGTTTTGGGACTTACCAGTATACTAACAGCGGTGTTTGTAGTTGGTACGATTTTGCGATCGCCATTTTTGAAGAAGCAGAGAAACTCGGCTTTCCGCTCAAAATCAAGCGCGTAATTCCCATCACCACCGCCGAATATCCCACACCCGCAAAACGTCCCGCTTTTTCTGTCCTCTCAACCACAAAAATATCAGGACTTCTGGGAACCTATCCTCCCCACTGGCGACAAGGGCTCAGACAAATGCTAGCAAGAGAAGTGAAATGAAAAATTGAGGAAATCTCAAAACGCGAGAGCGGGTTTTGTTCGGAAATTATCTGTTATAAGCTATACAGCATTTAGTTTGTACCTTTGGGGCGCTGTTTATCCCCCGGAGATCCCCCTAAATCCCCCTTAAGAAGGGGGACTTTGAAGATTTTCTTGTTCCCCCCTTAAGAAGGGGGGTTAGGGGGGATCGAGTTTAACTGAACTGTATTGGGCTAAACCCGCCCGATTAATTCAAAATATCCCCATGTCTGAATCAATGAAAGTCAAGCAACAAAATGTTTTAATTGCCGCATCGGTGTTCGGCATTCTCATACCAGCTTCATATATTTTGTACTTGATATCCCAAGCCGGAGACTTATCTAATTTTGACTATTGGTGGATGACTTGGAATTTTTATTCAGTAGATGGTTTTGCTACAAATCCTTTTAATTGGATATTTCGGGCTAACGAGCATTTTGTCTTAATTCCGGCGATTATCTATGCCTTAAATATTATTGTCACCCAAGGTTCAAATATTGGTTTATGTTTGATTGCTTGGTTTTTGGCTTGGATTCAGTGCTATGTCTTGATTGCTTTACTACCTTTAAAATTAAGGATTTTTCCACTACAATTTATCTCAGTCATCCTGTGTATTTCTATTTTTAATTTTACTCCGGCGGCGGCGCACAACTGGATGCGGGGATTCAGTGGCGTTCACTGGATAATTGCTAATTTATTTGTGATTTGTGCGATATTTTGTTTGCAATCTTATGTGACAATTTTGTTAAAGAAGAGAGAGGCGGAGCCTCTGGGTATTTATTCCCAGGTAGAACCTGGGAACAATGAATGGAAACAAAATAAGTGGGTAATTGGCAGCATTGTATTTGGCATTTTAGGCTGCATTAGTTACAGCACTCCTTTGGGTTTGTGGCCGATATTGTGTGGGGCGGCGATTGTGCTGCGGTTTCCTCGGCGGATAACTTATTTGTATTTTGCTGCTGCGATTGCGGTGATTTGTCTTTATTTTTTAACTTATAAAACTCCGTCCAATCATCCTTCTCTAACTAAAATCAATCCGCTGAAAACTCTCGAATATATTCCGATTTATCTCGGGGGAATATTTAGCGAAAATATTATTGTTGCGTCAATTATTGGTATAATTGGTTTGATTGCTGTAACGGGTTTTGTGGGTTATTGGCTGTTGGCAAAAAAGGCTGTGCAGCTTGGTTATCCCGTAGGGAATCGCCCAAATTGGCTGCCTTGGCTGTCCATCCAATTATACACCCTGCAAACGGCGTTAATGGCCGCAGTTAGTCGATCGGGATTTGGAGTCGAACAGGCTACCGCTTCCCGCTACGCCACACTCCCAGCCTTGTTTTGGATGAGTACAACTATCCTGACAGTGCTTGCGGTACGGGAGTTGCAGCCCACACCGAGAATTCAAGGGCGTTGGCTGACACCGCTGTTTGCAGTCGTGACAGCGGCCGTGATTTTAATGTACGGGGTGGGTGGCGAAACTGCAATGGCGATCGGCCGCAGAGCCACCTATCAACCGCTAGTAGGACTTTCCTTACAATTAGGTATCACCGACATCACCCTAATTAAAGAGAGAGTAGGAAACAAACCCGCCGCATTTGTCGGATTAATCGACGCCTTAAAAACTAACAACTTAGTACCATTTAATCGAGACATCAAAAAACACAACTTTTGTGCAGCATTAGACACAAAAATCGATCCAAACCTACTTTCAGCCCCCAAAGACGGAGTACCCGGATATTTTGATACTGTTACCAAACTCGCACCCAAAGCCGCCAGAGTAATTGGTTGGGTAGGAGACCCCGAAAATCATGTAAAATGTATTGTCATTCTCAACCAAGAAAATGTAGTTCGAGGTTTCGCCATGTCAGGATTTCCGCGCCCAGACTTAGTTAACTTATTTGGTGAATCCTACAAATTTGCAGCTTGGAGAGGATACATTCAAACATCACCAACAGATAAATTATTGACAGCTTACGCTTCATTTACCAACCGTGAAGGTTGGGTGGCTTTACGAAATTCCCAAACAATCAATCAAGACGCTTGGGTTAAGACTGATCCCCCCTAGCCCCCCTTCCCAAGGGGGGAACAAGAGAATACTCAAAGTCCCCCTACAACCAGGGGGATTTAGGGGGATCTCCGAGGCATAAGCAGTCTTAACCCAAGCGTATTGAGTTATTAATAACAATTAAAAAAGTAGCTATGCAAAAAGACCTCAGCTTCGTAATTCCCGTTCACAATGAAGAAGCAACCCTGAAATTACTGTTTGAAAAAATTAGCATCGTCATGTCCCTAAGAGGAATCGCAAGTTACGAAGTGATTTTTATAGACGATGGTAGCCGCGATGCTTCTTGGCGAGAAATTGCCGATTTAGCAAATCAATTTCCGCAACGAATTAAAGCAATTAAAATGCGCCGCAATTTTGGTAAATCCTCAGCACTTTCAGCCGGATTTCGGAATGCAGCCGGGAAAATTATCTTTACTCTCGATGCAGATTTACAGGATGACCCAGCCGAAATTCCTAAATTTTTAGATCGTCTAGAATTAGGATTTGATTTAGTCTCCGGTTGGCGCAAACAACGGAATGACCCCCTTTCTAAAACCTTACCTTCTCGGCTATTTAATGCCGTTGCGTGTTTGCTGACTGGGGTAAAAATGCACGACATGAATTGCGGTTTTAAAGCTTATCGCCGGGAAGTTTTGCAGTCGATTAAATTGTACGGGGAATTGCACCGCTATATTCCGGCTTTAGCAAATAATTTAGGTTTTCAAATTGGCGAAGTAGTTGTCGAACACCATCCGCGAAAACATGGTAAATCAAATTATGGTTGGGAACGCTACGCGCGGGGATTTATTGATTTGTTGACGGTATTGGCGACTACGCAGTATTTGCACAAGCCAGGTCATTTGTTTGGGGGTTTGGGGTTGTGTTTTGGTTTGGTTGGGACTGTTTCGCTGGGTTATTTGATTGTGATTTGGTTTCTGAATTTGGCGGGGATGAATTTTGGGCCGATTGGAAATCGACCTTTGTTATTTTTTGGGATTTTGTGTACAATTCTGTCGGTACAGTTGATTTCTTTGGGGATTTTGGCTGAGTTGATTGCGCGAAATGTGGCTGCTGATTATGTTGATAAGCAGATTTGCGAAATTATTGATGATTCTGGTTTTGATATTTAACGGCAGATATATCATTGATGTTTGTAGTAAGGACTTTAGTCCTCTGGTTTTTAAGAAGGACGCTTTGTCCTCACTACGAACCTAACTTTTAAGAAGGACGCTTTGTCCTCACTACGAACCGGGCGGACTGAAGTCCTCACTACGAACCGGGCGGACTGAAGTCCTCACTACGAACCGGGCGGACTGAAGTCCTCACTACGAACCTGTTTTATTGGTGATTTTAAAGATTATCCATTTGCCTTCTTTATCTACTATCTCTCCGTCAATGTTTGGATGCCAATCGCTGCGCGTCAGGATATAATCGGCTTTATAATGTCTGGCTACTTTGACTAAATCCGCACTGCTGCGGCGGCTGAATAAGTCACTTCCTCCCCAAATCATTTGTGGGTTTAAGGGGACTCCTAGAATTGCTTCCATGCGGTTTTTCCACTCTTTGATGCCTTTTTCGGTAAAGGGAAAGTTCTTAAAGTTAACTACAATCGCTCTTTCTGAGAAAAACTGGAAGCTGGTAACTGATGGTGGAATTAATACGAGGCTGTCACGACTGCTAATTTGCGAAAATCGCACGACTAATCTGCTTAATTCGTCTCGGGGAAACGCATTGATATTGACTCTTGCTTGAAATACATTTAATATAGGTTTGGGTAGAATTCCTGCTACTCCAAAAAATAAAGTAGCAGTAGTTAGCAAAGCTAATATATGAGTCAAAGTCTGTTTGATAGATGCCGCCAATGATGTTTTTTCTAGGATGAATGGGAAGGCTAGGATTGAGAAAAAGACTGGGATGCCCATTATTCTATCGCTCATTATTTCCCAGGAATCAGTCAGCGGATATATCAAGCTGAAAATTAAGGTTCCTGCTGCTAAAATCCACAGCAAAATAGTGTAGCGCTTGGGAAACGCATAATTTTTAGTTTGCCAAACTGCGAATCCTAAGAAAATGATACCTCGAAAAGGCAAAGTTAGTACAGATAGCACCAGCAAGCTAACAGGTACTTGTTTGGGTTTAGCAACCTCATCAAATGTCAAAGAAACAGCAATAAATATAATTAATTGAGCGAAAGGTACGGTTCTAGCTAATTGCAGTTTTGCGATTAAAGCCAGCGGGTAAACTTCGACAAATATGTAATTCAGCAGCAGTGCAAAAATTGATGTGCCAATAATGATATAAAAGTTAACTTTTTCGGATTTTGGGAGTAACTTTGTATTTTTAATGCACAATAAGCCACCAATGATGAAACAGATAAAGTTGAACCAATTCGCAACATCCCAATTAGATGGGAGGATGTGGTGGGGGTTGCGGACTTTGGCGTGGATGAATACAAACTCGGCATTGTCGATAGTTTGACTGCCGGTAGTACCTGTTAATAACATGGGTACATATACTATACTTGACATTGCTGCTAAAAGCGCGATCGCCAAAATCAATGTTTTGAACTGCCGCTGTTTGACAGATTCAACTGCTAAAACGGGAACCATCATCAATCCCGGCAGCAAACCAACTAAAAATTGTAGCAGACAAGCCAGTCCAAAACAGAAATATCCCGTCAGCCATTTCAGGCGCAAACTAAAGTATATTCCCCAGATTGCGAAGGCCATCGCGAAGGTACTGGGTACTGATTTGGTGGAAAATATCAGTGTATTCCCAACATCTGTAAATGAAGCGGCTATACATAAAAAAGCCATCGCTGCTGCGGGCAGTTTGGAATTAGTATAGATATTGATAATTGCATAGCAAGCCAGGATAAATGAACCGAAGGCTAGGAATTGATAAATAAAATGCGCTAGGGGAATGCCTGTTCCTAGGTTGGCCAAAAAATAGATGATATAATAATAGTAGTATCTGGGATTGAATTTAACCATTTCCTGAACGTAATAATCATTTTTGTATAGTTCAGGATTTAGCATCAATTGAATTGGCGGCACTTCGGGGAAATTGCCTCCTATCGGGAAATGATACCCTACTGCTATCAGCGAACCGATGATGACAACAGTATCAAGAGATAGATGAAAATACCATTTTAATTTTTCAGGTTTCTGCATTGACGGTGCAAGTTTTTTTTGAGCTGATATAAAACACATTTGTGAAGGGGCTTTTTTTAACTAACCGCAGAGGCGCAGAGGGCGCAGAGGAGGAAAGAAGAGAGAAATAAGGCTCGAATTTAACAGATTTATACTCATTTGATTAGTCCCTGGGCTTGGAGTTTTTTAGCCGCTTGAGATTCGCCCGCTTCTAAGCGCAACTTTTCAGCATACTCGAACCTGCGCTGCATATCTGCATCCAGCTCTTCTTTATGATCCCAATAATAAGCAAAAGCAGAATGAATTTGGCTCATTGTCAAATAGCGGTGGTTGAGGTGTAACTCGGCTGGGCTCCACCCGTAAGCGATATGAGCTTGTACTAATTCAATTACTTTCATTGTGGTTCCGGCGATGAGAGGAACGTTCTTCTCGTCTAATTCCACATATTTGTATTCGGTTGCAGTTAGAGTCACGGTTTTTACCTTGTCGATCGCACTTCTATACTTCTATTATGTCGATTAGATCGATCGCCCCATTCATATCATGTCCGATCGATCGCACGTAATATCACAGGCCGGGGCGGGTTTACTGGATCTCTTGTTTTCATTATAAATATTGGCGAACCCGCCCCTACAAATTTTCGTAGGGGCGGGTTTTTCCAACCATCTCTGTGTAGAATCAATAATCTCGTAAACCCGCCCCCGCCCAAGGAATTAATCCAGATGCAGCGCTGTGGAGCGGGTACGCCAGCCCGCCCCAAAGATGCCAGATTAATTTCAACCAGTGGATTAATCCTAATAACCAGGCTCTTCCTCGTACTCAGGAGTCTTAGTCTTCTCAGGGATATTCACCCGAGGAGCCTGGTAAGGCTTCGGTACTTCATCGTCAGCCCAAGCATCCGCCTCCACATCATCCTCGTACTCGTACTCCACCACGACTGGTTCCTTCGGGCGAGAAACCTCAGGGCGACTGTACTGCTTCTCTTCGTAATCGTCCTCGTAATCGTCCTCGCCACCCCAATTATCCTCTTCATACTCATCATAATCGTCTATCTGCTCGGGCTGCGGCATGGCGCGCATCTGCTGCGCCTGTCGTACCGGTGGCCGATTCCACTGCGAATCCTCATCCCAAGGAACTTCTTCTACCGCGGGTGCTGCTACCTTGCTCCGCATTTCCGGTGCAGGAATCCGCACGCCCGGCCCTAATTGATTTCCCGGAGCCACTGGTTTCGGATAATAACCTTGCTCGTCCTCTTCCCTTTCCCAAGGTGCTTGGCCCAAACCAACACGTTCCAGCAAACCCACGCTAAGCTGCCTCAGCCTTTCCTCGGAACCTTCAAACACAATCAAGCGGTTGGGGCCGCTGCTGACAATTTCTTCAATCCCTAACTCGTAGGTACTGAGAACTTGATCGGGGATTTGAGGGATTCCCAGGGAAGCGATGACGATAGAAACTAACTTACCGTCTTCCGGGTCGAACCGAAAGCCCCGGACTCTCCCCAAAAGTTCGCCGGTTTCGGTAATCACTTCGCTGTTGATCAAAATGCTGTAGACTTCAACATCAACGTCATCTTCGATCGCACTTTCATCTTCCACCAACAGCACGTCGCCGATTTCGCTAACATTGCTGAGGAACATAAACTTCGGCATTCCAGCGACCGCGAATATATTATCACGCAGACCGATCGCCACAACTTCCCGCCGATCGATGTCCACCCACAATTGACTGACTACACCCAAGCGCTTACCTCTGTCGCGGGTGATGACTTGAGTGCCTAGAATGTCGGAGCGTTGGCAGATTTGTTCGGATGTCATCTAACTCTAATCCTGATTTATCAAGTATATATATCACTGAACACCATCATCGACAGATACTCCGGGACTACAACTTAAGTCCGATGACTTGAGTATAAGCTCCCCGCGCTTGAGTAACACCAATTGTACGCTCAGCCGATTGAATCATAGGTCGCCGCAAACTCACAACAATAAACTGGGCTTGTTCAGACTGTCGTTTTATCATTCTAGCTAATCGCTCCACATTTGCCCCATCCAAAAACATATCTACTTCATCAAAGGCGTAGAATGTAGACGGGCGGTAGCGTTGCAGGGCAAAAATAAAACTCAGCGCTGTCAGAGATTTTTCGCCTCCCGACATGGAAGCCAGCCGCTGTACGGGTTTCCCCTTCGGGTGAGCGACCAAATTCAAACCGCTGCTGAAGGGGTCTTCTTGGTCATCTAGCTGAAGATACCCGTCACCTTCGGAAAGTTCCGCAAAGATTGTCTGGAAGTTCTCGTTGACCGCATCGAATGCTTCTTTAAAAGCCCGTCGCCTCAGCGTGGTAAAATTTTCGATTCTCAATAAAAGTTCTGTGCGTTCTCCTGCCAAGGTCGTCAACTTTTGACTCAATTCTTGCAGGCGTTCTTGAGTGCGGTTGTACTCTTCCAATGCTAGCATATTCACTGGTTCTAAAGCTTGAATGCGTTTGGCGATCGCCTTTACTTCTTGCTGCAACTCTGTTAAATTAGCTTTTTCCACATTTTCGGGAATTGATGGCACCGGATCGGGCATTTCCGCCCGCTGTGTTTCCATGAGAGTGCGGACTGCGGCCAATTGTTCCCGGCGTTCTTGCTGAGTTTCGTGCAGTTTTTGCAACTGCCATTGTAACTGTTGTTTGGCCAAATGCTGCTCTCGTAGTTGAGATTCCGCGCGATCGCGCTCTCCCTTCTCCAAACCCAACTTTTCCTCAATTTCTGCCAAACTAGCCTTAGCTGCTGCAATTTGTCCGTCTAATTCCAACTGCTGCGAAACAATGCGGTTAACAGCATCAATCCCCGCATTTTGCTGCACTTGCCATTCCTGCAATTTCTCGCTGCCTTCCTTAATTTTCTCCTCCAAGCGCCCGAATTGATTTTGCAAGTCTCCTTGGCGTTGCTGGGCGTTTCTGTGAGCCAATTCGCGCTCTTGCAGTTGCGCTTCTTGAGCGCGCAAACCCGACTGCATTTGCTGCCATTCGCTGTGACTGTTCGACTCTTCCAACTGCGCCAAAGTTTGGCGGTACTCCTGCAATTGAGTTTCTTGGGCGGGCAATTCTCTCGTAAGCAACTGCAATCTCGATCGCGAATCAGTCAATTCCTGAGTATTTTTAGCAATTTGCGATCGCACTTGTTCCTGCTGCGCTTGCAAATTCTTAATTTCCGACTCCAACTGTTCCAACCGCAACTGATTTTCGCGCAAATTTTGCTTCGCCTCCATCAATTCTTGACTGCGAGTTTTGACCGCAACAGACGCGCGATCGATCGCAATTTTGCACCGTTCCAAAATCCGCTCAATTTCCTCAATACGTTCTTGCAAAGCAGCAATTGTCCGCGCTTCATCCCCAGCCTCGCTACTAGCATCAACCGTGCCAAAATGCAAGGTTGATTTATTAGTCGAACTTCCCCCAGTCATCGCCCCGCTAGTTTCCAGAATTTCCCCATCCAAAGTGACAATCCGGTACTGTCCCAAATAGCGGCGGGCGTCGGTGAGGTTGCTAAACACCACCGTACTGCCAAAAACGTAAGCAAAAATCTCCTGATAGCGCGAATCGCAGTCAATCAAATTTACAGCAGCATCCACAAAACCCGCCGCCCGCCGCAAATTTTCATTCACCGAAAACCGGCCGCCTCTAATCTTATTCAAAGGCAAAAACGTCATTCTTCCCGCCCGTTTTTGCTTCAACAATTCGATCGCAGCAGCCCCCACACTATCATTTTCCACCACCATATTACCCATGCGGCCGCCCGCCGCAATTTCCAGCGCCAACTGAAAGCGCGGTTCCACCCGGCCCAGTTGAGCCACCAAGCCGCAAACTCCGCCAATTCCGCTTTGCGCGATAATTTTTGCAGTAAACGTGCCGCTCGCTTCTTGCTGGGCTTGAAACTGCACTTCTAGCTTATCTAACTTGCGCTGTCTTTCGCGCTGTTCTTCCAGCAAACGAGTTTGAGTTTCCTGTTGCAGTTGCAATTCTTGTTCGGCTGCGACTACAATCTGATTCAGCGATTCTACTTGCAGAGATGCCATGGCTTTGGTTTCCCCAAGGCGCGATTGCTGAACTTTTTTCGCTTCAATTTCCTGTTCCAATACTTCGAGCGATTGGTTTTGTTCTTGAATTTGACTTTGCAGGCGATCGGCTCTTTCGCCAATAGTAGCTTGTTCGGTGCGCTGCGGCTCCAAAGTTTGCTGAATAGTTTCGATTTGGCGGTGCAGTTCCGTTTGCTGCTGCACCCAAGCTTCCGCCGTCGAGGCGATCGCATTTGCAACTTCCCGACTCTTATCTAAATTTTCCCGCGCTTCATCTCGCTGTTCCTGAAAAGTGCCTATTTGAGACATCACATAGGATATTTCAATCTCAATCTGCTCCAAACTTTGCCGAAATTGCCGAACTTCTTGCTCCGTTTGTGCTATGTTTGCCGCCATTTGTCCAGCAGTGGTTTCCAAATCCTGTTTGCGATTTTGGAGTTGTCGCCGTTCCGCTTCTTGAGTCGCAATCGTCGCTTGTAGCGCCAACAATTCCGACTCGCCCAAAGCTTTAACGCGAGCATTCTGTGCGTCAAGTTCAGCGGTTGCAGCTTGAATTTGGGTGGTAATGGCTTGCAATTGTTCGGTGAGAGATGTAGAATTGCGATCGCCCGTTTCGATTTGTTCGCGCAGTTTCCACTCTTGCTTTTGCAACTGGCGGAACTTGAGGACAATTTCCCACTGCGACTTTTCTTGAAATTCCGCCCGCAACTTTTGATATTTTTCGGCTTTTGCGCGATCGTTCGCCAGTCTATCGCGCTGAGAAATCAGTTCTTTTTCGACAATCCCGCTGCGTTCTTCAACTTCCTTAACTTCATCCAACTTCTGCCGTGCGAGAGAGATTTTGCGATCGAACTGAGCCACTCCTGCCAATTCATCAATAATTTCGCGGCGTTCCTTAGCATTCATCGAAATAATGCTAGTAACGTCTCCTTGCAAGACAACGTTATAACCTTCGGGATAAATTCGCAAACGGTTGAGTTGTTCGTGCAGTTGAGTCAGCGTGCAAGGTGCGCCATTAATGTAATAATTAGACGTATAAGTTCCTTGACGAGTTACTCGCAATTTGCGCGTCACGCTCCACTCATCCGGTTTTAGATTTTGGATTTGGGATTTTCGATTGCTAGCGAGTAGTTGTCCGTTGTTGTCTTGAGTTGCTGCGATTTCTATCTCTTCGACATCTTCAACAGATAAGTCTTCTGATTTTGGATTTGGGATTTTCGATTTTAGATTGGATGATTTTCCGTTATTGTCTTCAGTTTCTGTTTTGAGATTTTGGATTTTCGATTTTAGATTAGATGATTGTCCGTTGTTGTCTTCAGTTTCTGTAATTTCGATTGCTTCTACGTCTTCTACTTCAACAGACAAATCATCCGCTGCATTTTCATCCTGATTTTGATCCTCATCCTCATCTTCATCCTGGGCGAACCATTCCTCACCCACATCTTCCAGCGCAAAGGTAGCAGTGACGCTAGCCTCAATCGTACCGCGCTTATTTTGGGCGCTGTTCACCAAATCCGGCAAACGTTCAGCCCGCATTCCCTTAGAAGTCGAAAGCCCCAGACAAAACAGCAAAGCATCGAGGATGTTCGACTTCCCTGAACCGTTGGGCCCGGAAACCACAGTAAAACCGGGCAGCACAGGAATGGACGTTGTGCCGCCAAAAGATTTAAAGTTAGTTAGTTCGATCCGCTTAATGTGAACCATTTGCTAGGACTAACTTTGGCTCTAGGGTGTTGTCACAGGGTAGCACAGGCACTAGGGCGATCGACAACGTGCGAACTTCTCGGCATTGTCGATCGAACAGGTATATGCCACTTTTGTCAACAACGCAGTCGGCTTCTGCTTCAACAACTGGTTGAGATAGGACTTACGCACGGGTGGCCAGAAACCTGGTTTTTGCGATAATACTTCGCTGTGATTCGCAGATTTGGGAAAAAACCCGGTTTCTTTGTCGGAGTGCGTCTAGGGCTGTGAGAATAGTCCAGCATCTGCGCCCCCACCGACAGCACCAAAGAAAAGTAAAGTTTGATACAAATAACTTCATGAAACTAAATCAGCATTAATTTGGGGATCGTACCTGAAATCCTCACCCAGCAAGAATTTAGCCAAGATAAAGTCGGACATTCCTCACATTACCCCCTAGACATATCAAAACTTTCCGGTAAAATCGAAACCAAAATTAATAATGTATAAAGTAACGAAGCGAATATTATGGAGGGCAAAATCATTACACCAACTCAGAACTCGTCTAACCTGTCAGCTTCACCCGAAAGCGAGCAACAAGTATTACAAATTTGGGGTCGCCAGCCCCTGACAGGACAGGTCAAAATCAGCGGTGCCAAAAACTCGGCCTTAGTCGTCATGGCAGGAGCTCTATTATGCCCAGACGATTGCCACATCCGCAACGTTCCCGCTCTGGTCGATGTCGCCCGCATGGGACAAATTCTCTCGGCTGTAGGAGTCAAAATACAGCAGAATGGGGACGTTTTAGATATGAACGCCAGCAACCTCATGGACGCTCAAGCCCCCTACGAATTAGTCAGCCAATTGCGGGCGAGCTTCTTCATCATCGGGCCGCTGCTAGCGCGTTTGGGATTTGCCAAAGTGCCCTTACCTGGCGGTTGTGCCATCGGTGCCAGACCCGTCGAGCTCCACGTTCGGGGCCTGCAAGCCCTCGGCGCAGAAGTCCACATCGACCACGGTACAGTTCACGCTTACGTCAAAGGGCCGAACCGCCGCTTGAAAGGAGCCAAAATTTATTTGGACTACCCCAGTGTCGGCGCCACTGAAACTTTGATGATGGCGGCGACTCTGGCTGAGGGAGAAACCGTAATTGAAAACGCGGCTCAAGAACCGGAAGTCGTAGATTTAGCGAATTTCTGTCGCGCGATGGGAGCCAAAATTCAAGGCGCAGGCACAAATACGATCGTCATTTCGGGAGTTGAAAAACTCCACGCGGTAGACTATGCAATTATTCCCGATCGCATCGAAGCCGGAACATTTTTATTAGCAGGAGCCATCACTCACTCAGAAATCAGTTTGTCGTCAGTAATTCCCGACCACCTGACGGCAATTATTGCCAAATTGCAGACAATGGGGGCGAAAATTATCGTAGAATCCGACATTGTGCGGATAGTTCCCGGCAAAATTCACACCGCCACAGACATCGAAACTCTGCCTTACCCCGGTTTCTCCACAGATATGCAAGCTCCGTTTATGGCTTTGCTGACGCTGAGCGAGGGAGACAGCATGATCAAAGAAACCGTATTTGAGAACCGCTTGCGCCACGTAGCAGAACTCAACCGCATGGGCGCCGACATTCGCGTTAAAGGGAATGTCGCCGTAGTGCGCGGAGTCCCAATGCTGTCGGGTGCGCCCGTAGTCGCAACAGATTTGCGGGCTTCGGCGGCTTTGGTAATCGCGGGACTTGCAGCCGATGGTGTCACCACCATCAGCAGCTTGCAGCATTTAGACCGCGGCTACGAGCAGTTAGAGCTGAAACTCCAAAAATTGGGAGCTAAGTTGCGGCGCGTCAAAGAGGGCACAGACCCCGCTAATGCTGAGTTTCCTGTCAATCCAGTGCGATCGAGTTTAAACTGTTAGTTAGTCAGCAGTCATTAGTCATTAGTCATTAGTCATTAGTCATTAGTCATTAGTCATTAGTCATTAGTCATTAGTCATTAGTCATTAAGAAGAAAAAAATTAATCTTTTTTAATGCCCTGTTTGGCAAATGCCCTGTTTGACCCATGACCTGTTTGACCCATGCCCAATGACTAATGCCCAATACCCTGTTTGGCCTGTTTGGCCCATGACCCATGCCCACCCTTCGACTTCGCGAGCGGGCAAGATGCCCTATGCCCCATGCCCCATGCCCCATGCCCCATGCCCCATGCCCCATGACTAAAATGTCGAACATCCCGCTCCGAGGTTTAAAAGCAGACCAGTTTCGGCACCCGCTAGACTTGGAAGCTACCAACACACTCAAACAACTGCCAGGACTGGATTTGATCGTGCGGCAATTGCTGGGACAACTTGGCGAACAGTTTTTCATGCTCGAAAATTTGGCTTCCAGCGTTCAAGTCGGGGAAAATCAACTGCCGCACCTGCATCAATTGCTAGTCGATGCTTGCAAAACTCTGGATTTGGAAGTGCCGCAGCTTTATGTCCGCCAGCATCCGATGCCCAATGCTTACACTTTTGCGATGCGCGGAAAACAGCCGTTTGTGGTGATGCACACTTCGCTGATTGATTTGCTCACCGACGAAGAAGTCAAAGCCGTAATCGCTCACGAGTTGGGGCATTTGAAGTGCGAGCACGGAGTTTACCTGACTCTGGCTAATTTAATAGTCTTGGCCGCCGGTCAGATTTCCCCTGTGGGAGCGATACTCGCCCAGGGTTTGCAGGCGCAAATGTTGGAATGGTTGCGTTGTGCAGAATTTACGTGCGATCGCGCCGCCTTGCTCGCCACCCAAAACCCCAGAGTGGTAGCATCGGTGTTGATGAAACTGGCCGGAGGTTCGCCGACGTTAGCACCCAAACTCAATCTTGATGCGTTTTTGGCTCAAGCGCGAGCCTACGACGACATCAGCAGTACAGAACTTGGGGAAATGTTGAAGCAAGCTCAAACAGCTCAGTTATCCCATCCTGTACCAGTATTGCGCGCCAGAGAGATCGATCGCTGGGCAAGTTCAAAAAATTATGAATCTTTGCTTGCAGGAAATCGATCGGTGTGTTACGATGGTGAAACCACCAAAAAGGGCGGGTGGCGAAATTGGTAGACGCATCAGACTCAAAATCTGACACCGAAAGGTATGAGAGTTCGATTCTCTCCCCGCCCACTACCACAAAATCTTAATAAATTAGGGTTCCAGAAATAAGTCTGGAACCCTAATTTATTTTGTTTGCGGTAACATCAAGTCTTGGGCGCAAAAACCAGGTTTTTTAGTAGGTAGGACTGACGCAACAAGCAGTTTGACGCGCTACTTATCAGTAAGGTGTACGCTACGCACGCTACTGGTTTGATCGTTCGGACTTTAGTCCTTAGCAAAATTAGAGGACTAAAGTCCGAACGATCAAACACCTCAATCTAAAATTGAAAATCCAATGAATTTTATCGGTGAAATCGCCGCTTTAGGTGCTGCATTTGTCTGGGCCCTATCTTCCATAATTTGGCAGCGAGTAGGACAGCAAATCCCCGCAGTTGTACTAAACTTGCTCAAAGGCGCGATCGCCCTGTGCATGATTTTTGCCACGATACTAATTTTAGGCAAATCCTTACCAGCAGTCAACCCCAATATCTTAACAATGCTGCTCATCAGCGGCGCCCTAGGAATTGGCATCGGAGACACAGCTTGGTTTATCGTCTTAAAATATTTAGGCGCGAGGCGAGCCCTGCTTCTAGAAACCCTATCTCCCCCCTTAACAGCATTATTAGGCTTGATATTTTTACAAGAAAAGCTATCGCCCATAGCTTGTACAGGCATTTTTTTAACAATCTGTGGCGTAGCTTGGGTAATTGCCGAAAGAACAGCCGAAACAACTTTACCATCAAAACATCTTTGGCAAGGATTAGGCATTAGTTTATTAGGACAAACAGCCCACGCCACCGGAGCTATTTTATCCCGCGCCGCCTTCACTCAAATAGATATCGATCCCCTGTGGACAGTGGCCTTGCGTTTGAGTGGTGGCATGGCAGTCATGTTATGCTTTCTCAATCCCAGAAACCTTGAGACTTTCCAACAATTAAAAGTACCCAAAATATTAGGTGCAATAATTGTAGCAGCTTTTCTAGGAACCTATCTCGGAATTTTCCTGCAACAGACTTCCCTAAAATATGCACCCGCCGCCATCGCTCAAGCACTCAGTTCTACCAGTCCCCTGTTTATACTGCCTTTAGCCGTGCTTGCGGGCGAGAAAGTTAGTCTCCGGGCTGTTTTGGGCGTGGTTGGTGCGATCGCTGGCATCGCGATATTATTGGGCTTGAGGTGATGCAATTTGAGACTTAATATATCAAAAAAATATAATAAAGGTTTGTAGTGAGGACTTTAGTCCGCATCCATCTAAGGACTTGCATTCCGAACGATCAAACTGTCAATAATTCCCCCTCAAAAAATTGCTCTCAAAAATACTTGACAGTCAAATTCTGGAGGTGTACTATAGAAATAGTGCACATAATTAAAAACATGAGACTAAAAAGTTGGGAGTCTCCCCGCAGCGAGGGCAGAAACTCCAAAGGCAAAGGCGGTTCGGCAAGAGCCAGACAGCTCAAAAAGCAACAGCAAACTCTCCGAAAACAGTTAAAGGCTCAGAACGATCGACAAAACGATCGACCAAATCACAAACCAAACAACAAAGGGAAGGAAACCAATAACTCCTTCCCTTTTTTTGTATCTGTGCGCCGTTGCTCAATCCCGCTGAATGTTCGGACAAATCGTGCGAGTAATGCTCGCGGGCGAGGGTTGCTCTTCCCAGCCGTTGAGAATACCTTGCAACTCCCCCTTCAAAGTTTCTAACGCTGCAATTTGCCCGGAAATTGCCTCAACCTTCGCCGTTAGATGCTGCTTCGCTTCAGAGCAAGGCAACTCTCCCCGATCGCGAACTTGTAAAATATCCTTAATCTCCTGAAGGCTCAAACCTAAAGCCTGAGATCGTTTAATAAACGCCAACCTGTTGAATACCGCGAACCCAAACAAACGATAACCAGCCGGCGATCGCTCTACCGCCGGAGACAGCAAGCCCATCTCGTCATAGTAGCGAACAGTTTTCACCGACAAACCGCTACAAGCAGCTACAGAGCCAATTTTGTACAGTTTCTCGGCAACAGTAATATTCATACACCAAGCCTCAAAGATCGAAGATCGAAAGACTTTTCTGACTCTATCTTTAGTATTGCTTCAGATGCAGGCTGGCGCGATCGCCACCTCACCCCCGTCGCCGTTGCCCGCTAATCTTAATAAGGAGGATTTTTCTTAGACACGTTGTTGAGCGTGGGCAACTGAGGTCGAGAAGACTGAGGAGGAAGATAGTATTCGGTAGCAGGGGCGGGCTGTTCGGCTCCTGAGCGGTAAACTTGCCACCAACGGAGGCCCATCGCTACCCCAGCAGTACCCAGCCCAAAAGCCAATAAAGAGCCACTCGCTCCAATGCTGCCGATCGCTGCATCGACAACGCCCACTGTCACAACAAAGCTGGTAATTGGCTCTCTACGGTAAGCTGACTTCAAAAGTCGCGTCCACGAAGCATTCATGTGGTTTTACTCTGTTCTATATTTATCTAGAATCTCTAAAACTTAGAGTTGGCGGTGCGATCGGGATTTCTAGCTTTGCAACTAGCTTCACCTAAATTAATCTTCTCGCCTGTCGCGAATTGTACGGGAGCGAGGCCAAATTGCCAAGCTTGTCCAATCAAAATTTCATCCGAGATCCAAACCCCCAAGCTAGCTCTTGCATTCTCTAAACCGATGTTTCTCGATCGACAAGTCGCTGGGCTTGTTTCTAATTAATATTCTAATCAATTCGCGAAGTGGTCGCGGTCAGCAGGGTGACACCCTTGCGAGTGACAGTCCAGACAAAGTGTGATGTTGACCCAGCCGACACTAACTTAGGGTCTATCCCAAAATTTTAGACTCCTGTTACTGTTCCCAGATGAATGTCTGGCATCAAATCTAAAATCTAAAATCTAAAATCTAAAATCGACCGACCGCGCCATTGCTAAAATTAGTTGAGACCTAACCAGGCCAGCAACCCCTGCCCTGTGACATACTCGATAATTAAAGTTAGGGAAAAACCGATCATCGCGGCTCGACCGTTCAGGCGTTCGGCGTAGCTGTTGAAGCCAAACTTTGGTTGTTCCAGTTTGGGAGTGACGGTGGGTTGTAGTTGTGTCATTGCTTTGGATACCTTGCGATCGACGCTATTCAAATGTGAAATCGAATGTTAGTTACAAATCTTAAACATTTCTGCTTCCATTATAAGGAGGGTTAACCGCCATCAACCGTCCCCGCTAAAAAAAACTGCTGCCAATTACAGCCACTCAATATATATCGGTTCAAAATATGACTAATCAGTTAGATAACGATAAGCTTCCGGTAGCCGCACAGCGAGTTGCCTTTGCCCTTCGGACAGCAGGCTGGGTGTGCTTTTGGGTGCAGTCAGTGCTGGCGGTGGTGGCGACGATCATTTTGCTCTTTGCCATCCCCTTCGCTATCCCCAGCTCCACGGCTCCTGGGAGTTCAACCAGTGCCGGCACTGGCGGCGGCGTATTTTTTGCCCTTTGCGGGCTGGCAGT
The DNA here is from genome assembly GCF_036702665.1 of Microcoleus sp. Aus8_D2. Taxonomy (NCBI): domain Bacteria; kingdom Bacillati; phylum Cyanobacteriota; class Cyanophyceae; order Oscillatoriales; family Microcoleaceae; genus Microcoleus; species Microcoleus sp. Aus8_D2. The sequence continues at coordinate 94,372 of NZ_JAUBUN010000031.1, forward strand.
GCTCGGTTATAGCGTATATCGAGCTTTCCGCTTCACCCGTTTGTCAAGAGAATTGCGATCGCCCGCCAATCCTGCTCGCCCCAAAAAAGCAGACACCATCAAACAAGTGCAGTTGACACTGATGAGCAACTTATCAGGAATGCTGCTGACACTGATCGGTGCAGAAGCAATCAGCGGCACGCTTTTAGCCAAATCTTTAGCTCAGCCGCAAGCTTTATTCGGTGCGGCAGTCGATTTCAGCAGATTTATTCAGCCTTTAGATATATTTGTGGTGCTAGCCAATACTCACGCCACTGTTGCCCACTTTGTCGGGATTATCGGTACTCTTTGGTTGCTCGATCGCATCCACAAGCAATAGAAAATGGGAATGGGGAATGGGGCATGGGGCATGGGGCATGGGGCATGGGGCATGGGGAATGGGGCATGGGGAATGGGGCATGGGGCATGGGGCATGGGGCATGGGGCATGGGGAATGGGGCATGGGGCATGGGGCATGGGGCATGGGGCATGGGGCATGGGGCATGGGGCATGGGGCATGGGGCATGGGGC
>NZ_JAUBUN010000032.1:0-175 GCF_036702665.1 Microcoleus sp. Aus8_D2
TTGGCAGGATTCGGACTCGCAAATCTAGCCATTCTCCCCAAAACACGGTGATTGTGTCTGTTAGTATAGTTTTAATTGAGTTTTGTTTCATGGTTGGGCGAGGTGATTGGCAGAATTGATATCAAGTCCTGTCAATTAACGGGACTAAATATTATATCATGTCCGATGGAATGAC
>NZ_JAUBUN010000032.1:275-6736 GCF_036702665.1 Microcoleus sp. Aus8_D2
CTTACTAAGATTGGTTTGATCGTTCGGACTTTAGTCCGCAGAATAAGAAGGACTAAAGTCCTCACTACGAACCTTTTCGCTCGAATGACCTTACTAAGATTGGTTTGATCGTTCGGACTTTAGTCCGCAGAATAAGAAGGACTAAAGTCCTCACTACGAACCTTTTGGGGGTAATTGACCGGACATGATATTACATCTTGCTCATTATCAAGTTAAAAGGTTAAATAATCAAGGCTGCTGCACTCTTCTAGTTTCGTTTCAGTTAAAGGCAATTTACCTGACTCTACTTTTTCCTGTTGTCTGTTCAACCAAATTGCTTTTAAGCCGGCGGCTTTGGCACCGCAATAATCTGCTTTGAAGCTGTCGCCGATATGCAAGACATTATCGGCTGTGCAGTTGTGCTTTTGCAATGCTGCGGTGAAAATTTCTGGCTGGGGTTTGGCTGCACCTACTTCGGTGGAAATTGTGACATATGTGAAATATTCTGCTAAGTTGAGGGCTTTTAATACTGGATAAAGTCGCGAATCGAAATTCGAGACTACTGCTAATTCGATTCCTTGTTGTTGCCACTTATTTAAGGCGGGGAATACGTCGGGATAGACGAACCAAGGTTCGGCGGTGGCAAAATGAGCGTAGAGCTCGGCAAAGAATTTGGGGAAGTCTGAAAATTGATGGAAAATTCCTACTATTTGGAATGCTTTCGCAGCAACTTCTAGCCACCAATGAAATTCTAACTGGGGAATTTTTGCTGCTTCTATTCCTGGAAATGTCATCGGACTTGCTGAGGCGAAGCTTTGGTAAAATGCTGCATTTAATTCTTTGCTGTTAACTGTTACTCCGAATTTTTTGGCTAGTTGTCCGTAGACTTCGCCGACGCTGCCGCGCACGTCAAATAGTGTGCCTGCTGCATCTAAAAAGATAGTTTTTGTCATTGGTTATAATAAATTTGAAAACGAGTAATAGAAGACCGGGCGAATGGAATTCGCGTCTACACAAACTCTCACCTGACGGGAGCAGGTTGAAGAATCAGAATCAGAACCAGACCGGGCGAATGGAATTCGCGTCTACACAAACTCTCACCTGACGGGAGCAGGTTGAAGAATCAGAATAAGACCGGGCGAATGGAATTCGCGCCTACACAAACTCTCACCTGACGGGAGCAGGTTGAAGAATAATACCGGGCGAATGGAATTAAGTTATTTTTTTCAGTCGGCCCGAAAGCGGACATCGTTTGTGTAGACGCGAATTCTATTCGCCGTCTTATCTATTAACTTTTAAGCAACTCCTGAATCGGCTTGCTAATCCAGTTGAAACCAACTTTTAGTTGGTGGTCAAATGTTGGCATTCGATAGAGATAGGCTAGGCGGCGTGCAATGTGTGCTAGTTGTCCGTCGAGTTTGATTCCTAAACCTGTGAGGGTGGCTTCGTCTATTCCTAATGTCATCATTTCTCCTAGCGGCTGGTACCGGAAAGGTAGTAATGGTCGATCGCTCAGGGATGCCCAAATATTCCAGGCGGTATAGTCGGCTTGCTGGAAGGCTGTTTGGGCTGTGGATGGGACTTTTTGACCTGTGGCGTCGTGACATTCGGCTAAGTCTCCCAAGGCAAATATGTCTGGATGGTCGATGATTTGCATCTGGGAGTTAACTATTAGTTGACCGCGGTGGTTTTGTTTGAGGGGGAGCGATCGCACTGCTTGACTGACTTGAGTTCCTACTGTCCACAATACTATGTCTACGGGGAGAACGTCTAATTGTCCTTTGTAGAGTAAGGATATGGTGTCGGATTCGATCGCCTCTACGGCTGTTTCTAAGTCGATCCAGACTTTGCGTTTTTCTAATGCTTTGTTGGCGGCTTCGCGGTTGAACTCTGGTGATGTCCGCAAAATCGTGTCGCCTTGCTCGACTAATCGGACGCGACCTTTGTCTCCGAGTCGATCGGCTAATTTACAAGCTAATTCTACTCCCGAATAACCGGCGCCAACGATCGCAATCCGAATTTTGTCGGGGTTGCTGGCTTCGAGAAACCGCAGTCTTTCTTCTAAGCGGTAGGCGTCATCGAGGGTGCGGAACGAGTAAGCGTATTCAACGGCTCCTTTGACCATATCTAGGGGAGTTTCGCCGCCTAAAGCTAAGACTAGGCGATCGCACGGAATTTCTGGCCCGTCATGCAACTGCACTCGCTTCGACTCTAAGTCGATGCCAGAGACAGTTCCTTGACAAAAACGCACGCCTGTGTTTTGCAACAGTTCGGCAAAGGGCGGGGCGATTTCCCAGGTTTGGAGTTCGCCGGTGAGGAGTTCGTACAGCAGGGGAACGAACAAAAATCGATCGCGCCGATCGACTAGGACTATTTCGGGTTTTTCGGTTTTGGAGAAGGGTAACTGACTCAAGCGCAGGGCTGTGTGGAGTCCGCCGAAGCCTCCGCCGAGAATGCAAATCCGGGGTTGTTGTTGAGCCATGGTTTTTGTTTGAGGGCGATCGGTAGCAAGGCAACTTATCTTATTGTAACGAGAGTCGGGGAGTGGGGGAGTGGGGGAGGGGGAGATGGGGAGAGGGGGAGATGGGGAGATGGGAGAGGGGAGAGGGGGTAAATATTCTCTCTTCCCTCTTCCTTCTTCCCTCTTGGCTCTTCCTTCTTCCTTCTTCCTTCTTCCCTCTTCCTTCTTCCTATTAGCCGCCCTCAAATTTTTTGAATGTTCGGACAAGTAATTTTGTACTATATTAGTTGATAACGAATTATTTCGCCAATTAAATTCAGTTTTTATACAGGCATCTACTCTAACACTTGCTCCCGCAGTCACAAGTGAAAAAATCATGCAAATTTCCTCGAATTCTTCTAAATTTAAGAATAGCGATCGCCATAACGAAGATGGCTCATCTTTATTAAGCAGCGAAGAACGATATAAAAATTTAGTAGCTAATATTCCCGGTGCTGTATACCGCTGTACCTGCGACTGCACGGGGCCCGATGGCGAATTAATACGGACAATGGCGTTTTTGAGCGAGGCTGTTCAAGAAATATCAGGCTATCCATCCTCTGATTTTATCAACGATCGCGTCCGTTCTTTTGCCAGCATCATCCATCCTCAAGACCGCAAAAATATGGAGGAGGCTCTCAAAAAAAGTGTAGCAACTAGAACTCCGTACATCCTTGAATACCGCATTCTCCGGGCTGACGGGGAAATTACCTGGGTTTACGAAAAAGGTCAAGCTGTTTGTGGCGAGGGGGATGAGGCTAGAGAGAGACAAGAGGGACAAGGGGAAATTGAGGAATTTTTGTCTGGTGTGGTTTCGTCGGTTTCGCCGATCGCAAATTCTCTGTCTCAGGTTGTATATCTCGACGGAGTGATTTTGGATATTACTGAGCGCAAGCGCGCTGAGGAAAAGCTGCGAAACACTCAAGATTTTCTGAATGCGGTACTGCAAAATTTGCCAGTTAGCGTGTTTATTAAAGATGCTGTGGAACAAAGATTTATTTATTGGAATGCTGCTAGCGAAGAATTGTTTGGCTATTCCAGCGATGAAGTCTTGGGAAATAATGCTGCTGACTTGTTTGAAGCAGAGCAGGCAAATTACTTGCAAGCACAAGATTTAGAAGTATTTGCCACGGGAAAAGAGGTTGATTTGCCAGAAGAAATCATCCAACTTCCGCACCGGGGAAAACGGATTTTGCACACGAAAAAAGTTCCTTTGTTTGACGCTTTTGGCGCGCCTAAGTACATTCTGGGTATTGCTCAAGATATTACCGAAAGTAAACAAACTGAAACAGAATTGTCGCGCTTGGCGATCGTGGCTCAAAAAACGCAAAATGGTGTGATTATTACTGATGCTCAAGGCTGCATAGAATGGGTGAATGAAGGATTTACTCGGATTAGCGGTTACGTGCTGGCAGAAATGCTGGGGAAAAAACCGGGTGATGTGCTGCAAGGCCCTCAAACAGATCCGGTAACTATTGCCCAATTGCGATCGGCTTTGGATAGGGGCGAGCCGTTTAATCAGGAAATTTACAATTACAGGAAGGATGGAAAGGGTTATTGGGTGGCACTTTCTATCGCCCCTATTTATCGAGAAACTGAGGAACTCGAAGGTTTTATTGCGGTGCAAACGGATATTACCGATCGCAAACAAGCTACTGAATCTGTCAGGGAAAGCGAGAGTTATTACCGCTGCATCGTCGAAACTGCTTCGGAGGGCGTTTGGATGTTTGACGCCGACAGCAACACGACTTTTGCGAACTGTCGGATGGCCGAAATGCTGGGGTATACTGTGGAGGAAATGCAGGGGCGATCGCTATTTGAGTTTATCGACGACGACTCTCGGGAAATAGCCGAAAGCTACGTGCAGCGCAGGCGCCAAGGCATCCGCGAACGCCACGATTTTCAGTTTACTCGCAAAGATGGCTCTCACTTGTGGGCGATCGTCTCAGCGACACCAATGTTCGACGCTGAGGGCGAATTTGCGGGGGTTTTGCGGATGATTACCGATATTAGCGATCGCAAACAAGCCGAAGCAGAATTGCGCCAAACTCTCCAAGAATTAGAATTTGAAAAATTTGCCTTAGATCAATCGGCGATTGTCTCGAATACCGACGAATTCGGCGCCATTACCTATGTCAACGACCAATTTTGCGAACTCTTTAAATATTCTCGGGAAGAATTGCTCGGCCAAACCCACAGAATTGTCAATTCCGGCTATCACCCAGCCGATTTTTTCAAGCAGCTTTGGTCAACCATCCGCCAGGGAAATGTTTGGCGGGGAGAAATGAAAAATCAAGCTAAAGACGGCAGATTATTCTGGTTGGATACTACGATTGTACCTTTCTTAAATTCTCAGGGAGAACCCCATCAATATGTAGCAATTCGCAAAGATATTACCGCTCGCAAACAAGCAGAAGAAGCGGTGCGACTTTCCGAAAGTCAATTGAGGACTAAAAATCAAGAATTAGCGAAAGCCCTGCGGGACGTGCATAAAACTCAAAGCATGATGGTTCAAAATGAAAAAATGGTAAGTTTGGGGCAGTTAGTAGCGGGAGTCGCTCACGAAATTAACAATCCAGTTAGCTTCATTTACGGCAACGTCATGCACGCAGACGATTACTTTAAAGACTTGCTAAAAATGCTGCAACTTTACCAGCAGGAATACCCGGAACCAACAAAGGCAATTCGAGAAGAAATAGATGATCGAGATTTAAATTTCCTGCTCAAAGATTTGCCGAAACTGTTAACATCGATGAAAATGGGAGCAGAAAGAATTCGCCAAATTGTGCTGTCGCTGAAGAATTTCTCGCGTTTGGATGAAGCGGAACAAAAACAGGTGGATATTCACGAAGGGATTGACAGCACTTTGTTGATTTTGCAGCACAGGTTGAAAGAAACGGCTGGACATCCGAAAATTACGCTGGTCAAAGAGTTCGGCAATTTGCCCCGCTTACAGTGTTATGCAGGACAGTTAAATCAGGTATTTATGAATATTATTGGCAATGCAATTGATGCTTTGGAAGAGGCAATGGAAACCGGACAGTGGGGCGACGGGGAACAGGCCCCTATTCCTTCTTGTCCTTCGCCGACGCTGCGGATTTGTACTGAGGTAAAATATGAACAGGGTGCTGTTTGTGCTGATTCTATTCGCCGTCCTTCTCATATTGTGATTCGGATTGCTGACAACGGGCCGGGGATTCCGATAGATGTTCATGAAAGGCTGTTCGATCCGTTTTTTACTACGAAAGAACCGGGGAAAGGTACTGGTTTGGGGCTGTCTATCAGTTATCAAATTGTGGTGGAAAAGCACGGCGGGCGGCTGAAGTGTAATTCCGCACCGGGTCAAGGTACGGAATTTGCGATCGAGATTCCTGTAGGGAAGAGTCAGTAGTCAGTTGACAGTTGATAGTTGACAGTTGACAGTAGTCATTAGTCCTGCCGTCATTAGTCATTAGTCCTGCCGTCATTAGTTACTTCCAATTACCAATGCCCCATGCCCCATGCCCCATGCCCCATGCCCCATTACCAATGAATTATAACGTAATTTACGACGGCAATTGCAATCTCTGTGTCACGTTGGTGCAGTTACTTGAAAATCTCGATCGAGGCCAGAACTTTGAGTATATTTCTATGCAAGATTTAGAGGAATTAAAGCGGTTTGATATAACTGCTGAGGATTGCGAAATGGGGATGATTTTGATAGATAAGAATAATCCCGAAAAACGCTGGCAAGGTAGCGATGCAGCGGAGGAAATCGGGCGGATATTGCCTGCTGGCGAGGTGTTTGTGGCAGCTTACCGCGCAATGCCGGGGATGAAGTGGATGGGCGATCGCCTGTACGAACAAGTGCGCGATAACCGCTATACTTTGTTTGGCAAGCGATCGACAACCTACAAATCGGCTTATGCAGTGGGCTGTAGGTCGATCGACAATTGCGACAATCAAGACTTAAAATCAGGTTCGTAGTAAGGACTTCAGTCCT
>NZ_JAUBUN010000032.1:6836-19617 GCF_036702665.1 Microcoleus sp. Aus8_D2
CTCCATCCGTGGTTCGTAGTAAGGACTTCAGTCCTCTCCATCCGTGGTTCGTAGTAAGGACTTCAGTCCTCTCCATCCGTGGTTCGTAGTAAGGACTTCAGTCCTCTCCATCTGTGGAGAATTTAATTCAAGAAGGACTAAAGTCCTCACTACAAACCTGACTTATGATGATTCATTAACCGGGAATTAATATCAGCCATTAAACAAACCGAAGATCTCGCGGCAAACGTGTTTGAGCTTTTCTGCTGACTCCGCTGCCGGCTCAGTTGCACCCACAAAACCCCAATTTTCCACCGTAGAAAAGCGCCACTGCTGACCAGTATGATCGTAACCAGCCGCCTCAACCCCGATCGCCCGCCGAGAATCTTCGACCGGATCTTGGTAAAATCGGATTTGGATCAAGATACTGCGGCTTTGCAACAAGCGACTTCTACCGGGAAAATGGAAGCCAATATCGATCGAATCTGGATCGACAAGTTCCCTAGTATCCTCGTCATTCATCCAAGGTTTCAAATCAACTTTCGCATCCTGGAATTGGGATTTGAATAAATTAACAACCGCAGCAATTTTGCTAGCAACTTCTATATTTCTGGCTTGTTCGGCAGCGTTCACTAGAAATACTCCTATCAAATACAGTTATTACACAATTTAGCTAACAATGTAACTGCATATTGCCTACTTTAAACCAATACTGCTCAGATCAGCCCGATCCCCCCTTAGCTTGCCCCCTACTCGACCCCTACTCCCCTTAACAAGGGGGGAACAAGACTTGCTCAAAGTCCCCCTTCTTAAGGGGGATTTAGGGGGATCTCCGGGCAATAAACAGTTGTACGAAAAAACGTGTTACAGCCCACAATTCAGGTAAAAACCCGGTTTCTTTGGTATTGATGCGTCCAATCTGCTACATTTTCCCAGGTTGAATGAATTTTAGTCGATCGGCACTTCGATCGCAAATTCCGTACCTGCACCCAACACAGACTCGCAACTCAGCTTACCGCCGTGAGTTTCCTCCACAATTTGGCGGCTGATAGACAGCCCCAAACCCGTACCCGAACCGACTCCCTTGGTAGTAAACAAATGGTCAAATATCTTCGCCTGCACCCCGGCTGACATCCCTGGGCCATTATCTTTGATGCGAATCACCACACTCTTGTTATCCGGCGAGACATGGGTGATAATGGCGATCGTATTCGGTAAAGCATCAATCTCAGCATAACTGCGACCCTGATTAAATTCGTCAAAACAGTCGATCGCATTTGCCAACAAATTCATAAACACCTGATTCAACTGCCCAAAATAACACTTAACAGGCGGCGTATATCCATATTCCTTGATAACTTGAATCGCAGGGCGAGAATCCTTAGCCTTCAGGCGATACTGCAAAATCAGCAAAGTGCTATCAATACCCTCATGAATATTTGCTGACACCTTATTCGCAGTATCAGCGCGGGAAAAAGTTCGGAGAGACGTGCTAATATTGCGGATGCGATCAGTCCCCGACTTCATCGACAACAACATTTTTGGCAAATCTTCCATCAAATATTCCAAATCGATATCCGACGCTTTATCCTCCAATTCATCTCCCGGATTCGGAAACTTTTCTTGATAAAGTTGCAAGTAATCAATCAAATCCGAACTCGCCTCAGCAGCAGCATCAACATTCCCCGCAATAAAACCCAGCGGATTGTTAATTTCGTGAGCAACCCCTGCAATCAAGTTGCCCAAAGCAGACATCTTTTCGCTTTGAATCAGTTGCAGTTGCGCCTCTTGCAGCTCATTGAAAGATTTTTCTAACTGCTGAGATTTCTCCTGCTCGCGCGCGTACAAACCAGCATTTTCCACAGCAATCGCCACTTGAGAAACCAACACTTTTAATACTTCTACCCTCTCATCCGTAAAAGCTCCAACCGTCAAAGCATTTTCTAGATAAATAATTCCGCGCCGCTGGGATTGATAAATAATTGGCAAACAGAGGATTGATTTTGGTTGATATTTCCGAATGTAAGCATCCGCATTAAAAGGTTCGGCGACAGTCGCATCGTCTAAAACCAGATGCTTTTGACTGCGGTGTACGTAATTGATCGCAGACAGCGGTACATCTTGAGAATCTTCTACAGGAATAGACGGTAAAAGTGTCACTTGCTCATCCAGACAAGTGCCAGTAGCTTCTATGCAGAGAACATCGTTTTTGAGCAGTAGCAGCACTACTTTTTGAGCCGCCGCATTTTCCCACATAATTTTGATTAACTTAGTCAGTAACTTTTCCAGAACAATTTCGCTGGTAATCGCTTGGGAAGCTTTAACAAAAGCGCTCAAATCTAAGAAATCACCTAAAGCGCTGCTGGTAGTGCTTCCCGTGGTGGTGCGGGTGACATCAATGGTTCTGGTTTCTGTTGTCCGCGTTTGTGCTACTAAGAAAGGATATCTCAATTCTAAGTCTGTAACTTTGGCTAGAGCGCCCCAGCGGATATAGGCATAATATGCTTTGGTAAGGTATGCTTGAGAGATTATGTCTTTTCCCAGATATTCATAAAATTCTCCAGCTAATTCATAGGCTAATGCTTCCTCTTGGGTATATTTGTTTTGTTTGGCTCCGGCAATCGCGCGATCGTAATAATCCATTGCTCGCTCATTCTGCCATAACAATCGCGCTTTCTCGGCTTCTACCAAATCATATTTGTGCAGGTGGTTCATGGGAGCATGAATAGCCCATTTTTTCATCTTTTTTTGCAACTCTATGACTTTTTGTAGATATTGCTTTTGCTCAGATTTGCTAGCCTGGGGATACAAAGCTAAGAGACTGAGAGAATAATAGAAGTTACTCATGGAAACCGAATAAAATCCTGCCACAGCTTCTTCGTATTCTTCAAATAACTTTGAATTTTCCAAGGCTTGGACGTAGTTTTTGAATGAAAAATTAAGCTGAGCTTTGGCACTATAAATCGAACAAACCAAAAGAAAGTTTTTAGCTTCTATTAAAGCTGGTAGCATTTCGACTTCATTAAAGCTCTCACCGACTAAATGGCAGGATTCCGCAGATTTTCCGCACAAATTGAGATTTGTCTGCCTCCAGATACTTATATAGGATACAGGAATTTCTAATTTAAGTTGGCGCATCAATTTTAGATACTTACCTGTCTCATGCTCAACCAGACATAGAGGTTCTCCTATCCATCTTTTGTAATAACAATATTCACCCATAGCATAACCTGCATACTCTAATTCTCCGGTTGTCATCCCATTTTTAAAAGCTTCCACTAGATAGCTTAATCCAGACTCAAGGTCTGAATTCCAATGTTTAATAAAACAACTAAATACTGCATAAACTATACTTTTTAGGGAATTTGAATGAAAATTATCTAACAGCCTAATTGCCAGCTCGCCGAATTTATATCCCAAATTTATATCCCCTATCCTGCACAGAATTACACCATAATAAACATAGCCGACACTAGCATAAGGGGAATTACCATATTTAATACACAGCTTAAGCATCATAAATGCCAGCAGTGGTAGAAGCGCGGGCTTTGTATGAACAGTAGTGCCGAGAATCCCTGATAAAATCCGCATAATTGCTTGTTTATTAGTATTGGTCATTTCGGGCAAGTTAACTAAATCCTCAACTCGTTTCCTTCCCAAAATAAATTTTGTCTTCATCAGTCCCGCCATAATGTTTAGCGTGTTTGGGTTTTGAGGAAAAGAAACACCTAATAGTTTCAGGACTTCCAGTCCTGTATTTAACGCTTCTGTAAGTTTATTTTGAGCATTATAAGACTGAATTTGCAGTTCATAAGCATTCACCTTTTCCAGTAAATTTTTAGCTTGCTCTAGGATAATACTTACGAGAGTCTTGGATTCTTCAAAATTGATATTTAAGTATTCAGCTTCTGCCGTTGACTCGTAAATTTCCAGGGTTAATTGATACTGACTCTGCCAGCTATCCGTTGGCAATAATTCCATAGCCACGCGCAAATACCTAACAGCAACTTCATAAGCAGCAGCGGATTTTGCCTTGCGCCCAGCAGTTAAGTTTAATTTTGCTAACTGTTTTTTTTCTGAATCTTTACTAATCGTGTCAATTCCGACATTCAACTGATTTACAATATCAAAGATGTTATCTTCTATTTGTTCCGGTGGAGTGTTTTGTAACAGTAGTTGACCGATTTTTAAATGGGTAGATTGCTTCTGAGCTTCGGGAATTAGCGAATAGGCAGCTTGCTGGACGCGATCGTGCAAAAATCGATATCCCACCCGCGACGTGTCAAAAGTCAGATTAACCGCTTCTGCTTGCGTAAATAGTAAAGGAATGCGATAAGCATCGCTCAAGGGCAAAATCAACCCTGATTGTAAAGCTGAATAAAGTTCCGTGGCTGTAGCATTCCCTGACTTTTCGCTGACAATAGATAGCACATCCAGAGCAAATTTATCACCCACACAAGCTGCTAATTTCAAAATTTCTTGCGTGGATTCTGGCAATTTTTCAATCCGAGAAGCTACGAGTTCTACTACACTTTTGTCGGTAATACCAATCGCTTGAATTTCATCGATATTCCAATTCCAGCCTCCTTTACTTGCATCATCTGCAATGGCAGTAAAGTCAAATTTTAACAGATTGTCTTGATATAGTGCTTGGAGTAATTGCGTCAAGAAAAAAGGATTACCGCCAGTTTTATTCCAGATTAACTCTGCTAGATTTGTGACTTTTTCTGTGCAATTGTTAAGGGTGTCAGCGACTAACTCAGTCACATCTGCTAAATCCAGCGGTTGCAGCACGATATTGTTGACAATCGTACCAGTTTTTTCAATTTCTTCTACAGTCTGAATTAACGGGTGAGTCGGACTAACTTCATTATCTCGATAGGCACCAATTACTAAGAGATATTGCTGTTCTGGGTCAGTAATCAGCAGTTGCATTAGTTTCAAGGTTGCTGAATCAGCCCACTGCAAATCGTCTAAAAATATGACTAGCGGGTGTTCTGGTTGTGGGAAAACCCGCAGAAATTCTTTGAAAAGCCGATTGAAGCGATTTTGTGATTCTGCCGGGCCTACTTCCGGCACTTCGGGCTGTTTGCCAATAATTAATTCAAGTTCGGGAATTACGTCGGCAATTACTTTGCCGTCTGTTCCCAATGCTGTTAATATTTTAGTGCGCCATGTTTCTAATGAAGCTGCACTTTCTGTTAGCAATTGCCGCAGCAATGAGTTAAATGCTTGGATTAATGAGGCATAGGGAATGTTGCGTTTAAATTGGTCGAATTTGCCGCTGATGAAGTAACCTTTTGACTTGGTTATGGGTTTGCTAACTTCGTTGACTACGGCTGATTTGCCGATGCCTGAGTAACCAGAGACTAGCATTAGTTCGCTTTGGGAATGGGCGGGTTTTTCGGTGTTTTGGTTGGGTGGGAAAGATTCGCGTGAAAGGGTTTTTGCATTGGGGCGGGCGGGTTTTTCTGTATTTTGGTTGGGTGGGAAAGATTCGGGTGAACCCGCCCCTACAGGTTCAAATGCTGCTGTGTTTTGGTTGGGTGGGAAAGATTCGGGTGAAAGGATTTTTGCTTTGGAGCGGGCGGGTTTTTTAGTATTTGGGCTGGGTGGGAAAGATTCGGGTGAACCCGCCCCTACACGTTCAAATGCTGCTAATAGTTCATTAACCTGATTTTCCCGCCCATACAATTTTTGGGGAATCAACAATTGGCTGAGAATGTCTAAGCGCCCGGGGATGAAATCTGCTATGTAGCCTGTGGTTTCTAGCTGATGCAAACAAGTTTCTAAGTCTGCCAACAATCCCGCCGCACTTTGATATCTGTGTTCGGCATTTTTGGCGATCAATTTCATCACAATGTCTGAGATGGCGACGGGGATTTCTGAATTAATTTGATGCGGCGAAATTGCTTGAACTGCGATGTGGCTGTAAACTATTTCTAAGGGGTCGTTGCTGGAGAAAGGCAATTTCCCGGTCAGCATTTCATACAGGGTAATTCCGAGGGAATAAAAGTCGGTGCGGTAGTCGAGGGTGCGGTTCATTCTCCCGGTTTGTTCGGGTGACATATAGGCTAATGTGCCTTCGACTGAGTTGGGATTGTTGAATTGCGGGTTTTCTTTGTTGAGTTTTGTGGCTATGCCGAAGTCGGTGAGTTTTACTTGTTTTGTTTGTGGGTTAATTATGATGTTGCTGGGTTTGATGTCTTTATGAATAATGTTTTGTAAATGCAGGTATTGTAGGGCTTTGACTATGGGGATGGCGATGTTTAAATTTGCTCGCGGGCTCAATGTTTCTGTTTCCAGGAGTTCTGCTAAGGATGAGCCTCCAAAGTCTTCTAAAACCACTCCTAATCGGTGGTCAAAGGTTTCGATATTGATGGCTTTGACGATTTGTTCGCTGTCTAAATTTTGGCGGATTTGATATTCGTGTTTGAGGCGGGTAATGGCTTCGAGTGTAGGATATTCTGCTTTGAGGACTTTGAGGATTGTTGGGTAGCCGTCTGTCGGTGTTTGGGCGCGATAGATGATTGTTTCGACGCCTTCGTGCAGAGTAGAGTTAATTTTGTATTCTGATAATTTTAACATAATTTTATTTGAGAATCAGATATAATTATAAGTAGTCTAACACTAGATGAGATTGAGTTAATGTGATTTAGATCGTACATTCTGCGGTCAAAAATCACAGGTTATATGGAATAAGTGAAAATACGATGATGTTCGTTATTGTCAGTGGTAAGGTGCGCTAGGCGCACCCTACAATTAAGAGAATTTGGGGGCTTGTCAATCTGCAATAACAGCGAGCTCGTAGGGTGCGTCAGGGTAAAATTTATGAGTCTACGTTCAAAATACTTAGCCCTGACGCACCCTACAATTAAGAGAATTTTGGGGCTTATCAATCGGTGACAACAGTAACTTCGCGATATTCTGCAAGAGCTTTTGTGTCCGGTAAAATACGGACGCGGGCAAATTTTAAACCGCTGACTCCTTGCAGTGATTCTACCAGGCCGGTCTGCACTTTTGGCTCTACCCAACCTTCGCGAGACAAATAGCGCAAGTATTGTTGGTACTCTTCCCATTCGTCTTCGGTGGAATAAACTACGGTTAGCATTCCCGACTGGGTAATTCGCTCTTGTGCGTCTTTGTCAACGGCTTTTTCGATGCGCTTTTTGACGAGTTCGTAGCGGATGTCGCGAGTGCCTTTGACATCGAACATTTTTTCGGTGTTTTCGTTGTGAAAAATGTCGATGGTGGTATTTTGTACTAAGACTAAATGGGCGAGTTCCATGTTAATTTGAGACTCGGCTTCCAGGCGGAAAACTGTGCGGCCGCAGTCGCAAATTGCTCGCAGTTGTTCGTACCGCAAACTGTGCAAATGAAATTGGCTGAATTTGGGATCGATCGCCTTTCCGACATATATCATGTGATCCATGCCGTCGGTGCATTCGATGTCGCAGTAGTGCGGGAGGATTTGCTGCATTTTTTCTTGCCAGCGGGCCCAGGTTTCTTGGAGTTTGTTGCCGATCAGGTTGAGCATTTGATCGTAGCGGGTACGATCGCCATAAACGCAGTTATGTTCGTTTTCACAGGCGGCTCGGTAAGCTTCCACTGCTGCCTGAACCTGCGGCCCGCACTGCACAAAGTAGTCAAAATACACTTCTAAACGCTCGTTTAAATACTCGGCAGCTCGCACCTCCATATCGACTGTTACTTTTTCTTTTAAATCCTGGATGTAGTCGAGCAAGTCGAGGCGCAGTTGCTCGCCGAGGTGGGTAGTTTGTGTTTGACAAACGGCATCGGCTATGGCTAAAGCCAAGCGGAATTGTTCGAGCAAATCTGTTTGAATGGCTCGGTTTCTTTCGTCGCTGGAACCGCGAATGTCGGAAATTCCGTACAGCGGATGAACGTCTGCAAATACGATCGTCTCTTGGGGCAGTCCCCAACTTCGCCTTTCTGCTTCTTGGGCGAAGCGCCACTCGACTGCGGGATGGATGTTGTGAATGTGGGTAAACCGCTGCTGGATGGCTTGCCGCAGGGCTGCAATGAAGGCGGGAATGAGTTCTTGGGCGTGTTGGGCGTCTATGTTGTTGAAGTGGTTGGCCCGATCGCACAACAGCCCCACCACGCCCAAAATCCGCAGCCCGCAGCCCTCGCGGGTGACTGATTTGACTACCAGGGGCACCAGCAGCATCGACTGGGTGCCCATTTTCCGCAAAGTTCGCTCGCACTCGCTGCGGCACTCCCGGCGCAAGTCTGGGACGTTCCAAACTTGATTGGCTGCGGTAGCCTTGAAAAAGTGAGAAGATTCTAGGGACTCCATTGAATAAGCAATCGGCTGCAAATGATGGCCGTCTTTAGCAACTAATAGCTGTACCTGTTCGCCGTCGGGGCGCAGCAGCAAAGTGCCGTCAGCATTAAAGAGCGATCGCAAATAGCGATCGATTCTCTCAAATTTGTCAGGGCGCAGCATCGAATTGCGATCGATCAATAACTGAGTCAGCCGCCGAATTTGCTCCTGTACGGTGACATCAAAACCTTCTAGCAGCAGCAAACCTTCGACGCGGTAATTATCTAAATTTAGGCGCTCGGCTAAAGTTCCCAATTGATTAGGCTGCATCAGCCAAGCTTCCCGTTCTGCAACAGGCATTAAATTTAAAGGAAGATCTGCAAATTCATCTTTTTTTGAATTAATCCGAGTAATTTTCAACTGTTCCGAACCCAGCCAAAATTCAATAAATCTAGATTCATGCTGTTGCGGATTTTTAATGCTCACCGTGACAGGTTCATCTAGCACCCGCAAACTATCGAGGTTTATTTGATAAAATTGCTTAAAAACCCAGTGTAAAAGGTGGCGGCGGTACAATTGTTCTACTATTTTTGCATCACAATCCTCGAACAGTTCTAGCAAAGAGATCCCAGTTTCTGTAAACCAACCGTTATGAGATTGAGTTACCAAAGGCGTTCCCTCCCAGCCCGCCAAGCGACAAAATGCCGCGTTAGCGTAACGCAGAGCAAAAGTTCCCGGTTCCATCACTGCGATTAAAACGCGGCGATCGCCCAGAAATTGAAACAGTCGCTCTAAATCTTGTTTCCAAGTTTTCAAGCGTTCAATTTCAGCAGATTGACTCGGTACTTGAGCCGTCAAAGCTTCGAGTAGCTGTTCCACGTCTGGTTCGTTGGGCAGATTCTCACTGTCTTGCTCTGTCGCAATGATATCTGGATCTGCCGTTGGCAGTGATTTTACGGAGTTGTTATTGTTTTGAGGGGAAGATGATTTAGGAGTAGGCATGAGTAAAACACCTGAAAGCAGTAGATTTTGTTAAACAATGTGAGCGATCGGCGATTTATGGATTTTTCAAGAACTTAGAGCCTGTGTGTAAAGTTTGTGTGTAGGTATCGGAAACTAGGTGTTTTCTCGGACGATCGGCCCCGAAACTTTTACTTTTCTTCACAAACAACCTTTCAGTCTCGACGTTATAGGTGATATTAACGTGTTTGCGACCAGGCGGGTCACACCCATTATAAACGGTAAGCCGTAGTGGATAGTGTCAGCGACTAATGCTATTTGACTCAGAAGCGAGATATATAGCAGCTTTGGGTTGAATGAGGAACAGGCCCGGTAATTGGGAATTGGGAATTGGCAATTCCCAATTGGGAATTGGGAATTGGTAAGTAGGTTGTGAGTCACTCATTTAGCTAAAAATAGTGGGGATATCGTTCAAAATAATTGCTGTATGGCAATAAAATAATTTAAATATATAATATAGCTATCAGCCTTTTTTCAAGGACATACTTATGGTTTTAACGCTTAACAATCTCATCGGCGATCAGACGGGATTTCCTGTATTTGCGGGCGGCGGGCCGCGTCTTTTGGGATTCGCTACATCAGATGACATTGACGTAGAGAATGGAAATTTGTTGTCTTTTCCCTGGGGAGTTTGGGGACTAGACGGCAACGATACGATCGCAGGTTCGTCGGATTCCAACGAGCGGCTGTTAGGAAATAACGGGGATGATATTATCGCTGGTGGCGGCGGAAATGACATCATTTACGGCGGGAAAGGTAACGATGGTCTGGATGGAAATGATGGCAACGACGTAGTTAGGGGCGACAGCGGCAACGACCTGATCTTTGGAGGGCCCGGGAACGATATCCTGCGGGGAGGGCAAGGAGACGACGATTTAGAGGGCAATGACGGCAATGATTTCTTGGCGGGCGATCGCGGAATTGACGTACTCACCGGAGGCCCTGGTGCTGACGTATTTGTCCTCAGAAGCAACGAACAGTCTGGAGTCAATGGAGCCGATGTCATTACCGATTTTAACTTTGACGATGGCGATCGCATCGCTTTGACAGATGGTTTAACAGAATTAGACCTCATCTTCACTGACGACAATTTGATTGCTTACGACAATGACGGAATTATCAACGATATGGTGATTGAAAACGCAATAAATGGACAGATTGTGGGAGTTGTTTTAAACACGGATAATTTTGAACTTGTGGGTGCATTTGAACAAGCGAGTCCGTTTGCTTTGGCAGTAAACGGTTCCCAGTTCCAGTTTTTAGCTTAGTTATTTGTAGGCGGACTTTACGGGCGATCGGGCTAGTTCCGGGTAGGGACACGGCAGTGATCAAAGCCGTGTTAACAATCAGGTCAAACGTCCTCAGAGACTGCTGTTTGGCGGTTTTGCTCTTAACCCCCCCTAACCCCCCCGATGCTTTGGGGGGGGATAAGAATCTTCTCTTTCGTCCCCCTTAATAAGGGGGATACGCGGGGGTTATAGGCTTGGCTAAAAGCGAGATTTCTCATGACTTTTAGGCGATTGTTGACACGGCTTTGATCACTGCCGTGTCCGTACAGTTATGTACCCGTATTATGGAACAGGCATCTTTTGTGTGACTTAGGTTTACAAAAAGTAGTTATTATTGTGCAACAGGCCGGAAAGCCTGTTACTTAGGGCAATGCTCAAAGCCCGCCCACAAGAGTTTAAAGAAACAGGATTTTCAAAATTCTATCTGCGCCAGTTTAATACCGAAAATGTACGAATTGTACGAATTGTCAGAACAATCGAAATCATCTGAAAAACTCCACCGTTTCAAGCCTGCGGAGATTTCATTTTCGCCTATACTATTCGCAGTATAAAAAATTTCACTTTTGTGCAATTACTTATGAATAGGGGTTATTCGCGGTTTGATTCCCTCGCCAGCATCCTAGCAGGAACGGTAACAGTAGCAGGAATAGTCATGTTTGCGCCTGCACCGATTTTCGCGATGTCTTCGCCAGAAATTGCCAAATTAGCTGAATCAGTCACCGTTCAAATCAATGGAAAATCTCCCAATATGGTGAGTAGCGGAACTGGATTTATTATTGCCAAACAAGGCACGACTTACACTGTACTGACAGCTAATCACGTTGTTGTCAATCCTAAATTTACTTATACAATTCACACTTCTACAGGAAAAGATTATCAAGTAACCCGTAGTGTACTATTGCAGAAAGGTCAGAATGCTCCAGATTTAGCAATCGTAACATTTAACAGTGCAGAATCTTATCCTGTTGTAACTTTAGGCGATTCCGAACAAGCGGCAGTTGGTACAGGAATTTTTGTGTTTGGCTATCCAGCGAATGAGTTGCAAGAAAAGTATGGAGCCAATCGCAATTTTGAATTTTCACCGGGCTTTGTTACCAGCCGTCTCCCGAATCATCCACGCGGTTATACCTTGCGCTACAATGCTATTACGAAAGGGGGAATGAGTGGAGGGCCGGTATTTGATGGAGAAGGGCACGTAGTTGGCGTTCATGGATGGGGCGATCTGGATGTAGATCAGGTTACAGATTCTGACATAAAAGTCCTCACAGGTTTAGCAATTACTAAAACAGGGTTTAATTCAGCGATTCCTATTAACACTTTTATAGCTAAATTATCCGAAGCTGGGTTAAATCGATCGGCACTTTTGATAAATACCTCTCCAACAGCTAATGCACCTCTGAAACTGAACAATCCCAATGATGCTAAAACTTATTATGTTCGGGGTTTGACTCGGTTTGATAAGGGAGATGCGTCAGGGGCTGTTGCCGATTTTACTAAAGCGATTCAAACTCAATCGGATTATGTAGAAGCTTATTTCTATCGGGGACTTGCTTATTTTGATTTGAGAGAAATTCCCAAAAGTCTCGCCGATTATAGCAAGGCGATCGCCCTAAATGCAGGTTATCTCGATGCGTACTACAATCGGGGGCTGGTTTTGTCGGCTATGGGCGATACACCGGGGGCGATCGCCGATTATACTCAAGTCATCCGTCAGGATCGAAACTTTGCAGCCGCTTACAACAACCGAGGATTGGCACTTTCGGACTTGGGCGATCAAAAAGGGGCGATCGACGATTTCAATCAAGCGCTGCAAATCAATCCAGGTCGCGCTAACACTTATTTTAACCGAGGATTAGCGCTATTTCGCATCAATAACGATCGCTCTGCCTTAGCTGATTACACTCAGGCCATTCAACTCAATCCCAGCTATGCTAAGGCTTATGCTAATCGAGGTATTACGTTGGTGAGAATGGGAGATCGGCCAGGGGCGATCGCAGATTTGCAGCAAGCCGCCCGTTTATTTAGAGCTCAGGGAATGGCCGCAGATGCTCAGAAAGCATTAGATTTGATTGGTCAACTGCAAAGACAATAAACTTTATGATACAATCGACTATCATATTGCAATTAATCCTGTAGGGGCGGGTTCACCAACAATAATTGACACAAACAAACAGATGAAATAAACCCGCCCCGGCCCTATGCGTGG